>JAFVDW010000026.1 GCA_017478245.1 Lachnospiraceae bacterium
CGGGAACACCACCAGTAGATCCACTTCCTTCTCCTGAATCTTGTGCTTGATATCCTCACGCTCTTCTCCCGCCTCAAGACGCTTCCATTCCAGAGGCAACTGCTGCAGACGTTCACTCAGCTCATCCGGCATATACTCCACATATGCCTTTCCCACATATTCCTCATCGTGCATGAAGGCATCCATCATGAAGGAGCCCATCAGCGTATACATCACATAAATCATCAAACCCGGCATTACAATGGTTGTCACAACCATTCGCTTATCTCCAAAAAATCTTGCCAATTCTTTCTTGACAATCGTAATCGCATCCTTTATCGCACTATTTTTCACAGAATATCACCTACCTTCTACGCATAAATCTCAAAGAAACGTTCCTCAAGCGCTTTTCCTTTACAAACCTCATCCAACGAACCACATTCCACCATACTGCCATTGATAATGATTCCCACTCTGTCGCAAATCTTCTCTATCAGATTAAAAATATGGGTAGACACGATAATCGTCTTGCCCTGGCTTTTCAGATCCAACAGAAAATCCGTCACCACCTTAGCCGTCAACACATCCAAGCCGTTGGTAGGTTCATCAAAGATGATAATATCCGGATTGTGTACCATAGAGATCACCAAAGAAGTCTTCTGCTTCATACCCGTGGAAAGATTTGCCACCTTTACCTCTGCGAACTGACTGATTCCGAAACGGTCAAACATTTCTTTTTTCCGCGCATTTCGCTCTTCCGACGGCACTCCATACAGATCCGAAAAAAAGTCAAAAAGATAATTCGGTGTAAAAAATTCCTCCAGCTTCAACTCACTGGTGAGAAATCCGATTTTGCCGCGCACCTCTCCGGGAGCTTTTACCACGCTGATGCCATCCACCAACGCCTCCCCGCTATCCGGGCGAATCAATGTTGCAAGCATACGCAATGTTGTAGTTTTACCTGCTCCGTTAGGTCCTAAAAGCCCAAACACCTCTCCCTTATAAGCGGTAAAATTCAGATGATTGACCGCCACCCTTCTTTTGTCCTTTGTCTTTTCCAGCTTCTGCTGCTTCGCTGACAAAATGAAGGTTTTACTAAGATCCTGTACCTGTAAAATTTCTTCCATATTCCCTCTTTTCCGTGCGGTTGACGCACACCTTTCATTTATATAACTGACTGCCCTGCAATGCCAAGCATCATACAGATGAAATAGATCAGCAACAGGTGCAGCGGATAAAACAAATAGAAAAAATACTTTAACCGCATGCCCCGCTTCCCATTGTAGAGTGCCACCGCTATAAATGCCAAGGAAGCCGGTTTCTCCCACAAAAAGGAAATTGCCCCCACCGCAACCTGCTCCCATTTTAAATAGCGGAACAGATATAGCAGCATGATACAGACTACTCCCTTTGCACCATAATCTGTGCGCAGCAGCTCTGCAACGCCTGCCATGGGCGCGGTACACAAAACAGTAATCAGCAGAGCGCCTATATATTGCATATACAACGGTTTTTCATCCAACAGTTTCTGTGTCAGCCAATCAGCCCCAAACATTGCCAGAAAACCGCACAGTAGCGTAAAGAACACATTCTGATACCCGAATTCCAATACCGTTCCGGAAAATGCAAGATCAAAGGGTATCTCCGATGCTATCGCAAAAATACCCAGCCGCAGCGCATATTTAAGAGCGCTGTGCGTCCATTTAAAGCCCTCCACCAGCAAAAAACAATAGATTGGAAAAGCCATTCGCCCAATCCCTCGCATGATCCTATATAATATATACAAGCTCTGCCACTGCTCTCTGCTCATACCAAAGCAGTTGGTAATCAGAATCCTTCCTGCCAACCCCAATCCCAGATGGTCTATGAGCATTGAGACCACCGCTATCCACTTTAATGTGCTGCCGCTCAGTCCCCATTTTTTTTCGGGCATCTGTATGGCTCTGCCGGGAGCGCGCATTTTTACTATTTCACTCATTTTCTTCCTCTTACAACATTTCTTAGGAATATCCTTTTTTTACAATCCATTGTTGTATTATGCAATTAATACAATAACACACTTTTACTCATTTGACAATAGTTTTTTTTGCACGATAAAACCCCGGAACGTTCCATTTATTATTTCATCGAATCCTCCGGGGTTCCCATTCTCTCTTCCAAATGATTATTTTCTTACCAGAATTTAAATTTCCGCATGACGCTCACCGCAGCACGCAAATAAGGAGGCTGCAGCTCCTTTTGTGCATCTTTCAGTTTCTGTCGTATGGCGATATGCTGAGGGCAATGTTGCTCACACTTGCCGCATTCCACACAGTTACGGATGTCACTCATCTCTTTCTGCAGTGCTATAATCTGGGCATATTCAAATCTTCCCGACCACTTGTTTTCCATATACATCTGATTATAACACCGAAAAGCGGTAGGGATATCTACCCCTTTCGGACAGGGCATACAATAGTTGCAGCCTGTACATCCCACCTTCATTTTGGCTCCTATCGCCGCTTTCACCTTGTCAATCAGAAGCTGATCCTCTTTCGTAAATTCTCCCACCTGCACTTCTGATGCCACCCGCACATTCTCTTCCACCATCTCTGACGAGTTCATGCCTGACAGCACACAGGTTACCTGGGGCTGATTCCACAGCCAACGAAATGCCCACTCTGCCGGTGTACGTTTTCGAGGATTCTCCGCAATGATCTTTTTTGCCTCCTCCGGCAGCAAATCCACCAGTTTCCCTCCACGCAAGGGCTCCATGATGATCACAGGGATTCCTTTTGCAGCCGCCGCTTCCAACCCCTTTCGCCCCGCCTGACTGTGCTCATCCATGTAATTATACTGAATCTGACAGAAATCCCAATCATAGTCCTCCAGGATTTTTAAGAACATTTCTGTGTTGCCATGAAAAGAAAAGCCTATATTGCGGATCTCGCCGCTTTTCTTTTTGTCTGCCATCCAAACTTCAATGCCCAGATTCTTCAATTTTTCCCATGCCGCGATATCTGTCAGCATATGCATCAGATAATAATCAATATAGTCTGTCTTCAGACGGCTAAGCTGCTCTGTAAAATATTTATCAATCGCAGCCCGTGACTTAATCAGGTATTGCGGAAGCTTTGTTGCAATCATCACCTGTTCTCTGCAATGATTGCGCTCCAAAATTTCCCCCAACGTCACTTCACTGCCCGGGTAAATATAAGCCGTGTCCAGATAATTGACGCCCAGTTCAATGGCACGCATCACTTCCCGCTCTGCCTTCTCCAAATCAATACTGTTGCCCTTCTTGCTAAAGCGCATACAGCCGTAACCCAAAATAGAAATCTGTTTTCCGAATTTATCCTGCCGATACTGCATATCTTCACCCCACTATTTCCGTTTGCAATCATCTATTGGTTTCATCATAAAATACCTTCACCAGTGTCAGTCCTTTGGCAGGCACCAGTGCTCCCGCCGCCGCCCGGCTGCCAGCCAGCAGAAGCTCCTCCATACTCTCCGGCGTCCGCCTGCCCATTCCCACTTCCAGAAGCGTCCCGACCAATATCCTTACCATGTGATGCAGGAAACCATTTCCCAAAAAGGTAAGCACTAACAGTCCATCCTGCTCGGTGATATCAATGGAATCAATCCTTCTGACCGTAGATTTCTTTCCTTTTGTGGCGGAGGTAAAGGATTTGAAATCATGTTCCCCGCAGAGTAATGCCGCTGCTCTGCCCATCGCCTTCAGGTCCAGCTTCTCCGGTACCTCCCATGCGAACCTTCGCCAAAATACATTGGGAATACTGCTGTTAATGATGCGGTAGGTATAACATTTTCTGCTGGCATTCAGGCGGCTGTGAAAGCGAGGTGGTGCCTCACTGATCTCCACCACTGCAATATCCTCCGGGAGATAACGATTGATGTATGTCAGCATCTCCTCCACGGGCATATCGCAGGCGGTATGAAAATTGGCAACCTGTCCCAACGCGTGAACACCCGCATCTGTTCTTCCGCTGCCCTGCACTTCAATGGTCTCTCCGCACATCCTCGAAAGCAGTACCTCCAGCTTTCCCTGTATCGTGTTGTCTGTAGAACCCTGTCTCTGCCAGCCTTGATAGCGGGTTCCCTCATATTGCAGCATCAGTCTGATATTACGCATCCTTTGTATCCTCCTGCGCAGTCATATCCTGCAAATCCTCCATATCCGATGGATTCAATCTGCGAAAACGATTGACGCCGTTCACCAGAATCAGGAGACTGTTCCTGGTCGTGTCAAATCCGCCCTCCTGATACATGGTGTAGACTAACAACCCCAACGGTACTGCCACGATCATCCCCAGCACACCGCTCAATTTATAGCCTACATAAAGCAAGAGCAAAGTGGGAATCGGCGGCATACCAATAGAATCTCCCACAATCTTAGGCTGAATAATCTGACGCGCCAACTGACCCACGCCCCATATAATCAGCAGACCGATCGCCATCTGATAATCCGAACTCAATATCTTCACAATCGCCCACGGCACCATGAGGGTTCCTGTTCCGAAAAAAGGCAGCAGATCCAAAATGGCAATTCCCAGCGCGATTAACAACACATAGTTGACCCGCAGAATACTCAATCCGATCACCAAGAGCAGATACATCCAAATCTCAATTTTTAATTGCGCCTTCAGATATCCGCCCACCGCCTTTTTCAAGCTGTGTTTAATCATCGCATAGCGCACCCGTAGAAACTTAGGACTATTGCTGCGCATCCAATCCCCCACCGCAGCCCTGTCTGCCACAAAAAAGTAGGCGGACAAAAGCGCCATAATGAGACCGATGATCATGGATGGCACTTGCTTTGCAAAATTCCCCACAGCGGCGATGGTAGGACTGCCGATCTGCCCCAACAGCTCTCCCATATAAGAACCTATTTCTCCCACGATTCCATCTAAGGTGGTCTGTATATCCTTGGGCAGTCTGCTGTATACCACGTCCAGATTCTGCCTGATTTCGCCAAAATCCTCCTCTGTGCTTTCCCACAGTTCCGGTAGGGACTCCAACAGTCCGACACCCTCTTCAACCAATCTTGCTCCTACCAGATAGAACAAAAGTACCACCAGACCGATTACCACAATAATGACAAAGGCACTCCCTGCTTTGCGCTTTAGCTTTATCTTTTCTTCAAAAAATCGCACCATGGGACCTGCAATCCACGCAATAATGGCACCCGCCACAAAAGGCGCGAAGAACCACAGCAGTCTCGGAACCCAAAATACGATCAGCAGAAACATAATCAATGCTAAAGCCAGGTTGGTCAATGCTTTCAGATATTTTCTCATAGGGTCTCCAATCCTTCCGCTTCCTGCTCCTGCGTCTCAATAATTCCATCTAACAGCTCATAAATCTCTTCTCTGCCCTGCTTGGTAGCGGCGGAGAAAGGAATCATGATGGTGTCCTTGTCTGCACCCAAAGTCGTACGAATCAGCTTCAACTGCTTCTGGAGCTGACTACGATTGATTTTGTCCAGCTTCGTTGCAATGATAACCGGACGAAAGCCTTGATTCAATATCCAGTCATACATGATACAGTCGTTATTGGAAGGCGCATGACGAATATCAATCAACAGGAATACCGTTTTTAACTGCTTGGACTTATGAAGATAGTCCTCAATCATCTTGCCCCACTGTGCCTTGACATTTTCATTTGCCTTGGCATAACCATAGCCCGGCAGATCCACAAAATAAATTGCGTCATTTACATTATAGTAATTAATGGTCTGAGTTTTACCCGGCTGGGAACTGGTGCGCGCCAAAGCTTTACGATTCATCAGCGCATTGATCAGCGAAGACTTTCCCACATTACTTTTTCCTGCAAATGCCACTTCCGGATGCTTGTTTACCGGCAGCTTACTGGTAATTCCACACACAGTTTCCAAACTTACATTTTTGATAATCATGTTTTCCATCCTTTCTCCAGGAAGCATCCAGCCGCTTATAAATGTGTTCTCCCTTGAGAATTTTCTTATAGTTTGACAAACGCCGCCTATAAAGGCGGCGTATCTTTACCTTGCTTTCTTTATCACTTCTCTGTGCACAGTGAGAGGCTCACTTTCTCCGTTCACGGCTTCCTTCGTAATCACACAGCTTTCAATGGTCTCGTCCGAAGGAATCTCGTACATGGTGTTCATCATCACGCTTTCCATGATAGAACGAAGTCCTCTGGCACCGGTCTTTCTCTCAAATGCCTTATCAGCAATCGCATCAATCGCATCCTGTTCAAAGGTGAGTGCCACATCGTCCATCTCAAACAGCTTCTGATACTGCTTGATCAAAGCGTTCTTGGGCTCTTTCAAGATTCTCACCAGCGCCTCTCTATCCAATCCCCGAAGTGAAACGCAGATGGGTACACGTCCCACAAACTCCGGAATCAATCCAAACTTCACCAAATCCTGCGCCGTTACCTCCTGCAGCAGATCGCTCAGCTCCTTGGTAGATTTCTGAGAAACCTCTGTATTAAAACCAATAGACTTTCTGTCCAGTCTGGACTCTACAATCTTATCCAAGCCGTCAAAGGCACCGCCACAGATAAACAAAATATTGGTGGTATCAATCTGAATCAATTCCTGATGAGGGTGCTTTCTGCCTCCCTGGGGAGGTACACTGGCAACAGTACCCTCCACAATCTTTAACAGCGCCTGCTGCACACCCTCGCCCGAAACATCACGGGTAATGGACACATTCTCGCTTTTCTTGGTAATCTTATCGATCTCATCAATATAGATAATACCATACTGCGCGCGCTCTACATCATAATCCGCCGCCTGAATAAGCTTCAGCAGGATATTTTCCACATCCTCGCCCACATAACCTGCCTCTGTCAGTGTAGTCGCATCCGCAATCGCAAACGGCACATTGATAATCTTCGCCAAAGTCTGCGCCAGATAGGTTTTACCAGAACCGGTAGGACCTACCATAATAATATTACTCTTCTGCAATTCTACATCGTCCAGCGTCTTAGGCGCCATCACTCTCTTATAATGATTGTAGACTGCTACAGACAGAACCTTCTTTGCTTCCTCCTGACCAATGACATAGTCATCCAGAAAATCCTTGATTTCCTTTGGCTTGAGCAGATTAATTTCAGGATGCTCGGTCTCCTCAACCATTTCATCCTCCAGCTCCTCATCCAAAATATCTGAACAGATATCTACACACTCATCACAAATATATACCCCTGCGGGTCCCGCAATCAGCTTACGCACCTGTTTCTGGGATTTACCACAGAAGGTACATCTAATATCACTACCGGAAATCTTTCCTGCCATTTCCTATACTCCTAAGCTTATTATACTATTTTTATAAGAACTACCACCTACTGAAATCAGGCATTCACATCATGTGAAGTGATGACCTTATCAATCAATCCATATTCGCATGCTTCTTCCGCGCTCTTCCAATTATCGCGTTCTGTGTCGGCAGCAATCGTCTCGTAATCCTTACCGGTGTTCTCTGCCAACATGCGATTCAGCTTCTCCTTCGTGCGCAAAATATGCTTTGCTGCAATCTCAATCTCCGTAGCCTGACCCTGCGTACCGCCAAGAGGTTGATGAATCATGATCTCCGCATTGGGAAGTGCATATCTCTTACCCTTTGCACCGCCGGCAAGCAGGAATGCTCCCATACTTGCTGCCATACCGATACATACAGTAGACACATCGCACTTGATATAACGCATGGTATCATAGATAGCCATGCCTGCTGTCACGCTGCCGCCGGGGCTGTTGATATAAAGGTGAATATCCTTCTCCGGGTCCTCTGCCTCCAAAAAAAGCAACTGTGCCACTACAATGCTTGCACTGGTATCATTTACCTCCTCACCCAGGAAAATAATTCTATCTTTTAACAATCTGGAATAAATGTCGTAGGATCTTTCACCTTTACTTGTCTGCTCAATGACATAAGGTACTAAACTCATATTAACCTCACTCCTTTCTGCTTTCGGGAAAATCATATCCCAGAATACGCAGCTTTTCAATAGCATTTCTGCGTATTTAATAAAATTTTAAGCGAAATAAACTTAGAAAAGTCATACCTTACGGGAAGGTACAACTTTTCGCAGTCTTTTGTAATCTATTACTCTTCTGTAGCTTCAGCAGCTTCTTTTGCCTTCTTGGACTTGGTAGCTTTGGCTTCCTTTGCATGCTCAACTACGAATTCCACTGCCTTCTTCACACAGATATCTTCTCTTACCTGCTTCGCACCATTCTCACCCAGAAGCTCCTTCACCTTGTCTGCTTCCATCTGATATGCGTCAGCCATGGTCTTGATTTCATCCTCGAAATCCTCGTCAGATGCTTCCATCTTCTCTGCTGCTGCAACTGCCTCCAAAACCAGACGAGACTGGATTCTCTTAAGTGCCTGCGGCTTGACCTGTTCAATCAGGCCTGCGGCTGTCATACCTGTGAACTGCATGTACTGCTCCATGGACAAGCCCTGTGACTGAATACGCTGCGCAAACTCCTCAACCATCTGTCTCTGCTGTGTCTCAACCATTGCATCGGGAATATCCATCTGAGCTTCCTCGATGATTGCATCAATCACTGCGTCCTCTTTTGCTTCCTTAGCTGCCGCTTCTTTTTTCTCTGTGAGCTGCTTCTTAACATCCTCTCTGTACTCAGCCAATGTATCGAACTCGGAAACCTCGCTTGCGAACTCATCATCCAGCTCAGGAAGCTGCTTCTCCTTAATTTCCTTCACGGTGCATTTGAATACTGCAGGCTTACCGGCAAGCTCAGATGCGTGATAATCTTCAGGGAAGGTAACATTTACATCGCATTCCTTGTCGAGCTCTGCACCGATCAGCGCCTCCTCGAAGCCCGGAATAAATGCGCCGGAGCCGATAGTCAAAGGATAATTCTCTCCCTTTCCGCCCTCGAATGCCACACCGTCTACAAATCCTTCAAAGTCAATGATGGTCATATCGCCGTCTTTTACTGCTCTGTCTTCGATGGTAATGGTTCTCGCGTTGCTCTCTCTTTCCTTCTCAATCTCAGCGTCAATCTCTTCCTCGGTAACTGCCACTTCAATCTTGTCAATCTTTACACCCTTATAGGTGCCAAGTGTTACCTCCGGCTTCAAAGCAACCTCCGCAGTGAAAATAAAGGGCTTTCCTGCCTCAATCTGTACTACATCAACCTTGGGGGAAGATACGATATCCTCTGTGCACTCCTCCAAAGCTTTCTCATATGCCTCAGGGATCAGCGCATTCGCTGCATCCTCATAAAATACTTCCTTACCGTACATCTGCTCAATCATCTTGCGGGGTGCCTTTCCCTTGCGGAAGCCCGGAAGACTGATTCTGTTCTTATTCTTCTGATAAGCGCCCTCAAGCGCCTTCTCCAACTCTTTTGCAGACACCTCAATGGTCAATTTTGCCATGTTCTTCTCTAACTTTTCTACCTGTAAACTCATTGTTACATTTCCTCCTTAAATTACCTGTGTCGAATCTATATCACCGTTCCAAGTGGACACAATCACAGTCATTTTACGATTATATCATAGAATCCCAAAAAACTCAAATGTTTTCTTTCTCAAACCCAATATGGGTAGCAATCACCAGAGTCCTTCCCTGTCTCCGCTCCTCGATATACGTCTCTGCACGTCTTCTGGTATCGGCATCCATTCCCGTAAAGGGTTCATCCAACAGCACTATATCTGCGTCCGCCTCCATAGCACGCACCAACGCAACCCTGCGCTTCATTCCCCCGCTGAGACTGCCGCAAGGCTGATACAGCGCTTCCGGCTCCAGAACACGCTCCAGCGCCTTCCTCGCGCCGGGCACATTTCCTGTGACTAACGCCACATTGCAGACGGCACTGTACTCCTCGCAAAGTCTGTCCTCTTGAAACATCATGCTCACACGTCCATCGCAGGTCACTGTTCCCTCATCCGGATGCTCCAAACCACCAATCAGGCGCAGCAGCGTTGTCTTGCCACTGCCCGATGGATTCCGCAGATAATTCACACTTCCCTGCTCATAGCAAAGCGTTACGTCTGAATGAACTATCCTGTCACCATATTTTTTTGTCACTCTTTCGCAAGTTATTGTCCCGCTACCGCCGGAAACATAATTTGTATGTTCCTTTGTTTTCTCTGCCAAACCAGCTTTGACTTCCACCGGCATAGAAAGTGTCCAGATAAAAAAACAGCGCACCAGCCACAGCAGCAGTTTTTCAAAGCCAATACTTAATAGGATAATCACTGCTGTCCATGCAAACACATCTCCTGTGGCAAGATAAATTTTAGACAGATAAAGTCTCTCTCCAATGGAGTAATCCGGAGTCCCGATGACCTCTGCCGCCACTCCTGCCTTCCAACACATACCCAGCGCTGCTTTCAGTCCGCTCAGCACAAAGGGACGTAATGCCGGTCGATATATATATAAGAAACGTCTTCCCGCCGGAATTCGGAATACATTCGCCATCTCCAGAAGCTTCTTGTCCACATTGCGAAGTCCTTCCAATGTATTGAGATAAATTCCCGGCAGCACCACCAAAAAACTGATAATTACTGCCAAAACAGAAGCTCCCCACCAAATCAACAGCAATACCACAAAGGAAACCACCGGTATTGTCTTGATTAAGCCTACCACAGGAGACAACAGCTCTTCTACAAACCGGAAGCGATAGCTTAACACTGCCAGCAATACGGCTGTAACGAATCCCAACGCAAAACCGCTCCCGATACGTCCCAGAGAGGTCAGTATCACTCTCCAAAATGTCGGCTCCCCTAATAATGATAAAAAGCTACGAAACGCCGCAATCGGCGGCACCAACAGTATAGAATTATCCACCATTACAGCCGCCAACTGCCACACGAGAAACCAAAACAGTAAAACAGCCCCTCTTCGTAGCCATATCTTATGTCTCTCAGGGAACATAATAGAAGCCTTCCTCCGGCAATGCTCCGCCAACAGACGCCGGTGCCTGCTCAAAAAGCACCTGCAGATACCCCTCCAATGCCTGCTTCATATCCTGTCCTGTCACGCATGTTATATTACATTTGGGAATTGCCTTCTCAGCAATGGGCTCCTTCGCAATAATCTCCGCTGCCACCGCATACTTAGCTCCTGTAGCAGGGTCTGCATTGATAGCGTCCGTGCTCTCGGCATGCTCCTTCAAAAAGGTTTTTACCGCTTCTTCATTTTCCTGTAGGAAAGCATTTCTCACTACTGTCACACCTGTAACAAGACTGCTGCCATGCTCACCCTGCAGTGCATTCCACTCCTGATTCATATCCAAAACCACGCTCAGATTCTCGTTTTGGGCACATGCAACTGTCACAAACGGTTGGGGAAGCAGACCGATTGCATCGGGATTCTCTGCGAGCAGCGCTGCCACCTCCGTTGCTTCAGACTTATACTCCAGTGTATAATCATTCTCTTCCAGTCCATTTCCACTCAAAACATAATGCAGCACATAATCCGGCGTTGCTCCCTTACCGGTCAGATAAATGGTCTTACCGCTCAAATCTGAAACACTTGTTATTGTTGTATCTCCCGACACCATATAAAGCACGCCCAGTGTGTTAATGTCAATGACACTCACACCTCCCTCTGTTTTGGAGTAAAGTACAGAAGCCACATTGGCGGGAACTAATGCCATATCCAACTCCCCTTTCACCATCAAAGGGAGCAGCTCATCCGCTGCGGCTGCCATTTGAAATTCATAGGAATTCTTACTATCTCCCTGCCTGCTCTCTTCCATCAGATACAGCAGACCAAGAGAAGTAGGTCCCTTCAAAGAACCAATTCTGATAGTCGCCGTGTTCTCATTGGCACCACATCCTGTAAAGACCATACATAACAACACAAATGCTAACACCAAACTCAAAAACTTTTTCATACTACTTTCATCCTTTCTTTTTATTGTACTATTTTCATTCTCTTTTTCTCACATCTTTGTTCATTTTAACAACTCTTTCACTATAGCAGAAAAATACAAATCTTACCATAATATTTTTTTAATTTCCGCCAATAATAATACCAAGATAAGCAACGGGAACAACTTAGCTCGCAAATCAAGCCGGATGACTCGATTTCAAGATAAGTTTTTCCGTAACTTATCTTGAAAATAGAGCAACATGTCATAGTACTAGGAGGTGAAACAAATGGCAAACAGAAGTAATAGAACTGAGGTTCCTGAGGCAAAGGCAGCATTGGATCGTTTTAAGACTGAGGTTGCATCTGAGCTTGGTGTAAATCTGAAGGAGGGTTACAATGGTGACCTTACTTCTAAGGAAGCAGGAAGCATCGGCGGTGAGATGGTTCGTCGTATGATTAAGAAGCAGGAAGAGCAGATGAAATAAGCTCCCGGCTCTAAAATAGAGAGAGGATGTCCATAGGGGCATCCTCTTTCTTATTCCTATTTTCCACAATTATTGATTGTTCACATATTGCCAGCGGAACTGTTCAAACGGGCAAGGTCTGCCAAAGTAAAATCCCTGAATATAATCCGGCTCGATCTCGCAGATTTTAGAAAACTCCTCCTGCGTCTCTATTCCTTCGATACATAGCTTTAAATCAATACTGTGTACCATATCAATCATATGCCGCAACAAATTCTTCTCGTAATCATTATGCAACGCCTTGAACGTAAAACCTCTGTCAATCTTGATGGAATCCGGATTCAGATTGTATAGATAATGGAAATTGGAATAACCTGTTCCAAAATCATCCAAGGCTAACAAGACACCACTTTCCCTCAACCCCTCACAGAACTTAATGAAGGATTCATTTGATTCCAAAAAACCGCTTTCTGTCAACTCTATGACAATACTTCCCGGTCTGAGACGATACTTTTCCACGCCAACCAGAATTTCCGCCATTACATTACTCTTTAAAACCTGTATATAAGACAAATTAACAGAAATACGGAAATCCGGTATTGTCTTTTGCAGTTCGCTGCAGGCTCTCATCGCCTGATGCAGCACCCATTTCCCCACCGGTATGATTAATCCACTCTCCTCCAGAAGCGGGATAAACTCTGCCGGGGATATACTTCCCAATTCCTCAGAGTAAAAGCGCAGCAGCGTTTCGGCACTGGCTATCCGATTGGCATTGATATCGACGATGGGCTGGAAATACACTTCAAATCCCTTGCAGCCATCATTGACCGCCTTTCGCATAATCTGAATAATCTTTCTCTTCCTGCAGAATGAATCATAGTCTCTCTGATCAAATACATAACAGCGATTGCGCCCCCGAATTTTTGCCTCATTTAATGCAAACTCCGACAGCTTCATGAGATTGGAGTAGGATTGGTCTGCAATCTCCTCTAAATTCAGAATTCCCGCAGAGGTTGTATAAAACACCTCATAGAAGTTGCTTTCAATAAACGCATCAATGGTACTGCGTATTTTTTTATATAATCTTTTTGCATCCCTCGCGCCATTTGCATCAAAATCTATCAGCATAAATTCATCTGCCACAATCCGGAACAGCTTCTGCCGGGGTTCAATGACTGCCTCTATACATTCTGCGGTCTTACGCAAAATCATATCACCATAATCCATGCCACGGTTTTCATTGATCTCTTTGAAGTTATCAATTCCCAGACGCAGCATATACCCCTTCATTCTCTCCACGCCGTGAGCCTGCGTCACCTGGCGCAGACGCAATTCGCCCATAAGCCCGCTCACATTATCTGCCGTCTGCTGTCTGCCGATCTCATTAATACACCCGACCAACAGTTCCGCCTTCCCATTCTCATCCTTTAAAACACGTCCACGACAATTAATCCAAACAGTATCACCCTTTTTATCAAGCCATCGATACTCCATATCGTGAATCTCTTTTTGTCCAAATCTAAGCGCCCGAAGATCCTCCGCCAGCAACGGATAATCTTCAGGATATACAAACTTCTCCAACTCTCTCAATACATTATTAAATGGATTAGTGGAAATGTTGAATCTCTCCAACGCACTGGATGAAATAGAAAATGTGTCTTGTAAATAGTCATACACATATAGATAATCATCCATACTGCTGTTCAACAATTCAATAATATCACGAAATTGTTCTGCTGTTACTCTGTCCGCGCTCTTATCCATAACTCACCTCTTACACCGTCCATGGTATTTTTTCGCAAACAATCTGCTACATAATAAATAATACCATAAATAGGAATTCTTATCAACTTCTTTGTGTATTTTTTAACAAAATAATTCTATTTCCCATACTATATTGGTTAAAACAGACAAATATTTTTCAAATAACAATAGTTATCCAAATCTCTTGTAGATATATTTTTTAAGAATTTCATGAATCTGCGCATTTTATGATTTTGCCCATCCAAAATACTCAGAGAATACAGCACATACCGCATATCCGGAATCCGCTCCTCAATCTCAAAGCGCACACACTGTTCCAACAGCTCCCTCCACTCTCTCCTATGCTTCTTTCGCACCTGTTGTAATGTTTTTCCCCACCCGTATACATCCGTATATGGTCCACATGGCATATTTCCAAGCATCTGCTCTGGCGCCGCATATCCCTTACTGCCGGCAATGGTTCTTTCTCCCACATCCGCAACACATCCCAGATCAATCAGTTTTATGCTTCCGTCTTCCCGTATAATGATGTTTTCCGGTTTTAAGTCGCGAAAAATTACCGGTGGATGACTCTCATGAAGAAATCGCAGTCCTTCCGCCAACTCCCTTCCTATCCGAAAAGCCTGCGCCTCACTCATACTGCCGCGTCGTTGGAGCAGCTCTGCAAGTGTAGCTCCCGCTACATACTCCATAACCAACACCGCCCATTCACCCTCTTCAAAATAATCATAATATCCGGCAAACAAAGGATGCCGAATACGCTTCAATACTTCCGATTCCCTCTGTAACAGCTTCCCCTGCGTACTCACCTTGCATGCCACAAATCTCCTTTTTTGTTCATCCCATGCCCGATAGACATTGGCAAATGCCCCCTGCCCCACCATCAATACCTCTCTGTAATTTCTTTTGTAGAGCACTTGTTCCTCTAAAGTCAAATTTACATTTAACATTTTATCATGATTGCCACACCGCATGCTCCGCTCCTTTCTGCTGCGACTGTTCCAAGCTCCTGCAATCTTTTCTCCATTTGTTTCTCTGTATACAATTCTCTCACAGCAAGACATTGTTCCAGTTCCTCCCTGCGCAATGTGGCAAAAAAGGGCGCTGTCCCAATGACAACTCCGATTCCCTCCTGCACATCTCCACAGCGCATCCATCCCTTTTGTATCTCATCCAAACGCCTGATACAACTCCTATTAAATCTTGTTTGCAACAGGTAGCAATGGCTTTTTCCCCAGCCAAAGCACCAAAGCTTTTCCTCTACACACAACAGACCTGTCATATTTAATTTTTCCTTCGCTCCTATTTTAGAAACATCATCAATAACATCCGTTACTATATTTTTCAACGCAGACTGTAGTCTTTCATAACCGTTTTCTCCTCGTTTTTTGCATGCTTTCAGACCGGTACGTCTGAACCAATCCAAAAGCTTCGTGAGCACATACTCTGTTGCAGAAGGACAATCCTGCACTTGACAGACCACTGCCAAAAGAACGGACTGTTCGTTCCTCTTCCCTTTCAACTGCTGCAATAAGAGACCGGAATCCTGGGTCTTACTGTGCTGCCAGTAATATGTAGTTAAATAATTCATAAAAATCCTTTCCGCACCGTTTAATCGGCACATTAATTTAAACTTATGGATATTTTTAAATGTTTTTTTCATATTTTTGATATTTTTGATATTTTATTTTGTTTGAGATGATTTATAAAAATGGGCAGAAGCCCTCGCTCCTGCCCGCATGAATCAATGTATAAACACATTGGAAAGATCATTAAAGAATACGAATACCATCAAAATCATAAAGAACATCAGACCAACGAAATGTACAAGCCCTTCTTTCTCCGGCGATATGGGTTTCCCCCGAATCACCTCTAACAGCAAAAACACAAGCCTTCCTCCGTCCAGAGCCGGCAGAGGAAGCAGATTCAGCACACCCAGATTGACTGACAACATCAATGTAATATTCAACATCTGCATCAGCACGATCAATCCGCCATACTCCTTCGTCTCCTCATAAGATTTACCTACTACATTCACAGCGATTCCCACCGGGCCCGCCACATCCTGCCTTGTAACTCTTCCTCTCACCAACATACCGAGACTCTTGTAGGTCATCTTGACATTGAACAACATTTCATACCAGGAATATTTAATTCCATCCAGCCCCTGCAGTTCTTTTACCGTATTGTTGCTGACTCCCAGAAGATATCTCTCCTCTGCCTGATAATACTCTGGTGTAAGAGTAGCAGAATACTTCTCCCCTTGGCGCTCATAAACCACCGCAACATCACCGCCAGTATAGAGCTGCATAAACAGAGATATTTCCTTAAACTGATGGATTCTCTCTCCGTTGAGCGATACGATTCTGTCTCCTGCCTGCAAGCCTGCCTGCTCTGCCGCACTGCCCACAGTAACCTCTGTCACCACAGGCTCTCGAATCGCCAATACCGTATTTACCAAAATGAGTGCTATTATAAAAGCCAGAATAAAATTAAAAAGCGGTCCCGCCACTACTGTGGCAATTCTAGCCCATACATTCGCATTCGGAAATGCTCCGGGATTGTTTTCCCCTTCCTTGTTATTTAATCCGTCTTCTCCCTCGAACATGCACGCGCCTCCGATGGGTAAAAGCTTTAGAGAATATTTTGTCTCACCTTTTTGAAAAGAGAACAAATCCGGTCCCATACCTACTGCAAATTCCACCACATGAATACCGTTGCGCTTAGCAATGATAAAATGCCCAAATTCATGAGATACTACCACTACTCCAAATATAAGAATAAACAAAATAATTGTAATCAGTGTATCAATCATAGCTTCACCTTTCCTGCAATATATTCATACACCTCCTGCTCTGTACGCAGGATTTCCTCCACTGTAGGGTTATCAATCCTTGTGTGCTGCACCATGGATTCTTCGATTAACTCCGTTATCTGCAAATAAGTAATCTTACGTTCAAGGAAAAGTCCCACCGCCTTCTCGTTTGCCGCATTGTAGACAGTAGGCATACTTCCACCCTCTCTTGCCGCTCTATACGCCAGCGCCAACCCTTGAAAGGTATCTGTATCCGGCTTTTCAAAAGTAATTCCTCCCAATTCAAAGAAGTCCACTCTTTTCCCCTCCATCGGACGTCTATCCGGATAAAAGAGTGCGTACTGAATCGGCAGCTTCATGTCCGGTACGCCCAACTGAGCGATAATCGCCCCATCCACATACTCCACCATCGAATGAATAATACTCTGAGGGTGTACTACCACCTGAATTTGATCCAGCTCCACATCAAAGAGCCATTTTGCCTCCATGACCTCCAACCCCTTATTCACCAAAGTGGAGGAATCAATCGTAATCTTACGTCCCATCGCCCAATTCGGGTGACGCAGCGCATCCTCCACGCGTACTTTCTCTAAGTCTGCTCTGCTTTTTCCCCGAAACGGTCCTCCTGAAGCCGTCAGCAAAATCTTGGATAATCTCCTCTTGGGCTCTCCGTTTAAGGATTGGAAAATAGCACTGTGCTCACTATCCACCGGCAAAATCGACACTCCACATTTCTTTGCCAATGGCATAATAATATGTCCCGCTGTCACCAATGTCTCTTTATTGGCAAGGGCTATATCCTTCCCTGCCTCAATCGCTGCGATGGTAGGTCTGATACCAATCATTCCCACAATGGCGGTAACTAATACCTCCGCCCCCGGCAATACAGCAATTTCCAACAGCCCCTCCATGCCTGCAACGACTTTCACATTCAGATCCGCCACTCGTCCACGCAGCTCCTTCGCCGCCTCTTTTGTCCACATTGCAACCAACTGCGGCTGAAACTCCCGAATCTGTTTTTCCATCAAATCCACACTGCTGCCTGCTGCCAAGGCTACCACCTTCAAATCTGGATTCGCCTGTACAATTTCCAAGGTCTGTGTGCCGATAGAGCCTGTAGAGCCCAATATCGCTATATTTTTCATACCGTACATCTCCTCTTACAAAGTTCTATGTTAGGCGTTTGCAAAACTCCTATAATTGTTCATAAATTGTGCAATCGTACAATCATCACAACATCTGAAGGGAGTTTCGCAATTACCTAAGTTCTATATTCAGGTACTTACGAAACTCTTATATGGTTATTGGGGGAAACTACATCCGCAGTAACAGCATCGTCAGAAAATAAACCATCGGCGCTGTTACAATCATGCTGTCAAAACGATCCATGATTCCTCCGTGTCCGGGAATCAATTTTCCATAATCCTTAATGTGATTGTTTCTCTTTATGGCAGATGCAGCCAGGTCTCCCACCATGCTCATCACAGCACCTGCCGCACAGATAAATGCCATAATTGGAACAACAGGTTGATCGGGCAACATCTGCCGCAATACAAAATAACCATAAATTGCGCCAATCAGTGCTGCCCCTGCAACACCTCCGATGCAGCCCTCAAGAGACTTATGGGGACTAAGCACAGGGAAAATTTTCTTCTTTCCAATCAGTTTGCCCACCGCATAAGCACATGTATCACATCCCCATGAGCTGATCAATATCAGCCACACAGTGTAAAAGCCTACGTCAGATACCTCCCTTGTCAGATAGACAAAGGAAAGCATGACCGGCGCATACAAAAAAGCAAATACACTGGACACAACCTGAGACGCTTGAAATTTCGGGAACAGAATGACATACAGAAACATCTCTGCCATAAACACAGCTACAATACTCATGAAAAGATAGGTACTATCAGTTCCAAAATACATCGCCGCATAATATCCTACAATTCCCAACATTCCTACTAGCTCTAAACCATTCAGCTTTTGTTCCTTGGTTGCACATAGCAACGCCTTCGTCAGTTCCTTATAGGCAATCAATGAAATGACGAGCAACGTCAGCGCCAGTGGCAATCCGCCCACTCCCATCATCAAAAGTGCTATCGCCAATAACACGATTCCACTCGCTAATCTTGTCAAAAACATAGGTCTATTCCTCCTTCAGACCGCCATATCTTCTGTCTCTATGATTGTATGCTTCTACCGCCTTTTGCAATTCTTCTTTTGTGAAATCCGGCCATGGCTCCGGCGTTAAATAAAATTCAGTATATGCCAACTGCCACAACAAAAAGTTGGATATCCTCTGCTCATTACAAGTACGAATCAACAAATCCGGCTCCGGAATCCCTGCTGTATCCAAGTTTTCGGAAAGCATCTCCTCGCTGATATCATCCGCCTGCAACGCCCCTCTTTCCACTTTATCCGCAAGCTTCCTAAATGCACGCACAATTTCATCCCTGCCGCCATAGTTAATGGCAATCTGAAAATGAAGTCCATCATTCTCCCTTGTGGCTGCCTCCAACTCTGCAATACGAGAGCGAATATCCTCATCCAGCCCCGTCTTATCTCCCAGCACACGCACACACATGCGATTTTTAGCCGCGGTTTTCAAACAAGTCTTCATATAATTGCGCAGCAGCTTCATCAGCGCGTCCACTTCCTCACGGGGACGATTCCAGTTCTCTGTGGAAAAAGCATAAACCGTCAGATACTGAATCCCCATCTTATATGCTTCCTCACAGATTACCTCTACGGTCTTGGCGCCTTCTACATGCCCGTAATTTCTAGGCATTCCCTTTGCCTTCGCCCAACGTCCGTTTCCATCCAATATAATCGCCACATGCTGTGGAATCTTCAATTCTTCCTCCATACGCCAATCCCTCTTTTGACCCAATCTCTCAATACTTGCAAAAAAGGGCGGGTCTTGCTTCCGCATTACCGCCCCGCAGTTCCACTATACCGTCATGATCTCTTTGGATTTTGTCTCCATCAATGTATCAATCTCTTTAATGTATTTGTCCGTAAGCTTCTGAAGCTGTTCCTCTAACTGCTTGATCTCATCCTCCGAAACCTCAGTCTTCGCAAGCTTCTTAAACGCATCATTGCCATCTCTGCGGATGTTGCGGATCGCCACCTTCCCATCCTCTGCTTTCTTCTTGACCTCTTTCACCAGATCCTTTCTGCGCTCCTCTGTAAGCTCCGGAAATACCAGACGAATCACACTACCATCGTTAGACGGATTGATTCCGATATCAGATGTCAATATAGCTTTCTCAATCTCGCGAATTAAGGATTTCTCCCATGGAGCAATCTGAATGATACGCGCTTCCGGCACCGTGATATTGCCCACCTGCTGAATAGGGGTGGGAGTTCCGTAATAGTCCACTCTCAATTTATCAAGCACATGTGGATTAGCACGTCCTGCGCGAATCGTGGCATAATCTGCCTCCAAAAACTCATATGCTTTTTTCATCTTGTCATCATACTGCTGTAATCTTACGTCCATAAATCCTCCTATACCAAAACCTTGGTTCCGTTAAATTTTCCTTTTATCGTATTCACAATACTATTCTCTTCATTCAATCCGAACACCCACATGGGCATCCTGTTATCTCTTGCAAGAATCGATGCCGTCATATCTACCACCTGCAGATTCTTGGCAATAACCTCATCAATGGTAACTTCTGTGTACTTCTTCGCATCGGGGTTCTTCGCCGGGTCAGCATCATATACACCGTCAATGGCTTTTGCCAGCAAAATCACATCCGCATCCACCTCAATGGCACGAAGCACCACACCGGTATCTGTAGAGAAATAAGGATGTCCCGTACCGCCTGCAAAGAAGACAACCATTCCCTTCTCAAAATACTTATTGGCTCTATCCTTTGAAAACAGTTTCGTGAAGGAACCACACTCAAAGGGAGTCAAAATGTTCGTAGCCATTCCCTCAGAGCGGAATATCTCCGACACATAAATACAATTCATGATTGTAGCCAGCATTCCAATCTGATCTGCCTTCGTACGATCAATACTCTCACTGGAGCGACCACGCCAGAAATTTCCACCGCCAATCACAATCCCAACCTGTACGTCGGCATCCACCAGTTCTTTCACTTGCAAAGCAACTTTTCTGACGGTATCCTCATCAAATCCCGTCTTTTTGTCACCTGCCAGTGCCTCGCCGCTTAGTTTCAGCAAAATTCTTCGCATTTCCAACCTCGTTTCCGTGTATCAAGCACACTTATGTTTATTTTGCCTTCTTAAATTCCGGTTTGTAATCATCAAAGAAGGAAGTAGGATTGACCTCCGCATAGCACTGAGAACACATACCCTCAATAACCGCACCATTGTTAATCTGTACGGATTTAGATTTGATATTGCCCATCACGATAGCGGAAGTATCCAAAATAACCGGTCCCTGCACATCGATATCGCCCTTTACCGCACCGGCAATCACCGCACTGGTGGCTGTGATATTACCGATAATAACCGTACTGGCACCTACCTTTACCGCACCATCGCTTACAATTTCACCGCTGATCTGTGCCCCCTCTGCGTAAATCTCTGACGCCTTGGAATTGCCATTGAGGTGTCCGGTAATATTTAATTTTCCATATACATCAACATTACCATTGACAGTACCCACAACTTCCACAGACCCCTCTGAAAATATATCACCTGTTATGATCATACCTGCTGTGATAATGGATGTCTCATCAACCGCTACTCTGTTCTCAACTGTTTCCATCTTTTCCTCTACTCCTTTATATTCTTCTGCAAGCTCTTCCACCTGCTCTGCAATTTCTTCCACTACGATTGGTTCTTCCGACGGCTCTACATCAGCCAACGCCTCCCGAAATACTTCTTCGCTTGTGTCTTCTACCCCACGCTCTTCAATCACACTTTCTGCAATTATGCTTTCTACTGCTGTACTCTCTTCTGACAAACTATCCTGCAGCGTTTCTTCTACGGTCTCGACCGCACTCTCTTCGATGACAGTATCTTCCGCCGTCTCTCCTGCAACCTCTTCGATTGCACTCTCTTCCGCCGTCTCCTCTGCAACCTCTTCGATTGCACTCTCTTCCGCCATCTCTCCTGCAACCCCTTCGATTGCACTCTCTTCCGCCGTCTCTCCTGCAACCTCTTCGATTGCACTCTCTTGCGCCGTCTCCTCTGCAACCTCTTCGATTGCATCTTCTTCTACCGCTTCTTCCATCACACCGTCTTCTGTAATTCCGGTTATTATACCATCCTCCATCGCGTCTTCCGAAACAGCGTCTGCCGGTTCGTCCTGTTCTTCTTCAGAAGAGTTCATGTATTCTCCTGCAAAAAACGCTTCTGCTTGTGCAGTAAGCTCCTCAAAAGAAATGACATGTTCGTTCTTCTTATCCTTCTGTGATTCCTCCTCCAGCATCCGATCCAACATATCGGACAAATTCATCTCTTCTTCCTTTTCAATTTCAGGTTCCGTGACGATTTCATCCGTTTTGAGTTCTTCTGCCTCCGGCTCCTCTGCCATTTGCTCTTCTGTTTCCACAACATCTGGCACGTCCTCGAAAAATTCCTCCGAGTCAGCATCTTCCTCCGGCAATTCAATGGAATCAATATGCTTCAACATTTCATCCAGAGAAATCTGCCCCTCTATACCTTCCGTATCATCTACAGGAACATCCTCTGAATTAAATTTTTCTTTTTCAATTAATTCATCTTCCGTGGTCGGTATCAGCTCATTGACCGCTTGTGATAAATCTTCCTTCAAGTCTGAGAAAAAACCCATGGTAAATTACCCCTCCATTCCTTCCTTTGTTTCCAAACTTCTATGCTGAATCGGAGCAGTGTCCTCCGTAATCGGCAATATCTCTGTATTTTCCATCTCCAAAAGCTTTTCTATGATGATAGGCAATGCTTCCACTGTCGTCCGCTTATCCGCCGCATCATGCATCAGGATGATCGAAGTATTTAAAACATCCACATTCTGTATGCTGTTTTTCACAATCTCCTGCACCCCAGGATGCCTGCTGCTTGCATCCTGCGCCGCCACATTCCAATCATAATAAGTGACGCCCTGCGCATCCAGATAAGCAAACAACTCCTCCATCGGCGTCTTGCTCACAGTGTTAGAGCTTCCACCGGGGAACCGGTATATCGTACTCCGTATTCCTGTTACATCATACAGGTAATCCTGAAGTCGTTTAAAGTCCTCTGCAAAGCTCTCTTCCGACTCATACAGTTCGCTGTATTTATGACTGTACGAATGCATTCCCAGAGAATGCCCTTCCTCCACAATTCGTTGAAGCATCTCCTGAGAGTATTCATCCTCCTTACCCACCACAAAGAACGTAGCCTTTATATCATATTGTTTCAAAATATCAAGAATATCATCCGTATAGATGCTCGGTCCATCATCAAACGTCAAATAGACCTTATGATGCGTGGCACTCCGCTCCAATACCCCAGTGGTTTCAGCTCCCTGGGGATTCTGTATCTGCGCTCCGCTCATGGACTCCTCTTCATTGCCGCCATCTACGGTGACTTGCACGGCCATCTCTGCCAACCGTTCCGCCTGCTGCTGTTGTTCCAACAGCAGACTAATCTGCGCCAGTCTTTCATCCATAGACTCTAAGCTCTGATTCAGATACCTCACTCGTCCGAACAGAAATATGCAACACACTATGGGAATCATCAGGAGCGTCATCCATACCAGAATAATCATCTTTTTTAACCGCTGCACTCTTTTTCTTCTGACAGTCGGGCTTTGTTTATTTTCTTCTGACATATTCACTCACACTCTATTTTTGCATAAAAAGGGGCTTTTACACAGCACTCCCGTATCAGTATAGCATATTCCCCTTTTTTCGGAAAGCAAAAAATTAAAAAAAGTAGTCATCCCACTGATATTCTTTTTTCCACATAACATCCTTTAATGAATTTATGGAAAAAAATATCAGGAGATGACTCCCTTTTAAAACGATACCATAACTCCTCAGGCACCTCATAATATCGAATAATTTGTCCATCCTGGGCAAATTCTACCTCCAGAAGCGCCCTCTGGGCATCATATCCTGCCGACGCAATCGTCATTGTGGCAAATTTAAAGCGGAACATAACACATTCTCCCTCCCTCTCACATAAGCTACCCAATAGGCGCTTGCGATACTCCTATATTTGCTCATAATATTGTGCAAATCGTACAATTCCATAGCAGACACGCTCTCGCTCCAACCTCCCCGTAACGTCACATAAGGCGCCCGGCACTTACAGTGCCATAGTACGCCGCCTAAGTGCCGACGGCTCGCTAGGGTCTGCGTATGGAAATGTACACCTTGCACAATCACAACCATATCAGAAAAGAGCTGCGCAATCGCCTAAAGCTACCCAAAGCTTCTCTTATATATGACAGGTTTTATCAATTTGTTACAATAAATTTCTAATTTTTTCCCGCATGCGACACAGGCGCACTCTCATGTTTGCTTCCGTTATCCCCTCCAGTTTTGCCATCTCCCGATGGGAAAATCCCCACACAAAATGTCGTTCAAATCGTTTCAGCTCCTGCTTGGAGAACGTCTGATGGAGCAACAGCTCTAATTCTTTCCGGCGATATTCCATCTCCTCCCGTCCCATTTTCATCCATCCCTCGTCCATCTGCACCGTATGCTGCAGCGTTCTTTCCCATTCATGAATCTTATACTTTGCCACAAGCTTAAGCCACCCCACCTGATTAGGGTGAACCAGAAGACGGTCATACTTCTGCCACGCCACTGTAAAAGTGTCTTGCACAATATCTTCCGTAAAATCTTTCTGAAGCAATCTTTTCTCTACATATCGGCACAGTTCATCATAATGCTCTTTATAAAACACTGTAAAACTTTCCTTCATTCCCCTTAAATATCCCCCTATTCAATTTCAGGCTCCAGTTCTTCCCCAAACATATCATCATTAAAAAAATCCCGAAGTGGTATTTCGAGACCATTACAAAGCTTGGCTATCGTCACCACTCCGGTATTTGCGCTGTTTCCATACATAATATTTTTCACAGTGGAAGGGGCGACGCCGGATAGATACGCCAGCCCGTTCACCGAGATTCTCCGCTCCCTGCAAATCCCCTTGATCCTGCTCACAACCGCCTGCTGTGTCTTCATCTTTTGTCCTCTTTTGTATGTATTTCACATCATATGATTTATTTGACTTTTCAGCCATCCGAGATTTTACATAATCCACTTAACCAATGTAGCCCTTATATGGTCTATTTTAGCTATCATATAACTGTATTATAAAATCCTCCACACTCTTTACAGTTATTAAATTATATTTCCCTTGGTGCATGCACTGAAGCAGCCATTTTTCTATCCAAAACACTTCCTATACTTGCATAATTTTGCAACTTATACTATAATAGGTTCGTTTAGAAAGGGCACCAAACCAATGGTGTATAAAAGGTACAATATTATGAGTTTTCAATTCATGCATAAGCTTCCGACACCGGAGTATATCCGCGAAGAATATCCCCTGCCGGAAGAATTAATGAAAGTTAAAGAACAACGCGACGCAGAAATCCGCGATGTCATCACCGGCAAGAGCAATAAGTTTCTGGTAATCATCGGTCCCTGTTCCGCAGATAACGAGGATTCTGTCTGTGATTATGTGAATCGCCTTGCAAAGGTGAATGAGAAGGTGAGTGACAAGCTGATTCTGATTCCCAGAATTTATACCAACAAACCCCGTACCACCGGAGAGGGCTACAAGGGAATCGTACATCAGCCCGACCCTGAGAAGAAGCCGGATTTCCTTGCAGGTCTGATTGCCATGCGCAAGATGCACATTCGTGCATTCTCCGAAACAGGCTTAAGTGCTGCCGACGAGATGCTCTATCCTGAGAACTGGGGGTATCTGTCCGATATCCTCTCCTATGTTGCCATCGGCGCCCGCTCCGTAGAGGATCAGCAGCACCGACTGACCGTCAGCGGCTTTGATATTCCCGCAGGTATGAAGAACCCTACCAGCGGTGATCTCTCCGTTATGTTGAATGGTGTATATGCAGCACAGCACCCTCATCATTTCATTTACAGAGGCTGGGCTGTTCGAACCAGCGGCAATGAGCTTGCCCACACCGTCCTTCGCGGAGCCAACAACAAGCACGGTCAGAACCTGCCCAACTACCACTACGAGGATTTGAATCTTTTATTGGATATGTACAACAAAATGGATCTGGTGAATCCCGCAGCAGTGATTGATTCCAACCACTCCAACTCTAACAAGCAGTTTGAGCAGCAGATTCGTATCGTCAAGGAAGTAATGCACAGCCGCAAGCTGAACCCTGATATCCACAAACTGGTAAAGGGTGTCATGATTGAGAGTTATATTGAGGAAGGCTGCCAAAAAGTTGGCGGTGGAGTTTACGGCAAGTCCATCACAGACCCTTGCCTTGGATGGAACGATACTGAGAAGCTGATTTACGATATTGCAGAATACGATTAATCGACCTCAGAAAATTTTTAATAATCCCTGTAGAAAATAGGGATTGACATAGCTTTCCAGCACACATCCCAAAAGGAACAGTGCCAGAATCCCTAATAATTGCAAGATACAACGGGGCAGGAGAAAATTTTCTCTTGCCTCATTTTTTATCCTCTTCTGAACATATATCCACTGAAAGACCCGCTCTCCCCACCGCAGCAAAAGCACAAATGCCGGAATATAAATCAAAAATTGCGGCAATAGCCCGACGCTCAGCAACAAAATCCCCTTCAAACTATAGCGGGTCACTGCTACCGACAAGAGCACTCCTCCACAAACCCCATACCACAGTGCAATGCCTCCACATACCACGAGTCCCAGATAGGTTGTGGAAAGAATGGCAATACACAACGCTGTGCCTAATCGCTGTTTCAGACAATAGTAAAAGAGAACACCGCTGTCAACCGTCATATATTTCATGTCGTACAGTGTGTTCTCATCCAAAATTCGTGTATTATTCGGCAAAAAATCCTTTCCGAGTCTCACCATGATAATCCCCGCAAAGAGTCCTGCCATAAACAATGCTGCAATGGGCAGTCTTTCTATTTTGCTCAATTTTACCTTCTGCATCAAATGTGTGGGTAATCCCTTCAAACGCATACACCCTTCCGCCGTTTCCTCTTTCTTGGGACAACGATTATCCCCTCCATCATTTTATGCAGACCGGATACTATCTTATAACTATATTTTAAATATTATATTTCGCCGCATACGCGAGCACTCCACAGATGGTCTTAGCATCCTGTATTTTGCCTGTGAAAATCATCTCCTTCAATTCATCCACAGAGTACACTTCCACATTGATATACTCATCCTCGTCCAGATGCTGCACGCCCGGACGCAAATCCTTTGCCAGATAGATATCAATCTTTTCATTGCAAAAAGCCACTGTCGTATAAATAGAGGTCAAGAGCTCCGCACTGTCGCTGATATAACCGGTCTCCTCCTGCAATTCCCGAAGCGCAGCCACCCCTGTCGGCTCCTCTCTGCCGTTTAATCCGCCGGCAGGAAGCTCTATGGTCTCTCTCTCCAACGCGTTGCGATACTGACGCACCATCAACAGCTTGCCGTCCTCACGGACTGCCACCACTGCTGCGGCACCCTTATGATCGATCAGATCCCATTTCGCCACATTACCGTTGGGAATCTGCATCGTATCCTGATAGTAATCAATGATAGCACCCTTGGCAACCAGTTCTCTCTTTAATCTCCTGATCTCTTCCATTGTCCTTCCTCCACTACTGTGCAAGCAATTTCTCCACGCTAACCAGCTTCACACACAGCACAAACAGGTCTGCTGCCTGTGCCATCTCCTCCGGTGTCGGGAAAGAAGGTGCAATACGAATATTACTGTCCTTAGGATCCTTTCCATAGGGAAACGTAGCACCCGCGCCGGTCATTACCACTCCCGCTTCCTTACATTTTGCTACGATTGCCTTCGCGCAACCTTCCATAGCATCAAACGAGATGAAATAACCACCATTCGGATTGGTCCAAGTACCGATTCCAAGACCTGCCAGTTCTCTGTTCAACACCGCAAGCACTGCCTCAAACTTGGGTCTGATCAAATCTGCATGCTTTCTCATATGTGCCCTCATGCCATCAATATTCTTGTAATAACGCACATGACGCAACTGATTGATCTTGTCATAGCCGATGGTCTGAATGGTCATTGATTTGCGAATATTGTCCAAATTGGCTTTGGAGGAAGCCACTGCTGCCACACCTCCGCCGGCAAAGCTGATCTTGGAAGTGGAGCAGAACTCGTATACCATATCCGGATTGCCCGCCTTCTCACACTCACTCAAAATCTCCAAAATCTCATCCTGTCTGTCGTCGTACAAATGATGAATTGCATATGCGTTATCCCAGAAGATACGGAAATCCTTGGCTGCAGGCTTCAAAGCAGCAAATCTTCTCACCGTTTCATCAGAATAAGAAACGCCGGTAGGGTTTGCATATTTCGGCACACACCAGATACCTTTTATACTCTCATCCTCTGCCACTAATTTCTCCACTATGTCCATATCCGGTCCTTCCGGGGTCATGGGAACGGTAATCATCTCAATACCGAAATGCTCCGTAATTGCAAAATGTCTATCATAACCGGGGGCAGGGCACAAAAATTTAACCTTTTCTAATTTACACCAGGGTGTTCCGCCCAACACACCGTGCGTCATACAACGGGATACAGAATCATACATGATAGGCAGACTGGCATTACCACACACAATCACATTCTCCGGAGACACACCCATGATATCTGCCATCAGCTTCTTAGCCTCGGGAATACCATCCATCAAACCAGAGTTGCGCACATCTACCCCTGCCTCTGTCTTCATATCACTCTGAGAGGTAAATACATCCATAATATCCATTACCATGTCAAGCTGTGCGATAGAAGGCTTACCTCTGGACATATCCAGCTTCAACCCCTTACCCTTTGCATCCTCGTAAGCGGCACTTAATTCCTTTTGTAATTCCAACAACTCTTCTCTGCTAAGTTCCTGATATGCTTTCATCTTTCCTCCCATTCCGACATGCTTTACATGCCCAAACCCGACTTAGTTATCGTCTATAGTCGCCAACGAAACATCCTTGTTTTCCAGGCTCTTCATCTCGTGGTATAATCGTATACAATCATACACCAAACTTTATCATACTATAAGATAACGCATTGTACAAGACTAAATTTAAAGAATTTTTTGATGGACTATTTCGCACATCTCTTATTTTCCAATCCTCTCATAAAGAAAAACAACCGAGTGATTGTTCACCCGATTGCTTTTATAGTATCGTCACTTTATCTTTTTTAGGGAATATACTCTATTGTAACGTAGCTGAGCACTCCATTTTGGAACTCAAAAGTATAGGAGCTTCCGTGCATGTACTTCTCTGATTCATGAGTGTAGGTATATCTGTCAGAATAATATCCATTGTCACCATCATAGTGATAGGTATCATCCGGCTCTCCGGCTTTTGCTTCCAGATCTTCCAATGTAAGCCCCAAAGGGAAATCAAAGCTTAATACATTCTGTGTTTTATCCCGATTGATGGGAAGATATATCTCATTGACATAACATTCGGAAGTGACCTGATTATCGTCAGTGTCATTGAATGTATACACCTGAGCTGCCCAATAATCAGCCAGATCAATCTTGAATCCCTCTGATTGATAATTTTTGTTCAGATTATTGCCTGCATTGGCAATATCATTTTCATCAAAAGGCACACCGTCATCAATCATATCCTGAAGTGTCACCTGACCCAACGTGTATTTCTTACCATTTACATAAAAACACATGTCATCAAAGTTCACAAAATCTGCGGGATAGTCTGCCAGATCATAGCCTGCCTCAGCAGTATTCTCTGCGGATTCCGTGTCATCTGCATCCTCTTCCGTATTTGCCTCTTCCTCTGTTTCCTCAGCTTCATCTACAGATGCGTCCTCTGTTTCTTCTGTTTCCTCTTCTGCTTCGGCATCGTCCTCCAATGTGTCATTGTCTAAGGCTTCCTCTGTGTCAATGACAACCTCTTCCGTCGCCTCATTCTGCTCTTTGCTGCTGTCAGAACCGCATGCCGCTAATGATACAACCATACATAAAGCTGCCGCTGTACAAAATACTCTTTTTTTCATAATAATCCTCCTATTTACAATAAATACTTGTTATTTATCTTGGACATTATAATCTTTTTTAAAGCAAGATGCAAGTATAATTTGTTTCAATCCTCTGAGTTCAATGTCGTTCTGCATATCCGCATCACAAGATCTGCAAGAGGAAAGTCTATGACTGACTTAAACTGCCGTTTTGTTCCTGACCATAGCACTAAAATCCGAATAGACCCTCGCCTCTGCAATCGGATTCAATGCAGCGGTGGGGTGGTCCAGAACGATCCTCGGCGTTCCTTTATATAAAGCTCTGGCTAGTGCTATTTTTGCGCTTCGCCGCCGGATATGGACACGCCCTTTTCCGAGACATCTTTATACAGATCGGTCTCCAGCCCTTCCGGCATAGATTGGTATCTTTCTCCCAAGGAAGCTTTTCTGATACATTCCTCAGCCTTTTTCGTATCATACTCCATGAATCCTTCCCAGATACTTTTTATTGGGAAGCTCCGGATAGGCAAACAATTTCTCCAAGTGTTAATCATGCGCCAATTAAACATCAAATTACGTCATTTACGACAAGTTATGATACTTGCCATTTTCATCTATGTTTCCGAAAACATCGATAAACACTGGATTTCCGGCACTTCAATCGTTCTATCTATCCTCACACACCTGAAAAATATAAAACTTCAAATAATAACTCCGATCCGCTGCCCAGAGAATCGGATGGTCGCACCCTTGCGTGCTAAATTCCACCTGACGCAATCTCTTATGAGCACCATTCGCCGCCTCGCGAATGGTCTTGGCAAACAGCTCCGGCTCCATAAAATGGGAACAGGAGCAGGTCACCAGATACCCCCCATTCTTTACAAGCTTCAAGCCCCTTAAATTGATCTCACGATATCCCTTCACCGCGTTCTTCACAGAACTTCTGGACTTGGTAAAAGCAGGCGGGTCTAAGATCACCACATCGTACTGCTCCCCCTTCGCCTCCAGTTCGGGCAGCAGTTCAAACACATCTGCACATTGAAAATGCACGCTTTCCTCCAAACCATTCAGCTTCGCATTCTCCGAAGCTTGGTCTACCGCAAGCTGTGACGCATCCACGCCAAGCACGCTCTTCGCCCCTGCGATGCCCGCATTCAATGCAAAAGAACCCGTATGGGTAAAGCAATCCAACACCTTCTTCCCCTTACAGATGCGATGGATTGCAGCACGATTGTTCTTCTGATCCAAGAAGAATCCGGTCTTCTGCCCATCCTCCACATCCACGATATATTTTACACCATTTTCTTCTATCTCCACCTTGGTATCAAAGGGCTCCCCGATGAAGCCCTTGTAACGCTCCATGCCCTCCTGGAGGCGCACCTTGGCATCGCTGCGCTCGTACACGCCGCGAATTGTGATGCCATCCTCCTTAAGCACCTTTTTCAAGGCATCCACAATGGTTATCTTCCATCTGTCGATGCCAAGCGCCAGAGACTCCACTACCAGCACATCCGAAAATTTATCAACTACGATTCCCGGCAGGAAATCCGCCTCCCCGAAGATCAATCGGCAACTGGAAGTATCAATGGTCTCCTTCCGATACACCCATGCGTCTCGTACTCTCTGCTCCATGAAAGCCGCATCAATCACTGTATCCCGCTTGCGGGCAAGGATACGCACAGTAATCTTGGACTTAGTGTTAATGTAGCCATAGCCGCAAAAATATCCGTCAAAATCATGAACCTCCACCACGTCTCCGTTGTCGAAGCTCCCCATAATGCTGTCAATCTCATTGTCAAACACCCACATGCCACCAGCTTTCAGGGTGCGTCCTTCTCCCTTTTTCAAAGTCACAACTGCCTGTCCCATATCTGCTCCTTTTCTCCTTATTCAGTGCAACGCACCAACAATCCCTATCAGTATCTTCTTTGCTCCTATACCACTTGAAACAGTTACTATTCTATCAAATATTGTACTTTATCTCAACGTCTTTTCCGTTGTTTTAGAAAGTCAGTTCAGCAGCTCTGCGATTGCGTCATAGTCCTCCTCCGTTCTTCGCTTTTTTACAGCAGAATAGTGCGCAGAAATATTATATCATAGTTAGTTGCACCTAACAGCATAAAATGCTACAATGAAATATACATAGATACATGAGAAAGGAATGCAAGCCATGAAGATTACTGCTGTTTCTGTGGGAACCAGAGGAGATGTGCAGCCTCTGATAGAATTAGGTGTAGAGCTGCGCGGGCGGGGACACGATTTTCGCGTAGCTGCTCTGGAAAAATTTCGCCCCCTTGCGGAGGAGAAGCATGTGCCTTTTCTGCATCTGGACGGAGATGCGGACCGCGTGATGCAATTATTGGTCACAGATTATGTGACAAGTGCGGATTTTATGAATGGATGTAAGACCTTATACCGGGAGACTCCCCGATTTATGGATACGCTGATGGAAGCAATCGAAGGCTCCGATCTCGTACTGTACGGAATCCTGTCCGGCTTCGCAAGGCATGTGTGTGACTATTATGGAATTCCCTGTGCCCGCTATTTCTATAGCCCTTTTGACAGGACGAATCTATACTCCCTGTACACTGTGAAGCACGACCATCCTCTGGTGGGCATGAGCTATGCGATGATCGAACCGGGCATGAACCTGCTGACCTGTCAGTTGGTGAACAACTGGCGCAAGGAACATGGGCTGAAAAAATGGCGCATGACGGACGATTATCGCGTCCAAAATGGCAAAAAGGTGCTGACCTTTTATCCGGTGACACCCCTCTTTATGCCACCGGATTCCAAATGGGAAGAACATATTCATGTGACCGGATACTGGTATCATCCCCAGGCGGATGCCGCAGATTATGTCCCCGCTCCCGAACTGGAACGTTTTCTCACAGCAGCCAAAAACGATGCCGAAAAACCTATCTTCATCTGCTTCGGCAAGGCACAATCTCCCGAGCTCGCCAAACTGCAGCGGCTTACACTGGAAGCCCTGCGGGAGACAAAGCTCCGTGCCATTGTCCAGGCAGATCAGATAACAAAAGAGGAGCAGACTGCCTTAACCAACCATTCCAACGATAGCCAACTATATTTCGTGGACAACATCCCCTATAGTTGGATTTTCCCACGGGTAAAGGCAGTGGTGCATCATGGCGGCAATACCACCAACGGTCTGGGCATCCGTGCCGGCTGTCCGACCCTTGTGATTCCTCTTGCCCTGGATCAATACTTTTATGGACGTACCATTCACGAAAACGGTTGCGGTCCCGCCCCGTTATATATCCGCAAAAAGCTCTGTTCCAAAGCACAATTAAAGTCCGCCCTCCTAGACCTTGCAAGCGGCAGATATGACCGCCGTGCCGGGGAGCTGTCCGCTCTTCTTCGCCGTGAAAACGGCTGTAAGGATGCGGCTGATATCATAGAGCACTTCCTTGCCTCTTACTCCGCGAGTTCTCTGTAAGTGGACCGGATTAGTACTACCGCAATCAAAAAGGTTAGTACATCCGATACCGGCATGGAATATAACACGCCATCCAACCCCCAAAAGAGCGGGAGCAATATGGCAAAGCCCACGCCGAATACAATCTCTCGAACCATGGAAAGCACAGTGGACTCTGCCGCTTTGCCCATAGCCTGAAGGAAGATAAAGGTAGCCTTATTGACACAGGCAAATACCATCATACACAGGTAAATGCGAAACGCTTTCACAGCGAAATCCGTATAATAGGCGCTTTCATTGGCAGCGCCGAAAATCTGTATCAACTGTTTGGGCAGCAATTCCACAATGAGCAGCGCCACTGCACCCACCGCCGCCTCTGCGGTAAGCAGCTTCGAGAAAAGCTGTCGGATTCTTGATTTTAACCCAGCCCCCACGTTATAACCGGCAATGGGAATACATCCGGCAGCCATACCCACGACGATAGAGATGACAATCTGGAAAAACTTCATCACGATTCCCACCACCGCCATAGGAATCTGCGCATACTGCTCCTGACAAAAAACCGGATCTAGCGCACTGTATTTCCGGATCATATTGTTGATGGCTGCCATAGCCGCCACCCGTGAAATCTGGGAGAGAAAACTGGTAATTCCCAAAATGAGACTCTTCTTCAGAATCGTTCCGTTCCATTTATAGTCTGCCTTCTCCGGCTTGATCAACTTCATGTGGCACAGATACCACACTGCCAAAACAGCCGTAAGAACCTGACCGATCACGGTTGCCACTGCCGCCCCCATCATGCCCCATTTACATCCAAATATAAAAATAGGGTCTAAAATAATATTTGCCACTGCTCCCGCAAGGGTAGATACCATAGCAAATTTTGGACTGCCGTCCGCACGAATAATAGGATTCATTGCCTGCCCAAACATATAAAAGGGAATTCCCAACGTAATATAGAAAAAGTACTCCTTGGAATGTCTGAAGGTCTCCTCATTTACCGTCCCGCCAAACATGGCAATAATCCCATTGCTAAACACCAGATACACCACGCATAATAACAGACCGCTCACCACCACTGCGACCACGGAATTACCCACACTCTTTCTGGCAGTTTGCACCTCTTCTTTGCCCAGACTTAAGCTGACAAAAGCACAGCATCCATCACCAATCATCACTGCGATCGCCAATGCAATCACCGTCAGTGGAAACACTACCGTATTTGCTGCATTTCCATAAGACCCCAGATAACTGGCATTGGCAATAAAAATTTGGTCTACTATATTATACAAAGCTCCCACTAACAGGGAAATGATACAGGGAATCGCGTATTTTCGCATCAGCTTTCCGATACTTTCCGTTCCCAAAAATTGATTGTTACTGTTTTCCATTTCATTCTTCCTCTCTGCTAATTATTCTTTTAGGTAATTGCAAAACTTCTGTTTTGACTTTTCTTTTACCTCTTCATATACAAAAAACGTATAGCGAAACAACTGGATTTACGCTGTTTCGCTACACGTTTGCAAAAAGTATTATAATATTCTTTTTTTGAAATTTCAAATGATTTTTGAAATTTGTAACATCAATCTTACTGAATTGATTTACCTAACTCATACGCCTGTTGCAATTCTTTCTTCCCTTTAGTATCTCCCGGTTGCGTTACATATCCGCACAGAATTTTCCCAAGGCTCCTCCAACCGATATGCTTCTCAAGATGATCATACCAGTGTTCACTCTCTTCAAACCCCGCACCCTCGGCAGCCATGATGAGAACAGATTCCTTTTTCGGGTTTCTGTAGTCCGGATCAGCTTCTGCAATGGCAAACAAACGATCAAACGCATTTTTCAAAAAGCCCGAAAGGAACCAGTAATAAAGTGGAGATGCCAATACAACTACATCTGCCTCTCTGTACAGAGGATAAATCTGTTCCATATCATCTCTCTGTGTGCAGGGATGCTCAAAATCTTTACCGCCATGCCAACACCCAAGACATCCATTCATCTTCATTCGGGACAGTTGAAACTCCGTCACCTTATTTCCTGCTTCCTCCGCACCTCTTTTGAACTCCGCTGTCAGCGCAGATGTATTCCCCTTCGGACGCGGGCTGCCGTTCAGAATAATAATGTTCTTTGCCATACCTTACAATTCCTCCACAAACTCAGAGATACCCCGATATACGTCATGCCACGGAGCATACGGCACACAATCCATTGTTGCATACCCCACCGGAAGCAGACAGATCGGCTTGATATGAGACGGAAGCCCGAACGCCTTAGCTACTGCTTTTACATCGAACAGACGAACCCAGACAGAGCCTACTCCCTGTTCCCATGCTTCCAACATCATATGTGTACATACAATACTGCAGTCCATCTCGCCTGAACTGTATCCGGGTTCTGTTTGACTTTTCCAGGTAAGGCTCTCGTCACTGCAGATCAGAAATACCATCGGTGCTCCGTAAATGCATCGGCAGAGACGATTGATCTTCGTCATCGCCTCATCGCTTTTCAGCACATAAATCCTCTGTGGCTGAAAGTTTACCGCTGTCGGTGCAAGCTGTGCCGCCTTTAAGATGCGATCAATCTTTTCCTGCTCCACAGGTCTGTCCGAAAAGGAACGGACGGAATATCTCCCGGCAGCAAGTTCTAAAAAACTCATGCTGTCACCTCCGAATCATTACTGATACTGATGGAACACCTTGGCAATGATCTTCCACTGACCGTCTTCTTTAATGAGGTTATGGAAATCTGTGAATGCCAAACCATGCCAGTCTTCCAGTGTCACACGCACAACTGCAGCCGTCCCTTCAATGCTGAGAACATCAACCCTTACCTTTGTCTCCGGCGCCGCTCCGAAGGCATCCACCGCTCCATAAAGCGCCTCTATAGAGCCGTTGTAATACTCACCATTCAGATAGCCATACATCAGAGCATTCTCCGTAAAAGCAGGCTTCATAATCTCGCTTTTACCTTCTTTGCAGGCATCCGTATACTTCGCAACCGTCGCCAAAACCTCTTCATAATCCACCACTTTTGTCTTATCCATGATATCGTCTCCTTCATTGTCTTGATTGATAATTGACATTTTTGTCTGTCATGAATATAATTATAGCCAGAATACTAATTTTTACAAGAACGCACTTTTTTGTGATATACTATCAAAATGTATAGTTAGTCCAGCGGTGATATGTCAAGAGTAAATTGAAATTGTTTTTGGGTTATTTTCATATCATTCGCTGAAAAAAGGGTAACCTTAACAAGCCCTGCGAGATCTGCTTTTTGAAGCAGGGTATTCATCAGCAGGAATAGATA
>JAFVDW010000027.1 GCA_017478245.1 Lachnospiraceae bacterium
ATATGCGCAAACTCATGGCATATTGTAAAGAACAGAACATCACCAAGGAGCTGATGATTGCATATAAAGAACATCTGCGCCGGAAAGGCTACTGCACATCCAGTATTAATTCCTTCCTGGTGGCAGCCAACCGTTTTTTCGACTACATGGGGTGGCAGGATGTGAAGATCAAAACCTTCCGCCTGCAGAAAAAGGTATACCTGCCGGAGGAGAAGGAGCTGACCCGGGAGGAATACAAGCGTCTGGTGCGGGCAGCCAGGGAGCAGGACAGAGCCAGAATGGGCATGCTTCTGGAAACCATCTGTGCGACGGGCATACGCGTGGGGGAACTTCGTTTTCTGACGGTTCAATCCCTGACACGGGGCGAAATCAAGATATATCACAAGGGCAAGGAACGCATTGTTCTGTTGCCCAAGAAGCTGCGTCTTAAGCTGATGATCTATGTGAAAAAACAGGGCATTACCGCAGGCAGTATCTTCGTGACAAAAAACGGTGCCCCTATGGATCGTACTTATATCTGGCGTGAAATGAAAAAGCTCTGCAGCTTGTCCGGCGTGCCGGAGGAAAAGGTGTATCCCCATAATCTGAGGGCGCTCTTTGCCAGAACCTACTATGACCTGTTCAAGGACATTGCCAAGCTAGCGGACATTCTGGGGCACAGTAACATCGAGACCACGAGAATCTATATTAAGACTCCCTACAGCGAACACAGACGACAACTTGACCGGATGAAGCTTCTGGTGGGGCAGTAATACGCCACATTGCATGCGGGGTGCAAATAGCCTGAATGGTGATCTCGAAAAAACAGTTGGCAAGCTGAGAAATTATGGCGAAAACAAAATGTCCACATAATGTTTATTATGTGGACAAGTCACCCTAATCACTTTCATTCATACTATCATAAAAGCCCCATAAACGCAATACTTTTAGCGGATTGATTGAATTCACCAATGAGAGAGGACTTTTCGTATCGACATTATTTCTGATGAAATGGGATTGCATCAGAAGTCAGTATCTATCGAACTTTCCGGACTTCCCGGTTCATTATCATAATAAACATTATGTGGACATTGCAGGCAATTTCGACCGGATTGTTGCCGAAGTTGCCAATGTTGCCGCTCCTGCTGTTCTCTTTGTTGCGTTGTCTTCTAGCCTTAGGTCGGCTGTTACTATCTTATTATAGGCTATATCGGCAACAGTGGCAACAACAATCAGAAGAAAAGGCGTTATTTGTGTACCCTGAAATGTACCTTGAAAACTGAATGTGGAAACCGACACGTTATGCAGTGCCTCAATCTGGTATCTATCCCATATCTGCTCCACAGAGCGGCAGTAACATTACAGGCGCTTAAGGTAATGTATTCTGGAAATGTTCACCACCCTTTCTATGGGGAGGCTCCCTTTTTGATGCTCTGCAGACGGTAAATAAGTGCATGTGTCAACAGCAGAGTTAGCGCAGGGTAAAGGGTAGGGATACCCCCAAAAGGCACATGAGGGCTTATGCTCTTTTTGGTCAGGAACACGTTCTTCATATCCGCAAAGAATCTGATGACGATTTTAACTAATATTGGAAATAACGCATTACAAAAGATTATACAAGGAGGAATGATATGAAAAACACGAAAAAGCTTGTTGCCATGGCAGCTATCGCGGTATTCTTGACCGCCTGCGGCGCAAAAGGCGCTCAGGGCACAGAAACACAAGGGGCTGAGTCCATAGAAACTTCCGTTACAGAATCTTCAACAAGTGAAACAGTTGCAGAGGAAACAGCTTCTGTAGAAGAACCTATAGAGGTGGTAGAAGAACCGGTAGAGGATGCAGATCCTACCTCAAAGCTTTCGATTGAAGAATGGCTTGATTCTCTTGATTTGGAAACTGCTACTTTTCTTGTTATAAACAATGAAACAGGAAAGAAAACAGTTTTAAAAAATGGAGAACATTATACTCTTCAAGAGGGTGATGTATTAGCAGCTGGATATCCTGAGGATGTAGATTGGTTGTATTGTGGTGATAGCAATAATGATTTGTATAAATCGGTAGAACCTATGTATAACTCATATGTCTTCACATTAAACTATGATCAAATCAAAGAAGATACCGAGTTTACAGTATCTCTTGGAATTACAGACAAAGGAGAGTATTACTACGCAACTGTTTATCTTTCAATAGGAAATGATGTTGATGTTAGCAAAGAACCAGCAACAATTGCAGTAAATACACAAGAACAACCTGATGTTGAAGAACTTGATGTTGACCTTTCTAATCTTTCCAATGATGAGTGGGTAGAGAATTTAAAAGCTTCATCATTCAAAAAAATGACCTTCCTTGTATTTAATGTAAATACAGGGGAAAGACAAGTTTTGGAAGATGGGCAGCAGTATACTCTTCAAGATGGCGATGAATTAGCACTTAATCAGCCTAATGGTGATTGGGGAGTAAATGTATCTGTTAATCCTGGTGTATTTGATGAATATGATAGGAATGATTATTTCCATTCAATGGTTTTCAATATGGAAAATTGCCGGGCAAATCTTACAGAAGGTGAATTTACAGAAATTACAGTAGGATGTGATGATCCTGATGGAGTTACCCAGTATACTACACTGTATCTTTCGAAGTAGGCAGGTTGAACGTAAGGGATTCCAATAATTGGTTCATAATATTTATGCAGTAAAGGGCGGAGGTGATTTATTAACAGTATGCTCCAGCATACATAAGTAACAAAAAAATGTTTCTTAATTTCATTATTAAATTAAATAAGAAAAAAGGAGGAAATTAAAATGAAAAAGGAACGGAGCAACACAGTAATTGTCACAGTAGTAAGCATCGTTGTATTGGTACTGATCATCTTAGGTATTATCCTGATGGTGAGTGCAAGCAACAAGAAGAAGCAGCAAGCTACAACTCCCGACATCTCATCTGTTACGGTTGTAGAAGATGAAATTGCTAAACCTGAGCCTTATTCTAAGCCGGAACATACATCGGAAGATACAGCAGATACCTTAGATGAGCCTGTCGAAGTAGTAGAAGACGAAGATCCTACTACTAAGCTCTCGAACGAGGAATGGATCGAGTCCTTAAATTTACAATTTCCGACTTTCATGGTTTTAAATAATAAAACCGGAAAGAAAAGAACTTTGAAATTTCAAGAACAATATACTCTTCAAGATGGGGATGAGCTGGCTATATCATCTCAACCTGATTTGTCGTATTATGGTGATAACAATAGTGATTTATATGAATCAAAAGAGTTTATGTATGATTCGTATTTGTTCAAACTGAAATATGACAAAATTAAGGAAAATACAGAATTTACCGTAGTGTTTGTAAATGACGAAGGAGAGATGAAAGGCTCAACAGTATATCTTTCTGTTGGAAATATTGAAATTGTTGAATCAACAGAAGAAACAGTAGAAGATGTTGATATCTCAAGCTTTTCAGATGATGAGTGGGTACAGTATTTAGTAGAAAATTCCCTAAAGAAGCTAACATTCCTTGTATTTAATAAAAATACAGGTGAAAGAAAAGTTTTGGAAGATGGGCAGCAGTATACTCTTCAAGATGGCGATGAATTGGCAATAAATTGGCCAAATGGTGATTGGGGAGTAAGTTTAGGCTTTACGCCTGGTGAATTCTACGAGTTTGATAGAAATGACTATTATTATTCAGGCGTACTGAATATGGATAATTGCCGGGCAAATCTTACTGAGGGTGAATTTACAGAAATTGTGATAAGCCAGAATGATCCAGATGGAGTTAAGCAGTATACTACTCTGTATCTTTCGAAGTAGGCAGGTTGAACGTTAAACTAAATTATTTACGATATTTAGTAAATAACGTTGAACGTTCAACAAAACCACAACTGAATAAGGGATTCCAATAATTGGTTCATAATATTTATGCAGTAAAGGGCGCGTCCCTGCGTACGCTACGAAGGTAATATCGAATTTTGGATTTTTGGCGTATATTGTCTAAAAAGACAAGTATCATGAAAAAAGGCAGGTATCTACGAACATCGTAGGACTTGTCTCTTTTTATGGGAAATTTCTCAAAGTGTTGGAAACGGTGCAGCATTCGGCCTTGAAGAAAATAAATGCGTAATTTTATTTGATTCGCAATAACATGAAAAATAAGAGCATTGTAATTTCCTCCGGATGAGGATATAATATACTTAATCAACGAAGAAATCTATGTTGTTTGGTGAGAGGAGGATTGCGCATGAGTACCGCAAAAGCCACACTGGTAAGTATGTTAAATACTATACCTGATGATATTCAAGACGAAACCGAAATATTTGAAAGTTTATATAAATTGATGAAGTTGGAAAAGAGTAAACAATCTGTTCAGGAGAGTGGTCTTTTATCCACAGATGACGTGAGAGCGTTCTTTGCTCAAAAACATAAAAAGGATGCGATGCCGGTATGAGAGTCCGTTGGACAGTGGAAGCGTTAAAAGACTTAGATGATATAGAGAGTTATATTGCAAGGGATAATCCGGAGCGTGCTATTACTTTCATCGAAGAACTGATTGATTTTGGGGATTCTTTGGCGGATTTTGCATACAAGGGTACGCAGGCAAAATGGACGAAAGATAGTTCTATTAAAGAATTGTACTATAAAGAATATACTTTTATCTATGAAATAGCGGATGAGATGGTCATGATCCACGAGGTACATAATTTTGCTAAAATGACCAGATATTTTAATTGATAGCGGGTGTCCTTTTTATCGTTGTTTGAAGAAGCATCCGGAAGACAAAAAGGACATTATTTATGCAGTAAAGGGCGCGTCCCTGCGTACGCTACGAAAGTAATATCGAATTTTAGATTTTTGGCGTATATTGTCTAAAAAGACAAGTATCATGAAAAGAGACAGGTATCTACGAATATCGTAGGACTTGTCTCTTTTTTATACGATAGGAAAGTTCTCGGGTACAGTGGTGGAAACGGTGTATCATTCGGCCTTGAAGAAAATAAATGCGTAATTCTATTTGATTCGCAATAACTCGATGAAAAAAATGTTGGCATTTATTAAAAAAAGTAATAAGATAACGTTAGTATTCAGTTGAATATTATTGGATAAACGGAGGATAATAAATTGGAAGATATTATTAAATCGGACGATGCTATGTTTGAAGATATTTTAAATATGATTTATTCTGCAAAGTGTAAAGTGGAACATCAAGTAAATACAACTATAATAGATTTGTATTGGGGTATTGGTTCATATGTATCTGAACGAATCGAAAATGATGGATGGGGGAAATCGACAGTAAAGGCATTATCGGAATACATTTTGAGAAAGTAACCGGGGATACGCGGCTATTCAGCCCAGAATATATGGAGAATGAAACAGTTCTATGAAACTTACAAAGACAAGCCGGAACTCTCAACAGCGTTGAGAGTTTTTGGAATTAAACATAATTAAAAGGTCCTTCGCTTGCGAGCCGACGAAGATAAGCGATAACCAATGGATATTCCAAGCATCGCGACATTACCAAAGAGATAACTCAAAGAGAATACAGAAAAGAACACAGCCACGAAAAGACTAAATCTTCGTCGGTAACTTACACATAACTTACAAATGCTGTAGTAGTACAGTTGCGAAAACAGCATGAAAGTGCTAAAATTCTCACAGAACAGGATTTTGGGAGGTGTGTTGTGCGTATCAGTGTGATCGTGCCAGTCTATAATATGGCGGCAGAGGGTAAATTAGCATATTGTATGGATTCCCTGGTGGGGCAGACCATCTCTGACTATGAGATCATTGCAGTGGATGATGCCTCCACCGATGACTCGTTGGCGGTTTTGAGAGCGTATGAGAGAGAATACCCGGATAAGGTGAAGGTCATTCACTACGATGTCAATAAGCGTCAGGGCGGTGCTAAGAATATCGGTCTGGCGGCAGCCAGCGGGGAGTGGATTGGTTTCATTGACAGCGATGACTGGGTGACGCCGGATTATTATGAGAAGCTCCTTGCCAGAGCGGAAGAGACCGGAGCAGACATGGTGGGCTGTGATTACAGTCTGGTGGAGGAGCACACTTATGAAGTGGGCAAGGTGGTGCAGAACAATTCTCAGGATCAGACCGGTCTGTTAGATGTGGAGAAGCACAAAAAATTGATTTTGCGCTCCGGCAGTATGGTGATTAAGATATATAAGCACAGCGTTATCCTGGAGAACGGCTTGTGTTTCCCGGAGGGAATCTTTTATGAGGATAATTGTGCAGGTCCTTTGTGGTCGCTGTATTTCACCCATTTTGAGAAGGTGGAGGAGCCGCTTTATTATTATTATCAGCACCAGGTGTCCACGGTGCATGCAGTGACGGAGGCAAAATGCAGAGACCGCATGCGCGCGGAAGAAATCTTTTATGAGGAATGTAGGAGCAGAGGCTTCTGGAATGCCTATCTGCCCGAAATCGAGTATCGCTTCACGGAGCTCTATTATGTGAACACACTGTTTTCTTATATGTTGGGTGTGAAGCACCCGAGACGGAGGTTTGTGAAGGAGCTTCGTCAGGGGCAGGAAAAATATTTCCCTCATTTTGCAGAAAATCCGTATTATCAACGGTACACCGGGGCAGAGGAGCAGCAGTTTATTGCATTGCAGGCGAAATCAGATTTTGCTTTTTATTGGTATTATCGGCTGAAATGGGCGTGGAGGGGATTGCGTAAGCGCCTTGGTAAGTGAAGAAAACGGCGGCTCATGCAAAGCAGGAGCGGATTTATGAATGAAAGGCTGAACTGTTACAATGAATTGAGGGATGCAGGAAGCCGTCTATGGTTATGTGGCGAAGCAGCGTGTAAAATGGAGGAAATATGAGAAAGATAGCAATTATTACAGCCCGGGGAGGCAGCAAGCGCATCCCTAGGAAAAATATCAAAGAATTTTGCGGGAAGCCGATTCTAGCTTATTCCATTGAGGCAGCTATTGCATCGAAGCTCTTTGATGTAGTCATGGTGTCCACGGACGACAAGGAAATTGCAGAGATTGCAAAGCAATATGGAGCACAAGTGCCCTTTTATCGCAGTGAGCGTACCGCCAATGACTTCGCCACCACCAACGATGTGTTGTTGGAGGTACTGGAGGAGATGGAGATGCGTGGAGAGCATTTTGATCTGGGGTGCTGCATTTATCCCACTGCACCTTTCGCGACGGCGGATAAATTAAGACAGGCGGTGAAGACCCTGGAGGACAGTGATGCGGATACGCTGATTCCCGTGGTGTCCTTTTCTTATCCGCCGCAGCGGGCGATGATCGTCAGGGAGGGAAGGCTGGTGTTCGAGTATCCGCAGTATCTGGACAGCCGCTCTCAGGATTTGGAGCCCCATTATCATGATGTGGGGCAGTTTTATGTGTTCCGCACCGAGGCATTCGTACAGAATCAGAAGCTGATGGTGGGGAATATTCTGCCGCTCGTGATTTCCGAACTGGAGGTGCAGGACATCGATAACGAGACAGATTGGGCGATTGCAGAAATGAAATATAAATTAATGCTAAAGAAAGAGTAGGAAAGTTTCATTCAAGTTATATGTTACAGTTATATTCAACTTTTCGCAAAAATATATTGATAATTTTAAAAGAATCACATATAATAGAATTGAGGAAGGTTATTTTCCTTGTAGAGGTTACGAAGCCCGTCAAAATCGTATTAATAGAGGTTACGAAGCCTATCAAAATCGTATTAATAGAGGTTACGAAGCCTATCAAAATCGTATTAATAGAGGGAGCGGGCATATGTCTGTTCCCTTTATAATATCTATATGAATATCCATATAGGATATGTGAGCACGAAAAGGGGAAAATATGAATTGGATAAATGTTAATGAAAAGTATTTGGATTACTTGAGAGAATATGAGAAGAGAATCCCATATTCAGATTATGGGGAAAATAAATATAAACCGTTTTTTGGTGCCTTATTTGAGACGGATGAATTGATATACATAACGCAGATTTCTCATGCGCAGGAACGACATAAGAAGATGAAGCAACAAAAAGATTTTTATAAAATATATGATACAGATGTTCCCACAAGGCTGATTGCAGTTGTTAATCTAAATTATATGTTTCCGATACCAAGGTGTGAGACATCGTTATTTGAGAAGAAGGATATTGCTTCGTACAGAAGCTTTAGTGATGAGAAGGAAAAGAGTAAATATATTGATTTGTTGGACAAGGAGATTAAGGTAATCAATACTTTAAATTTAGAGAGAGCAGCAGAAGAACTATACAGAATGAAATATACATATCCGGATAGTTTTGTTGCACAAAGATGTCTGGACTATAAGACATTAGAGAAATATGCAAAAGCATGGAGAGGATTTGCAGAATACAAAAAAGATTAAGAAAGTTTTCATTTATTATTTACTTCATATGCGTTATAATACAACTTGGATACTTGTGATTTGGAAAAGAATGGCATGCGATATGTGTTATGCTCTTGACCAATAAAAGTTCCAGGTTGTTTTTGTTTCCGCGAGCAATGAGCTAAGGTGTCATGCTGGCATGGCAATTTGGCGAATGCCGCGGGGGATTTGACTGATTCAAGGAATTACTTTGGAGTGTAGTAAAGGGAAAGAAAATGAAGACAGCGAGAATGGCATTGCTTTCCAATGTGAATATGAATTTTGTAATCCGCCTGCTGAAGCGGCAGATGGAGATCTATGAGGCAGAAGGCTATGGAAATGAGTTGGGACTGCTGATGAATCCGGCGTCCTCCTATCATACCTTTGCACCCGCATATACGTTCCTGGTGATGGATTTGATGGAGCTCTTAGAGCATGAGCTGGAGGAGCAGACGGCTTTAGAAAGAGTGAACAACTGGTTTGATATGTTGGAGTCCTCATTGGCGGATACCACCACATATTATGTGTCAGACGCATATCTGTGGGGGGTAGAATTGGATGTGTTGGTCGATAAAAGCAGGAAGCAGACCTTGGAACAGCTTTGGATGCAGCGCTTGCAGAGGCTGTGCGCGGAGCATACTAATGTGCGGATATTCCCATACAGGCATTTGGTGGAGCAGATGGGGGAGGGCAATGTATTTTCCCCAAAGATGTGGTATATGGGGCGTATTCTATTGTCCAATGATGCCCAGAAAAGGCTGTGTGAAGCTATCCTTGCGTGTCTGGAGCGGGAGCAGCGCGTGGCAAAAAAGGTGTTGCTGCTCGACTTGGACAATACCCTGTGGGGAGGTCTGGCAGGAGAGGCGGAGCAGTCGCCCATTGTACTGTCCGAAGAGCACGAGGGGCTGGCATACAAGAATTTGCAGAGAGTGATTCTGCACATGCAGAGGCAGGGTGTGCTGTTGGCGATTGTGTCCAAGAATAATGAGGAAGATGCGTTGGAGATTATTCGCAGTCATCCCCATATGCTGTTGCGGGAGGAATGTTTTGCGGCGAAGCGAATCAACTGGCAAGGGAAGCATGAAAATATATTGGAGATTGCAAAGGAATTGAATCTGGGTACAGATTCCTTCGTATTCTGGGATGACAACCCATCGGAGCGGGAGCTGGTGCGTAAGATGCTGCCGGAGGTGATTGTGCCGGATTTTCCACAGAGTGCCGAGGAACTGGCACCTTGTATGGCGGAGATTTATGAGCAGTATTTTGCCAAACCGGTGTTGACACAAGAGGATAGAGACAAAACGGAGCAATATGCAGCCAACGCCAAACGCGGTGCGCTGCAAAAGGCAGCACACAGCTTTGAGGAGTATCTGAAGCAGTTGGAGCTCGTGATTACTCGTGTAAATCCCGCAGCACATGTGGAACGGCTGACGCAGATGGCAAATAAGACCAATCAATTCAATCTCACTACCAGGCGTTATACCTTGCAGGAGATGCAGGAGATTTTGCAGGACGAAAACAGGGAGGTCTATCTCTACAACGTGGCGGACAGATTTGGTGACAATGGACTGGTGGCGATGGTGATTGTGCATTTTCCCGAAGGAAGCGAAGACGTACCTGTGGTGGAGGAGTTTGTTATGAGCTGTCGCGTCATGGGTAAGCAGATTGAAAATGCTGTGCTGCAGGACGTGGAACAGAGCTTGCGGGAAGCAGGCTGCACAAAGCTGAAGGGGATTTATCTGCCCACTGCCAAAAATAAACCGGTGGAAATGCTTTATCCCGAACTGGGTTATACGCAGTGCGAGCGCTATCCGAAGGGAGGCGCGGCTTATCTGGCAGAGTTGAATCAGGTGCCTGCAAGACCCTACCAGGCAAAGGTACTGAAGGATGCCACCTTAGAAGTGTGAATTTATAGAGATTCAGTAGAAGGATGGAGAACAGCAGAATGAGAGAACAGATATTAGGATTAATCGAAGGAATTTTAAATGTGCCCATGGGTACGATCACGGAGGATACTAAGATTGCAGATGTGGAGGAGTGGGATTCTCTGGCGCATGTGATGATTATCGGAGAACTGGAGAGCATCGGTGTGTCCATTCCGGTGGAGGAAGCCATAGAGCTTACCAGTGTGGCGGAGCTTTTTGAGAAGGCGGGAGTATAGCGCATATGCAACGTTCTTTATGAGAAGCACTTGAGGGCGGCATGCGGAAAGCAGAAGGAAAGAATATGAGTGTAACACTGAGAAGGATTGAGGAGAAAGATCTGGAAAATATTATGCGTTGGCGCATGGACGAGGACATCACACGGTATATGAATACCAATCCCAAGCTGACCATGGAGGGACAGAAAAAATGGCTTGCCGGGATTCGGGAAAGCGCGGATGTAGCGTATTGGCTCATTGAAGTGGATGGAGAGCCGGCGGGGGTGATTAACCTGACGGGGCTTACCAATCCTGAGGGAGATTTGGGCTGGGCATATTATATGGGTGAGAAGCGACTGCGCAGCATACAGACTGCTCTGGCGTTAGAGATGAGTATGTATGATTATGTATTTGACATACTTCACAAGCATGCGGTATACAGCGATGTGTTCACCCTCAACCAGGGAGTCATCGCACTCCATAAGCTTTGCGGCTGCGAGATTGTGGAAGAGAAAAAACACCACGTCTGCAAGGAGGACATTTGGTACGATGTGACTTTCATGCGCATGACCGACGAGATATGGAAAAATATCCGTAATACAAAAAAATACGAAAAAATCACTTTTGGTGTAAAATGATAAACAATTAAAAAGAAAATGACACCATCTTGGGAAGCGAGGAATAACAGTTATGAACAAAGAAATTACAATTGAAAATCATATCATCAGTGAGACATCTCCCACCTTTATTATTGCAGAGATGTCCGCCAATCATCTGATGGACTTTGACAGAGCAGTGGCAATCATGCAGGCGGCGAAGGATGCCGGTGCAGATGCGATCAAGATTCAGACATATACCCCTGATACCATCACTTTACCCAGTGATGCGCCGGAGTTTCAGATTACCCAGGGAACCATCTGGGACGGTACTACCTTGCATAAGCTGTATCAGGAGGCTTATACGCCATGGGAATGGCAGCCGGAGCTCAAAAAAATAGCAGAAGAGATGGGACTGGTGTTTTTCTCGTCTCCTTTTGATCTAAGCAGTATTGACTTGCTGGAGGAGATGGAGGTGCCGGTATATAAGGTCGCTTCCTTTGAGGTGACGGATATTCCTTTTATCAGAAAGATTGCACGGACGGGCAAGCCCATTATCATGTCCACAGGTATCTCCTATCTGGCAGACTTGGAGTTGGCGATGCGTACCTGCAGAGAAGAGGGCAATGAGAATGTGATATTGTTAAAGTGTACCTCTGCCTATCCTTCTCCCTATGAGGATATCAATCTCAAGACCATGGTATCCATGAGAGAGGTGTTTGATTGCCTGACAGGACTGTCAGATCATACCATGGGAACGGTCGTTGCGGAAGCTGCTGTGGCACTGGGAGCCAAGGTAGTGGAGAAGCATTTGACGCTGCGCCGCGCAGACGGAGGCGCAGATGCCGCATTTTCCATGGAGCCGGAGGAGTTCAAGCTGATGGTGGATAACATTCGAATTGTGGAGAAAGCGTTGGGGCGTGTGACCTACGATTTGACACCCAAGCAGAAAAAGAGCAGAGAACATTCCAGATCGCTCTATATCGCGCAGGACATGAAGGCGGGAGACGTGTTTACGCCGGAAAATCTGCGCTCTGTGAGACCGGCATTTGGTCTTCACACCAAATATTACGAGGAATTGTTGGGGAAAAAGATTCGAAAAGATGCGAAATTGGGCACTGCCATGAGTTGGGATTTGGTGGATTTTGAGGATAGGACTTGATGGTAAGGATGGACAAGCGTACAATCAAATATGCGCTTCTTGCTTTGATATTTTTTTTATGCTTGGTGCTGCTAATGTTTGGTGGCAAAGTATTGACAGACTCATATAAGAGAACAACACCGGACATTGTGCTCATGGGAGACAGTATCTTCGGGCAGGTGCGGGACGAAAGCTCGGTGTCAGCCAATTTGGAGCAGCGCACAGGAAGAAAAGTTTTTTTGGCTGCTTTTGGCGGAACAGGTATGAGTCGTATGAACAGGTCGGGAAGGGCAGATATCACCAAGGATGTGTTGAGTATGGAAGCTCTTGCCACTGCGGTGTATCTGGATGATTTTGCCCCGCAGCAGACGGTTCATATTCGGGAGTATGGCACGGAATACTTTGACGATCTGGTGGACAATCTGGCGATGGTGGATTTTGATAAAGTGGACATTTTATTCATCAATCATGGGATTAATGATTATCATGGGGGTGTTCCCCTTGATAATGACAAGGAGCCCTTAGATGCTTACACTTTTGCGGGAGCGCTGCGCAAGACCCTGAAACGGTTGCAGCAGGCGTACCCTCACCTTCGGATTATATTAGTCACGCCCACTTATAGTTGGTATGCGGATGGTGAAAGCGGCGAGCTGCTTACCTGTGAAGAATATGATTTCGGCGGCGGAACGTTGAACCTTTATGTGGATAAGGAAATTGCTATAGCAAAGGAGCAGGGGGTGGAATGGATAGATGTCTTTCATGATTTCTATCCCCATGCGCACCCGGAGGAATGCTGGTGGTTCACAGAGGACGGAGTGCATCCCAACGAGGCGGGCAGAATGCGGATCGCCGAGGCATTGGCTGACTATTTGGAAGTCGAACGGTGATGAGAGGCTGGGTGGATATAGTGATAGAAATGAAAGTAAATAGAACCAACAGGAAATATAAATAACAGGAAAGGAATTGCGGTTATGAAAAGTCCGGAACAGGTCTGGCAGGACAGGAAGGGACAACTGAAGAGAGAGTGGAGGCTTGCGTTTGCAGCAGCGTTTTTTTGCGGGCTGTTGATTCATCTTCCGATTTTGTTGTCGGACATTCCCAATCATGATGGTCTGGCAAGTATGTATTTTGATCAGAATATGATAACCTCCGGACGGTGGTTTCTCACGGTTGCCTGTGGTTTTTCTTCTTACTTTACGATTCCATGGGTGATCGGTTTGTTGGGACTTTTATTTTTGGCACTGTCGGCTGTGGCACTGGTGGAGCTGTTGGAAGTGCATGATGGGTTTGTCATCAGTGCAATCAGTGGACTTTTGGTGGCTTTTCCGGCATTGGCATCTACCTTTGCTTATGTATTTACATTGGACGGATATATGATGGCGCTGCTGTTGGCAGTGTTGTCAGTGTTGTTGACAAAGAAATATCGGCTGGGCTTTTTGGGGGGAGCGGTCTGCCTTGCCTTTAGTATGGGAATTTATCAGGCGTATCTGCCGTTTGCTATATTGCTTTGCATTTATTCTATTGTGGTGTTTATCATAGATGACAAGTACATGGGGAGCACAAGCGTGCAGACGGAGGAGCGTGCTGTCAGCAGGATAAAACGCGTGTTGGGAAATGCGCTGCATTATCTGTACATGGGCGGACTGGGAATGGCGTTGTACTTTGTGATATTGCAGGTATTGTTGCGTATACAGGGTAAGGAATTGGCATCCTATCAGGGTATTAACAATCTGGAGGGTGGCGGAGTGAATTCCCAGGCAGGACTTTTGACAACCATCGGCAGTATGTACAGGGATTTCTTTGCATTCACATTCAAGGGGAATGTGCTCATGAATAATGTGTTTGCCATGACTGCATTGGGGCTTCTGTGTATTTTATTCCTGTTTGTATTGTTCAGACTATGCTTACAAAGAAAATGGTGGAAGAGTCCCTTGTTTTTCGTTATAATAGCTTTGTTGGCGGTGGGGCTTCCCCTTGCCACCAACGTGATACGCATGATTTCCCCGGAGCTGAATTATCATCTGCTGATGCGTTATCAGTGGGTGCTTTATCCTATTGTATTGTTGGCGTTTGTGGAACGGTATAGAGATGTGGCGGGGAAGGATGCCTGGCTGCAATGGGGAACATTGGCTGCAGCATTTGTACTACTGTTTAACTATGCGGTGTCGGATAATATTGCCTATGCAAATCTGCAAAAGAAATATGAGAAGACCTACGCTTATTGTCTGCGCCTTTTGGATCGCATTGAGCAGACGGAAGGGTATTATCAGGGAATTCCCATTGCAATCATTGGAGTGGTGGGGGAGGAGCAGTATCCTGTGACAGATATTACGCAGAAGGTCACAGCGGGAATGATTGGCATGAACGGTGACAGCCTGCTCTATACAGGGGCGAACTATCAGGAATTTATGAAGCATTACCTGGGGGCGACCTTGAATTTTCTGGAACCGGATGCCATGAAAGATATTTATTATTCCAAGGAGTATATCGAGATGGAGACTTTTCCGGGAAAAACTGCTACCAGGGTAGTGGATGGTGTTTTGTATGTGAAAACAGAAAATACCAATCGGGATGCAAAATAAATTGTGTTGGGAATGAATAAAGAGGGAGGGCGTGTAAATGGCTTTGTTGTCAGTTGTGTTACCGGCCTATAATGAAGAACAGAATATTGCGAACACAGCCAAGGTGCTTTCCGGGCTTTTAGAGCAGAATGCCATTGCGTATGAGCTGGTGTTTATTGACGATGGCTCAAAGGATGGAACATTAAAGGAGATTGAGAAAGCGGCAGCAGAGAATACGCATATTAAAGGGGCGGGTTTTAGTCGCAATTTTGGCAAGGAGGCTGCGATTTTTGCCGGACTGGAGCTGGCAGTGGGGGATGCGGTGATTGTCATGGATTGTGATCTGCAACATCCACCGCAGATCATTCCCGAAATGTGGGAGCTTTGGCAGCAGGGCGCCGAAGTGGTGGAGGGTGTAAAGTCCAGCAGAGGACGGGAAAGCCTGGGGTATAAGCTTTCGGCAGGACTATTTTATAAGATTATGAGTAAATTAATCCGCATGGATATGAGTGCATCGTCGGATTTCAAGCTGTTGGACAGAAAGGTAGTCAATGTGCTGCTGGAGCTGCCGGAGCGGAATACGTTTTTCCGTGCGCTGTCCTTCTGGGTAGGGTTCCAGACAGAATCGGTGCAGTACGAGGTGCAGGAGAGACAGTATGGAGAGAGCAAATGGTCGTTTTGGAGTCTGATGAAGTATGCCATTGCAAATGCTACCTCTTTCAGCACATTGCCCCTACAGTTGGTAATGATTCTGGGAATGATATCGATTGGCTTCAGTATTGTGCTGGCGATTCAGACACTCGTCAGGTATCTTACTCATACTGCGGTGGAAGGGTTTACAACGGTGATTCTTTTGATTTTGATTGTGGGTGGTTTTATTATGATCAGTCTGGGAATTATCGGACACTATATTGCAAGGATTTATGAGGAAGTAAAGGGGCGTCCCAAATATATTATCAGCTCTGTCACAGACAATGTGGCAGGCTCGGTTCTGGGTGCGTGGAAAAGACAAGGCGAAAGGTACGGTGAAAAGAATGATTAACTTTAATGTGCCCCCATGTGCGGATAAGGCAATGGACTATATCAGGGAATGCGTGGAAAACCAAAAAATATGTGGTGACGGCGTATATACCAAAAAATGTAATGAATGGATTGAGCGTAAGACGAAAACTACGAAGTGTCTGCTCACTACCTCCTGTACACACGCTACGGAGATGGCTGCACTGTTGGCTGATATCAAAGAAGGGGACGAAGTGATTATGCCCGCTTATACCTTCGTGTCCACCGCAGATGCTTTTGTGCTGCGGGGAGCGGTTCCTGTGTTTGTGGATATCCGCCCGGATACCATGAACATTGATGAAACATTGATTGAGGCAGCTATTACACCACGCACAAGGGCGATTGTGCCGGTGCATTATGCGGGTGTGGCATGTGAAATGGATACGATCATGGACATTGCCGACAGACATCATTTGCTGGTGATTGAGGATGCTGCGCAGGGAATTATGTCCAGCTACAAGGGAAAGGCACTTGGAACCATTGGAGATTATGGTGCGTTTAGCTTCCATGAGACTAAGAATTATAGTATGGGTGAGGGCGGCGCGCTCCTGATTCGTGATGCTGCCAATGTGGAGAAGGCGGAGATCATTCGTGAGAAGGGAACCAACCGCAGCAAGTATTACAGAGGTCAGATTGATAAATATACCTGGGTGGATTTCGGCTCTTCCTATCTGCCCAGTGATATGAATGCGGCATATCTCTACGCCCAGTTGGAGATTGCAGAAGAAATCAATGAAGCACGTCTTGCCTGTTGGAATCGATATTATGAAAGACTGCTTCCTCTGGCAGAAGCCGGAAAATTGCAACTGCCGGTGATTCCGGAGGGCTGTGTTCACAATGCCCATATGTTTTATGTAAAAGCAGCAGATATTAGTGAAAGGACGGAATTGATAGACTATCTTAAAACCCAAGATGTTTTATCGGTGTTCCACTATATTCCGCTGCATACAGCGCCTGCAGGACAACGGTTCGGTCGTTTTGCCGGAGAGGATCGTTACACCACCAAAGAAAGTGAACGTCTGGCGCGTCTGCCCATGTACTACGGGCTGACCCTGGAACAGGTAGATTATATCTGTGATTGCATCAGGGCGTTTTATGACAAAAGGCGGTAGGATATGGGAAAAAGGATCGAGAACCTTCGGAGGGTAATGAAGGGCGTATTATTGATTGGTTTTTCTGTCCAGATAATTTTGGGATTGCTATGGATGATTTTGAATTTTCCGGGCTCTTCGATGATGACGGAGAGCCTGTTTTGCATGAAAGTGAATCCTGTTACAGTGTGTATTCAGTATGTGCTGCAGGTGCTTTTGGCTTTTGGGGCGGCGCGTTTTTTTCTGCGGGAATGGGGAGTGCAGGATAAAAAAAGGAATATATGGGCAGCGTTGGTGCTGCTTACGTTTCCCATGGCAATGCAGTGCCATTTATCTGTGGGGGCTGAATCGCTGTTGGGCTCGGTTCTGTTGATACAGGTGGGTGTGCTTTTAAAGCTTCAAAAACCCGGCATGGAAAAAAGGGAGCATAAAAGAGCGTATGCCAATATACTCCTGTTGAGTGTCCTGCTGATTGCGCTTGGTATATCCGCCGGTATGCAGGAGCATGGAGCGGACTATCGGGGAGGGAGGCTTGGCTTTGCCTCGGCTATGGCAAGCCGATTTGCCTGGAGCAGTCTGAATGAGACTTACAATGGATGGTCGGAGGAATTGAAAGCGGTTTTGCCTCTGTCTAAGACCAGGGAGATTACTTATTATGCAGACAATGTGTATCGTGTGCTGCTTCCCACTCTGGAGGAGGCATATGGCACTGAGGCATCAGGGACAAGACAGGTGCAGGAGGCACTGTGGCAACTGTCCAAGACTGCCTTGCAGGGCAACACCAAGGGAATTGTTCGGGAAATATCCTGGGACGCGGCAGGCTACTGCCTGACGCCAATGGTATTTCTGTTGCAGCTTGTCGGCAAGGGCTATGACTCCTATTCCGGCATTTTGTATGACCGGATGCTGCAGGGGACGCCCCGGCTGTCACGTCTGTATATGCTATACAGTTGTAAATGGTTTTGCATGGCTTGGATTATGACCCTGTTGCTTGGAAGCGTGGAAGGAAAAGCGGACACCGCTGACAAGAGGAAGGCTTTGAAAAGGAATCTTGTGAGTCTTCTCCCATTAGGGATTCTTGTGGTATGGTGCACTTTTCGGGGAGCGGGAATGATGGATTATCGCAAGGCAATCGCGGTGGTGTGGATGTGGCTGGCGTGGATGGTCAAGGGTGTCTGCGGCACCGATATAAAAGCGGATCGTGTGAGGGAATAGCAATGTTGATACAGCAAATATTACAGAGTTGTATATTGGGAATCGGGATGTTGGGAATCCCGGTATTGGTGGGCAGTCTGTTTGACGGCTTGTTTTCCCATGTGGATGCTCCGCTGCCGCGTTTATTATCCCGGTGGATCAGTGGTCAGATGTTGCTTTGGGCATGCTTTCAGAGCATCTGTGTCCCAATGATCTTAAGAAAACTGCGTTTTTCTAAGGTGGTGTATGTCTATTGTGCGCTGACTGCGGTGTTGATGCTGGTGGCAGTGGGTGTGATGGTGAAACGCAAACAGCAGTGTCGCGGCAGTCTGCGGATTGTACAGGAGAGAACCTGGCTGAAGAAGAGACGAAACCGGATTCTGTGGGGGCTGTTTGGGGCGATACTGTTGTTTCAGTTGGTGCAGGCAATCCGCCTGACCTATGCGGATTGGGATGATGCTTTTTATGTGGCGATTTCCTCCATCACAGCCGAGTCGGACAGTATGTATCAGATTTTGCCCTATACGGGTGGAACCACAGGTCTGGAGGCAAGGCATGGACTGGCGCCCTTTCCTATCTGGATTGCATTGTTGGCAAAGCTGAGCGGCGTGCGCGCAGTTAGTGTAGCACATGTAGTTGTTCCGGTAGTGTTGATTGCTATGACTTATGGGATTTATTGTCTGATCGGTCTTTATCTGTATAACGGAAGCGGCGAAAAACTGCCACTGTTCATGATTTTTACGGAGTTGTTGGTGCTTTTTGGTAATTATTCTATTTATTCCGCAGAAAACTTCATGATTGCCAGAAGCCGTCAGGGAAAAGCGGCACTGGGCAATATAGTGGTTCCGGTGCTTTTTTTGCTTTTTTTGCTTCTGATGGAAAAAATACAGCTTGAGAAAAAGATTTCCCTGTCCTACTGGTGCCTGTTATTTGCCGTGATGCTGTCAGCATGTCTGTGCAGCACCATGGGGGCAGTGTTGGCGGATTTGCTGTTGGCAGTTGCAGGAGGCTGCATAGTGGTCGGTTATCGAAGGTGGAAGCTACTGTTGCCCCTGGGGGTATGTTGTCTGCCCGGCGGAATCTTTTTGTTGCTGTATCTGGTATTACGATGAGGAGTGAAGAGGTTTATGTGGAGTGAAGTGAGTGGACTGTTTCGGGACTATATGGGCAGCGGACTTGTGGTGTTATGGTTTTTGCTTTCTGTGTGCTACTTGTTTGTGCGGGAGAAAAGAAAACACATCCGGATTCTGTTTGTGTATGTGCCGCTACTCCTGTTGGCGATTTTTTTTAATCCCTTTGTGGCAGGAAAGGTGTATGCACAGGTGGGGTTGGAGGTATACTACCGGATTCTGTGGCTGATTCCGTTTACCGTGGTGATCGCGTTTACCGTGGTGGAGATATATGGGAAACTGCGAGGCAGGAAAAGAAAGGCATTTCTGGCAGTGGCAGCGGGGATACTCATGGTGTCGGGCAGTCTGATTTATAGCAGTCCGCTGTTTCGTGTGGCAGAAAATATGTATCATGTACCGCAGAGCGTGGTGGAGATCTGTGACGCGATTGAAGTGGAGGGGCGAGAGGTGAGAGCGGTTTTCCCCGCAGAGTTGATACAGTATGTTAGGCAATATTCCCCATTGGTGTGCATGCCTTATGGCAGAGAGATTCTTGTAAAGCGGTGGGGCAACCGGGATGAATTATATGACTTGATGGAAGCAGAGGAGATTGATGCCCAAGCATTGGCGAATGCAGCGCGGGCACGGGAGTGTCATTATATTGTGCTGGCAGAGGAGCAGAAGATAAAAGGAGCCCTGCAGGATCAAGATTATGAGCTCTTTGATGCAATGCAGGGCTATGTTGTATATAAGGACGCTACAGTCACTTTGGAATATCGTTAATCGTTGTAATAGTTGAGTGCGTCCATGAAGCGTTGTGCCACTAATTTTCTTCCGGCTGCATTCAGATGCAGATTGTCGATGAGATAATCCTTGGCATTGTCTTCGGTGACAGTGCCATAGATGTTGTCTATGAAGGAAACGCGCTGCGAAGCACAGGAAGCATATTCCTTGATGACATAGGTGGACAACACATCCCAACCATAGGTATACATATCACTGCTGACATATTCGCCGTTTTCATCCACCGCGAAAGCATAGGTGGGTGACAGGACAATGACACGAATCTGGGGATATTCGCTGTGGAGCAGTTCGATGCCGGCCTCAAGATTACCTGTAAACTGTTGAATGTTGGTATGATTGGCATCGTCATACATTTCATGTCCCATCAGATAATCGGTAGCATCATACATTACAGTCACCACATCTACCTGGTTCAAATCAATGGTGGTAAGAATATCGTAGGCTTCCTTCGCACCTTCCGGGAGCTCATCCCCCAAAGCTGCCTCCGCGCGCTCGTAAAAGTAATCATTTCCCTGATTTACAGCCAGTGTAACCAGCCAGTAAAAGCTGTAGGCGTCCATGGGAGCCAACTCTTCATTGTAAATATAACGTTCACAGGCGAGATAGCTGTCGCTGACAGAACAGTTGTATACAGTGCCGCCACAAAGCTTCTCGATTAGACGGGCAAGATTATCCTCAGAAGCCCGGTCGTCTGCAAAAGGAGCATTGCCGAAAGCAAGGATGGTGGGATTTTCCACACCGCGAATAATTTGATTGTCCGCATCCATGGCGGGCAGCATCAAGTCTAGCACGTCCAGATAGGCTCCGGAAGTATCATGCTCGATGTCTTTTTGATCAATCCTCACACCCCAGTGAGAGAATTTCACAACGATACAGACACAAAAGATGACGAACACCAACAGAAGCGCCAGGTGCATGAAAGGGAAAGCATGCTCTTGCTTGTTGGGATTGGATTCAGAATGCTTTTTTTCCATAAATTTTCCTCATTTCATTTTACATTTGTAGTATTAAGTGTTTCACTGTTCATTCATTTTACTCTCATATTGCAGGAATGTCCACTTTATTATTTTTTAAGATGCTTAATAAAAAGCATAAAAAAGGTTAAGAAATTCTGAATATATGTCACATTTCCTTGAAGAAAGGAAGATTCAATGATATAATGTTACAAAATTGTTAAGTTCAATTTCGAAAGGCGCGATTAGAATCATGATAAAGAAATCAAAGCATAATAGGAGAAGATTTCACGAAGAGTTCTACAATAAGGATGATTTCGATTGGGACGTGACGTCCTTTACAGAGGGAGAAGTGGAGCGGACCAGGGAGATCGTTCTGACAGAGGAGGATCTCCAAAGGCAGGCTGCCAAGGCGGAGGCAGAGGCGAAAGAGCTGATTGAGATACTGCGGGAGGAGGACGAGGCTTCTGCGGAGGAGCTGCAAGAGGATGCCGAGGAGTCTTGGAGATACAAGCGCTCTGAGGTGGAGCCGGGCTATCTGACGGAAGGACTGGAGGAGCTTGATCTGTCCGACGAGGGGATAGCTGCCTACTATGCAGGATTATATACAGATGAAGCATATTCGTCAGAAGTGTATGATGGGGAAGAAGCTTTTGAAGAAGAGGAAGCCTGTGAAGAGCAGCCTTATGAAGAGGAGTCTTATGAAGAAGCATATCCTTCAGAGGTGTATTATACAGAGGAAGATTATCCTGCGGAAGCAGACTATGTGGAAGAGCCCATAGGGGAGTATTATGCTGAGGACTATCCTTCAGAAGGGGGCTATGAGGAAGCAGAGTACGCGGACTCAGAATATGAGGAGCCGTTATACGACGAGTCGGATAAGCCGGTCGGGAATATATTTATAGGCTTGTGGGAAAAATTCCTGAATATGGAGACCTTTGATAAAATTGTTATGAGTACCGGTGCGGCAGTGATTCTTCTTGCTGTTGTGGTGGGGGGATTGTATCTGGGGTCCCGCATGGGTAATCAGGAATTGTCTGAGCTTGCCGATGTGGGTACGCAGTTGGACGGCATTGATCTGATCGGTGAAAAGGGTCTGGTGGCAGTGGCGGATGCACGGTTGGCGCAAATTGCCGCAGCCAACGCCTTGCTGGAGGAGGAAGAGCCTGCCGGCTACGATGAGGCAGAGTACTCCAATGAAGTGACGATCAAGTTAGAGATGACTTCTGTACTGAAGGATTTAAAAATCAAATTTACCAACAAAGAGACTGGAAAACTGGTGGCGAATGTTCCTTTTTCCGTGACGATTACCGATCCGGACGGCAAAACTGCGGTCTGGAAGGACGAGGATATGGATGGAATCATTTACAAGAAGGGCATCACACCCGGAAAATACAAAGTGTCCATGGATAAGCTTGCAGATGAGAAGTATGACAGATACACACTTCCGGACAGGGAAGAGACGGTTGAGGTGAAAAAGGATATTGCTTATGAGAAGATCGACGTGAGCAATGAAGTGAAGACCGAGGCAGAGATCAATGTGGCACAGGAGGATACCAAGAAGAATGATACGGTGGTAGAATCCACGCTGCAGGATACGGTCACCTGGTTGGAGAGCACGTCCACCTCTAATACCTACACAGAGGTGCCCAAGAGCTCCATACCGGATCCGAAGACGTTGGTGCTTGGCAATACGTTCCTGCGAACCACATCCATCAGTGGCGGTAATGCTGCTGAGAACAAAGCCTTCACCATTGCAGCATCCGTAAATGCAGCCAGTGTGGCAGTAGGCAAGCAGGTGTCTGTCAAGATAACGGCATCGGGTTATACCACAGGGGCGTCTATCAAATATACGGCAGCCAGTGAAAATAGCGGTGTGGCAACTGTTGCGGCGGACGGAAATGGCGGTCTTGTGATTACGGGTGTGGCAGCGGGTAAAACAAAAGTGAATGTGTCTGCTGATTACGCATCCGGTGCAAGCGCACCCTCCAACAAGGTAGTGATTGACGTGACAGTCACAGACAAAAAGACGATTTCGTTGGATAAGACGGCACTGACCGTATATTTGTCAGATCCGGAGGTTTTGAAGGCAAAGATTACAGATGATACGGCAACGGTTAATTTGAGCGCTGTTTCCTCGGATGCCAATGTGGCAACCGTGGCGGTTTTGGGACGCGAGGTGACAATCACCGGCGTGGCAGCAGGAAGCGCAGTGATTACTGTGAGCTATCAGGAAAACGGGGAAGAGACCCATGCTTCCTGTACTGTGGTGGTAAAGGAGAATCCTAAGAATGACAAGAAAAATAAGCTGAAGGATGCCAACGGAGAGCAGCTTTATGTGTTGGAAAACGGGGCATATCGTGAGGCGGTTTACGCAGATTATTATTCCGCAACCCAGTTCTTTATCAAGGGTGAACCGAAGTATACCGGTTGGCAGACCATCGATGGAAAGGTTTACTATTTCGATGCCAATGGCAAGAAGGTGACCGGAGAGCAGATTATTCAGGGCGCAAAGTACAATTTTGCAAGCGATGGTTCTCTTGTGACAGGTACCGGTACCCTTGGCATTGACGTGTCTAAGTGGAATGGAACGATTGATTGGAAGGCTGTTAAGAATTCAGGTGTCTCATATGTAATCATCCGTTGCGGATACCGGGGCTCTTCACAGGGGATGTTGGTAGAAGACCCCAAGTTTAATACCAACATCAAGGGTGCGACCGCAGCGGGTCTGAAGGTGGGAGTTTACTTCTTCACCCAGGCAACCGATGAGGTGGAGGCTGTGGAGGAAGCATCTTATGTGCTGGATAAGATCAAGAATTATAAGATATCCTATCCGGTATTTTTGGATGTGGAGACCAGCGGTGGACGCGGCGATAAGATTGATAAGACCACCAGAACTGCTGTGTGCAAGGCGTTTTGTGAGACTATCAGGCGTTCGGGTTATACATCCGGAATCTATGCCAATAAGACTTGGCTGAATGATAAGATTGACACAGGCTCCTTAAGCGCGTACAAGATATGGCTGGCACAGTATGCGGCAACTCCGACTTATAGCGGCAGATACGATCTGTGGCAGTACAAATCCACCGGAAAAGTAAGCGGTATCAGCGGTAATGTGGATTTGAACTTAAGCTATTTGGGTTACTAAGCCTATAGGTCATAGAAATATTTTACTGGCATGATAAAGCCGCTTATGCTATAGTGGAAGAAACTAGAGAAAATGAAAAAGGAATGAGGATGGATATGAGAACTTATTTAGTGACCGGAGGAGCCGGATTTATTGGTTCCAACTACATTCATTATATGTTTAGAAAGTATGATAATGAAATTCGTATTATCAATGTGGATGCGCTGACTTATGCAGGCAATCTGGAGAACCTGTCAGATATTGAGAACAGAGAGAATTATACCTTTGTCAAAGCGGATATCTGTGATAAGGATGCCATCAGCAGGATTTTTGCTGAAAATGAAATTGATCGCGTGGTGCATTTCGCAGCAGAGAGCCATGTGGACAGAAGTATCCGCAATCCGGAAGTCTTTGTACAGACCAATGTGCTGGGAACGGCGGTGATGTTGAACTGTGCCAAGGCGGCGTGGGAGCTGCCGGATGGAAGCTTCAAGGAGGACAAGAAGTTCCTTCATGTATCCACTGACGAGGTGTATGGTTCCCTGCCGGATGATGACAATGCGTTCTTTTATGAAACATCTCCCTATGATCCGCACAGCCCTTATTCTGCAAGCAAGGCAAGCTCGGACATGCTGGTGAAGGCATACATGGATACCTATAAGTTCCCTGCGAACATTACGAACTGTTCCAATAATTACGGTCCGTATCAGTTCCCGGAGAAGCTGATTCCGCTCATCATCAACAATGCGCTTCAGGGTAAGAAGCTTCCGGTATACGGAGATGGCAAGAATGTGCGCGACTGGCTGTTCGTTGAGGATCACGCTAAGGCGATTGATATGGTGCAGGAGCAGGGCAGATTGTTTGAAACCTACAATATTGGTGGCCACAATGAGAAGCAGAATATCGAGATTATTCATATCATTATTGAGACCTTGCAGGAGATGCTCTCTGACGATGATCCCAGAAAGGCACTTGTAAGTACCGATTTGATTACTTATGTGGAGGATCGCAAGGGGCATGACAGAAGATACGCTATCGCACCGGATAAGATTAAGGCGGAGATTGGCTGGTATCCCGAAACGATGTTCAAGGAGGGAATTAAGAAGACCATAGCCTGGTTTTTTGAACATGAGGATTGGATGAAGAATGTCACCAGCGGAGACTACCAGAAGTACTATAATGAGATGTATGAGAAATAAAATGATGGAACAAGGCAGACGAAGATATGTGTGGAGCAGGAGAAGTGTTAGTTACGCTGCGACATATCTTTGTCTGTTTTCTGTAAATAAGCTGTTGGGATGTATAGAATAAGGAGGACAAAGAAGAGATGAAAGGAATTATTTTGGCGGGAGGCTCCGGAACCAGATTATATCCGTTGACAAAGGCAATCAGCAAGCAGATTATGCCGGTATATGATAAACCTATGATTTATTATCCCTTGTCTACCTTGATGTTGGCAGGGATTAGAGAGGTGCTGATTATTTCCACGCCGAGAGATTTGCCGGTGTTCGAAGAGCTGTTTGGAACAGGTGAGCAGTTGGGAATGAAATTTTCCTATGCTATCCAGAAGGAACCCAGAGGACTGGCAGATGCCTTTATCATTGGCGAGCAGTTCATTGGAAAAGACAGTGTTGCGTTGGTGTTGGGAGATAATATTTTCTATGGGCAGAGTTTCTCCAGGGTGTTGCGCAATGCGGCAGAGCGCACGGAGACACAGGCGGGAGCTACCATTTTCGGTTACTATGTCCGTGATCCCAGAGAGTACGGTGTGGTGGAATTTGACGAGAACGGAAAAGCACTTTCCATCGAGGAAAAACCGGCAGAGCCCAAAAGCAATTATGCGGTTCCCGGACTGTACTTTTACGACAATGATGTGGTGGAAATTGCAAAAAATGTAAAACCTTCCGCAAGAGGAGAAATCGAGATTACCAGTATCAACAATGAGTATCTGCAAAGAGGAACCCTTTGCGTAGAGACGCTGGGACGCGGGTTTGCGTGGTTGGATACAGGGAATCACGATGCGCTGTTGGATGCTTCGGATTTCGTGGCAGCGTTTCAGAAGAGACAGGGCTTATATATCTCCTGCATTGAAGAAATAGCATACAAGAGAGGCTTTATTGATAAAGAACAATTATTGAGGCTGGCAGAGCCCCTGATGAAGACAAATTATGGAAAGTATCTGGTTGAGGTAGCAAATGGACTCTAAGCTTCGACGAAGTGCGGTTCTTGCTTCGCTTGCTATAGTGTTGCTGTTATTGTTAATCGTATTATTGCTTAATTCTCAGGAAGTGCATTCCGGAGGACGGACAGGACAGAGCACACAGGCAGCGCAGGATGGTTCTGCCATGCAGATGCAGACCGGGCAGCAGGAGGCGAAGCCGGAGACAGACACTGCGAGAGGGCAGATTGGCAATGATCTGTCCGCATTTATGAAAGACAATACATTTTTTGACGAGGATGTGAATCCCGTTCTAGAGGCAGCTAAGGACAATAGCAATCGACTTTCGCTGATTATGACTTCTGTGGAGAAGGATTTGCGTATTCAGATTGTGGATACGCAAGGCATTCCTGTGGAGGGCGAGAGTTTTTATGTTTCGTTGGAAGGAAAAGGAGAGTATAAGGATCTGGATAAGGATGGTATCATCTATATCGGTGACCTGGAAGCGGGTGAGTATTATGTGGAGCTGCTGCCCATAGCAGGTTATCGTGTGCCGGTGAATGAGACGCGTATCCGGGTGAAGGATCGCGTGGAGTATCTTGCCATCGAGGATATTTCGCTGTTGATTAAGACGGAGGAAGAGATTGATGCGGAAGGCGAGGATACCGCGGTCTGGGATGCCAACGAGGATGCTGATAAGACAGAGATCAAGAGACTTCAGACGGCAAGTGGTAATCGCAGGATCGGTATTGATGTATCAAAGTGGAATGGAGATATTGATTGGGATAAGGTGAAGCGTTCCGGCGTGGAATATGCCATTGTCCGCGCGGGTTACAGAGGCTCCAAGACGGGAGCGATCGTGGAGGACCCTTATTTCAGAGCAAACATGCGCGGCGCGGCAGCATCGGATGTGCTCACGGGAGTATATTTTTTTACACAGGCGACCAATGAGGTGGAAGCAGTGGAGGAGGCGTCCGCAGTGCTACAGTTGATTGCAGATTTCAAGCTGGATTATCCCATCTACATAGACACTGAGGGAGCCGGAGGAAACGGAAGAGCGGATCGTCTGGATGTGGAGACTAGAACGCAGGTGAGTGAAGCGTTCTGCCGTACTATTGAAAATGCCGGATATCAGGCGGGTGTATATGCCAGTAGACATTGGTACAACAATAATCTGGAGACCAGACGTCTGGAAAAATATAGTATCTGGTTGGCAGAGTATAGGAGCGTGCCCTTATATCAGGGCTATTACAAAATGTGGCAGTATACTTCCAAGGGAAGTGTGGATGGCATTGTGGGAAATGTAGATATTGATATCAGCTATGAATAAAAGATAGAATACAAGATAAAGGAGAGACAAAAATGGGCAAGATTACAGTAGAGACATGCGGGATAGAAGGCTTGAAGATTATTACACCCACGGTATTTGAGGATGCCAGAGGGTATTTTTATGAGGTATACAATTACAATGATTATAAGGCTGCGGGGATTGAGCAGGTCTTTGTACAGGACAATCAGTCAGCATCGGTGAAGGGAGTGCTGCGGGGGCTGCATTTTCAGAAGGTGTATGCCCAGGACAAGCTTGTGAGAGCCGGACGCGGCGAGGTTTTTGATGTGGCAGTGGACTTAAGAGAGGGTTCTCCTACCTTCGGTAAGTGGCACGGTGTACTGCTTTCTGAGGAGAACAAAAAGCAGTTTTTCATTCCCAAGGGCTTTGCACATGGGTTCCTGGTGTTGTCAGATTATGCGGAGTTTTGTTATAAATGTACGGATTTTTATCACCCCAATGACGAGGGCGGTATCCTTTATAATGATCCGGAAATCGGGGTAGAGTGGCCTATTCCGGAGGGGATGGAGCTGATTATGTCCGAAAAGGACCCTAAGTGGGGCACTCTGGCGGACTACAGGCGTGAGCGCAATCTGTAATGTCAGAAATAGTGAGAGTTTAGTGAGAGCGAGAGAAACCATGAAGATTAGTAAAAAGGGTGGAATTGCCATATTTTGTGGGGTTGCATTGCTTGTGGCGGTCATCATTGTAGTACACACCAATCCGCATGCAGACCCCCAGGAGGAGCTATTGAAAAAGATACTCTCCTGCGGGGTGCTTGCCGTTGCAAGCGTGGCGTTTGCCAAGTGGTATGATAAATTTACCGGACTGCCGGTGGAGTTGTTCCAGAACCGGCATCTGATCTGGAAGCTTGCGAAGAATGATTTTAAGAAGCGTTACGCAGGCTCTTATTTTGGTGCGCTGTGGGCACTGGCACAGCCGGTGGTGACGGTGGGGATGTATTATGTGGTGTTCGACAAGATCATGGGCAATGTGTCGCGTACGGAGGAAGCCCCCTTTGTGCTTTTTCTGACGGCAGGGCTAGTGCCATGGTTTTACTTTAACGAGTCGCTGAATAGCGGAACCAATGCGTTGAGAGAATATGATTATCTGGTGAAAAAGGTGGTCTTCAAGATCAGTATCCTGCCAATCATCAAGATTATAGCGGCGACCTTTATTCATGTATTCTTTATTCTGTTATTGTTGGTGGTGGCAGCTATCTACGGTTATTACCCTACCATTTATACGATACAGATAGTATATTATAGCTTTTGTCTGTTCATTTTTGTGTTGGCGCTTTGCTATACCACCTGCGCGGTGGTAGTGTTCTTCAAGGATTTGTCACAGATTATCAATATCGGACTGCAGATTGGTATGTGGGCGACACCGATTCTCTGGGATATGAATACCCTAAGCCCCACATGGCAGGTGATTGTGAAAATCAATCCGTTGGTATATATTGTAAATGGCTATCGCAGCGCCATCTATAAGCAGGAATGGTTTTTCCAGGACTTTTTCTCCACCATGTATTTTTGGATCGCGACGGTGGTATTGTTCGGTCTGGGAGCCATGGTGTTCAAACGATTGAAAGTACATTTCGCGGATGTATTATAGTAGATTGAGTTTCGCAATCCCCAAGTGGATTAAGTAGTAATGAGGGAAATGAAGGATATGAGTCAAGAGAGTGTGAAACAGGACGATGTGGGCAGGGCGATGGACGCAGATTGGAATCAGACGCGGGAGATCGCTATAGAGGTCAGGGATGTGCAGAAGGTCTATAAGCTGTATGACCGTTTGAGGGACCGTCTGAAAGAGGCTTTTGGCATCGGAAAGAAAAAGTATAAGCTGCATTATGCGTTGAACGGGGTCAGTCTGAATATTTACCGTGGCGAGACGGTGGGCATCATCGGAACCAATGGTTCCGGCAAATCCACCATTCTGAAGATTATTACCGGTGTGCTGAATCCCACTGCCGGTGAGGTGAATGTAAACGGACGCATTTCGGCGCTTCTGGAGCTGGGGGCGGGCTTTAATCAGGAATATAATGGGATTGAGAATATCTATCTGAACGGAACCATGATGGGTTTTTCCGAGAAGGAGATTGACGAAAAGCTGCCCTCCATCCTGGAGTTCGCGGACATCGGGGATTATGTGTATCAGCCGGTGAAAACTTATTCCAGCGGTATGTTTGTGCGACTTGCCTTTGCTGTGGCGATTAATATTGAACCGGAGATACTGATTGTGGATGAGGCGTTGTCTGTGGGAGATGTTTTCTTTCAGGCAAAGTGTTACCACAAGTTTGAGGAGTTCAAGGAGATGGGAAAGACCATCGTGTTTGTCAGTCATGATTTGAACAGTATCAGTAAATATTGCGATCGCGTTTTTTTACTCAACAAGGGTAATCTTTTGGGAGAGGGCAGCCCTAAGGAGATGATCGATGCCTATAAGCGAGTATTGGTAGGGCAGTATGAGGTGGCAGACTCAGAGGCGGATAAGAATCTGTTGGAGGATGCAGAAATCAAGGCGGCTGCCATGGGTACGAACCCGGATGTGCAGGAGTATGGTACCATGCAGGCGCGGATTGTGGATTACTATCTGACGGACGACAGAGGGCTTAGAACGCTGGCAATTCTGAAGGGCAGCGAGTATACCATGCACATGACGGTGGAGTTTTCCGATCATATCCCGGAGCCCATTTTTGCACTGTCCCTTAAGAATGTACAGGGAACGGAGATCACAGGTACGAATTCTATGATTGAGCGGGCGTTTCTGGACAGTGTGGAGCCGGGGCAGAGGAAGGAGATTACTTTCACCCAGAGAATGACCCTGCAAGGAGGAGAATACCTGATTTCTCTAGGGGTGACAGGTTATCGTGGAGACACCTTTGAGGTATATCACCGACTGTATGACGTGATTAATGTGACGGTTGTGTCAGATAAAAATACGGTAGGGTTTTATGATATGGAGTCCACAGTGGTTGTACAGGACGTCTAAAGAGCTTGCAGCTCAACTGACAGGGACATGAACGGGTAACGTTGGATAAGGAAAATGGAACTATGACTGAGGAAAGAAATGAAAAAATAGAGCATATCGGAAAAGTGACCATGGATTACAGTAAGTATCCCGGAGAGGATTTTTACTGTGACGGCGCAGTGGAGGACGAACTGCTTGCCATTGCAAGAGATCTTTCGCCGGTGGAATATGAGCGTGAAATCGGGGAGAGACAGGAGTGGCCGATTCTCTATCATCTGTCTCCGATTCGTGAAAATATCGTGGATTGGATTCCCATGAATGGCACGGAAAAAGTGTTGGAGGTGGGCAGTGGATGCGGTGCCATCACAGGCGCTCTTGCAAGAAAAGCCGGCAGTGTCACCTGTGTGGATCTTTCCAGGAAACGCAGCATGATTAATGCCTATCGTCACAGCGAGTGTGACAATGTGACCATTCATGTGGGTAACTTCAAGGATATAGAACCGGATTTGCCCACAGACTTTGATTATATTTGTCTGATTGGTGTGTTTGAGTACGGACAGAGCTATATTGGCGGGGAGCATCCCTTTGAGGATTTTCTGAAGATTCTTCTGCCCCATGTGAAAAAGGATGGCAGGATTGTCATTGCCATTGAAAATAAATATGGACTGAAATATTTTGCAGGCTGTAAGGAGGATCATCTGGGGACTTATTTCAGTGGCATCGAGAACTATGCGGAGGGTGGAGGTGTGCGTACCTTCAGTCGCAGAGGGCTGGAACGTATCTTCAAAAGCTGTGGTGTGGAGCAGGTTCATTTTTACTATCCCTACCCGGATTATAAATTCATGCACACGCTCTACAGCGACGCATATCTGCCCGGAAGGGGAGAGCTGTCTGACAATATGCGTAACTTTGATCAGGACAGAATGGTGCTATTTGATGAGAAGAATGCGTTTGACGGCATGGTGGAGGATGGCTTGTTCTCTGTGTTTGCCAATTCCTATGTGGCGATTTTGGGGAATGGTTTTGATGTGAAATATGTGAAATACTCCAATGACCGGGCACAGGAATATCGCATCAGGACAGAGATTGCGCGGGTGGATGGGCAACCGCGCGTGCGCAAGTATCCCATGTCCAAGGAAGCCTATGAGCATGTGCGGAATATGGCGCTTGCATATGAGAAATTACAGGAAAAATATGCCGGCGGCAAATTGGAGATTAATCGCTGTGAGGTCATAGAGGAGGGGAATGACCTTTATGCCCAATTTGAATTTGTTCAGGGCAGACCGCTTTTAGAGTTGATGGATGAATGTATGCAGCGGGACGATATAGAAGGGTTTCAGAAGATGTTTCGGGAGTATGTGGAGCGCACCGGCTACAACAGTGATTTTCCGGTGTCGGATTTTGATTTAATCTTTGGAAACCTGTTGGTGGATGGAGAACGCTGGACGCTGATTGACTATGAGTGGACGTTTGGGAAGCCAATGCCGGTCAAGGAACTGGCATTTCGCGCAATCTACTATTATATGCGGGATGACGAGAAGCGCAACAAGATTTCTATGGATTGGGTGTTTGAGGAGCTTGGCATCACGGATGAGGACGCGGAAGACTACTGGGAGAGAGAGAAAGAGTTCCAGACCTTTATCCGGGGAGAACGCATGTCCATGGCACAGATGCGGGATTTAATCGGACACAGATTGATGAAGCCCTTAAATTGGATTGGTCATTATGGAGACTCCGGGGATGTGAACCGGGTGCAGATTTACGAGGATACCACCGGTGAGGGCTATAGCGAGGAGCAGTCTTACTTTGTCAGAGAGGCGTATCAGGGCGATAATCGGATCGAACTGGAACTGGAGGTTGGCGGGGATGTGCGCATGCTGCGTATTGATCCGGGCATGGATTCCTGCATGGTGAAGATTCTGGAGATGACCTTTAATGGTGTGCGGGTGCCGTTGGAGAAGCGGAAGCTGATGCTGGTCAATGGACGTATCGTGAAGCCGGCGGATAAGGAAAATGAAGCGTATCAGCCCAGCATCGTGTTCCCAACCACGGACCCCAATATCAATATAGATCTGACGCAGCTTGACAGGCAGGCAAAGAATCTGCTGTGCGCCAGGATGGAGATTGTGCGGATTCCGCTGACAATCGCAGAGGACATGGCAGGGGCAGTGAAGAAGCTGATTTAGAGGGATAGACGCCTTGCACAGGGACGGCGAAAGTGTGTTTTTGCTAACTGACGATTGTGCATTTTGTACATTCCACCGCAGGTACGCTTTCGCTACGACCGAGCTCGTAACGGTACTAAGCTCGTTGGCGCTTTTGCGCCCCAGTACCTCGCTAAGTACCGACGGCTCGCTAGTACCTGCTTGTGGAATTGCACAAGCTGCACAATCTAAGCAAACAAAACTACCTTCAGAGGGTGGTATGTTTGTGCAAGATGTACATTTCCATACGCAGACCCTAGCGAGCCGTCGGCACTTAGGCGGCGTACTAGGGCACTGTAAGTGCCAGGTGCCTTATGTGCCGCTACGGAGAGGTTGGAGCGAAAGCGCGTCTGCTATGGAATTGTACGATTGCACAATTTCATGAACAAAACAATGATAGGAGTTTCACAAACGCCTAAAATAGAGTGACAAGAGAGGGAGAATATTGCTGGTTATGGAAGGACAAGCGCAGATGAACGAAAATCATATACAGCCACCTGCGGAAAATGCGCAGGGGCAGACTGTTGACTGGCAGGCGCAATATGAGGCGGAGCACATCAAATGTGCAGATCTGGCAGGCAGAGTGGCAGATTTGGAGGCAGCAAACGAAGAGCTTACCTGGAAGCTTGACCGCATCAAGAACAATCCGCTGTGGAGAGCGACCAAGCCTATGCGCAGTTGTATGCACTGGGCAATCCGTCAGAAGGACAGACTGGCTAACTGCGGTGGTTTCAGAGGGTTCATTCATAAATTGGGCTACAAAAAGCGGGAGCGGAAGGCGATGAAGCAGTTCGGAACCGATAGCTTTCCCGGTGTAGAACAGGCAGCCGCAGAAAGAGCCACTGTATTTCCCAACATGGTGAAATTCTCTATTCTTGTGCCCCTGTGGAACAACAAGCGGGAATTCCAGATTGAGATGTTGGATTCCGTTATGAATCAGACCTATGAGAACTGGGAGCTGTGTCTGGCAGACGGTTCCGATGGAGAACATGCCTACATTGAAGAAATCTGTAAAGCATACGCGGAGAAGTCAGGCGGACGCATTGTATACAAAAAACTGGAGAAGAATCTGGGCATCGCAGGCAACACCAATGAGTGTCTGAAGCTGGCAACCGGTGAGTATATCGGATTGTTTGATCAGGATGATGTACTGCACCCTTCGGTGTTGTTTGAATACGCCAAAGCCATCAATGAGCAGGGGGCGGACTATCTTTATTGTGATGAGACCACCTTCAGAAGCGGGGACATCAACCGGATGCTTACCATGCACTTCAAACCGGATTTCGCACCGGATAATCTGCGCGCCAACAATTATATCTGCCATTTCAGTGTATTTGCCAGAAATCTCTTGGATGGCAATGAGCTGTTCCGTCCGAAGTTTGACGGCAGTCAGGATCATGACATGATTCTGCGTCTCACGGACAATGCAAAGAAAATTGTGCATGTGCCCAGACTGATGTACTATTGGAGAAGTCATGCGGGCAGCGTGGCAGCAGGCATCGATGCCAAGCCCTATGCGGTGGAGGCGGCGAAAGGGGCGGTGGCGGAGCATCTGCGGAAGCACGGATTTAAGAATTTCCGTATCACCAGTACCAGAGCCTTTGAGACGATTTTTCGTATTCGATATGAGATTTTGGGCAATCCTAAGATTTCCATTTTGATTCCCAATAAGGATCATGTGGAGGATTTGAGGCGCTGTGTGACTTCTATTTTGGAAAAATCCACTTACGATAATTATGAGATTATCATTATTGAAAATAACAGCGAAACGGAAGAAATCAAGTCCTACTATCGTGAATTATTGGATGAGACGGCAGACGGCAGGATTACGGTTGTTACCTATCAGGGTGCATTTAATTATTCCGCCATTAATAATCTGGGCGAAAGCTATGCACGGGGAGAATACATCCTTTTGTTAAATAATGACACAGAAGTCATCACGGTGAACTGGATGGAGGAGCTATTGATGTATGCCCAACGCGAGGATGTAGGCGCCGTGGGGGCAAAGCTCTATTACGGTGACCGCACCATTCAGCACGCCGGGGTGGTGCTCGGACTGGGCGCCCACAGGACGGCGGGGCACAGCCATTACAAGCAGCACAGGCAGAATCTGGGCTATATGGGACGGCTATGCTATGCGCAGAATGTCAGCGCCGTAACCGGAGCCTGTCTATTGGTAAAGAAAGCTTTGTATGAGGCAGTGGGCGGATTGGATGAGCACTTTGCGGTATCTCTGAATGATGTGGATTTTTGCCTGAAGCTGCGGGAGCGGGGACTGCTGAATGTATTTACGCCTTTTGCGGAGCTTTACCATTATGAATCCATATCCAGAGGCTTGGATGACAAGGGTGAGAAGGCACAGCGCTATGAGAGAGAGTCCGAAGCCTTTCGGGAGAAATGGAAGGCGCTTCTTGCCAAGGGAGACCCTTATTACAATGTGAATTTCTCTTTGGACAGAAGCGATTTTTCGCTGAAAATAAATGAGCAATAAAAGCATTATAAAATAAAGAATTCTCTTCTTTTCACACAAGGGATTTTATGGTAGAATATACATTAAGTGGGTGCGTTTTTAAGAATGTACCTGAATGAAAAAGTATAGGAGGATGGAAAGATGGGTTTCATGGAAGAATTCAACAAGTGGTTGTCGGATGATTACTTTGATCAGGACACCAAGAATGAATTACTATCTATACGCAACGACGAGAAAGAGATAGAAGAGAGATTTTATACAGAGCTGGAGTTTGGTACCGGAGGGCTTCGAGGCATTATCGGCGCAGGTACGAATCGCATGAATATTTATACGGTCCGCAAGGCGACACAGGGACTGGCAAACTATATTCTTAAGCAGGGGACACAGGCAAAGGGTGTGGCAATTTCCTATGACTGCCGCCGTATGTCTCCCGAGTTTGCTGACGAGGCTGCACTGTGCCTGGCAGCAAACGGAATCAAGGCATATGTGTTTGACGCGCTTCGCCCCACTCCGGAATTGTCCTTCGCAGTCAGAAAGCTTGGTTGTACAGCAGGTATTATGGTGACAGCGAGCCACAATCCTCCTGAGTACAATGGCTACAAGGCATACTGGGAGGACGGCGCACAGGTGACTGCTCCCAAGGATAAGGAGATTATTGAAGAGGTCAAGCGTATCACAGACTATCACACTGTGAAAACCATGCCTAAGGAAGATGCGATTGCAGCAGGTCTGTATGAGGTCATCGGCAAAGAGATCGATGATGCGTATATGGAAGAATTGAAAAAGCTCATCATTCACCCTGATGTGATAGCAGAGATGGCAAACGACATTAAGATTGTATACACACCGCTTTGCGGAACCGGTAATGTGCCGGTAAGACGTATTTTGTCTGAACTTGGATTTAAAAATGTGTATGTGGTGGAGGAGCAGCAGGGACCTGATCCGGAGTTTACCACATTGGATTATCCCAATCCGGAAGATCCCAAGGCGTTCACTTATGCCCTTCGTCTGGCGAAGGAAAAGGATGCAGACATTGTGCTCGCAACCGATCCTGATGCAGATCGTCTGGGTGTCTATGCAAAGGATAACAAGACCGGAGAATATGTTGCATTCACCGGTAATATGTCCGGTATGCTGATTGCGGAATATATTCTGCGTGAGAAGACTGCTACCAACACCATGCCGGAGAATCCGGCACTGGTTACTACCATTGTGACTACCAATATGACACGCCCCATCACAGAGGCTTACCATGTGAAGCTGATCGAGGTGCTGACCGGATTTAAGTTCATCGGTGAGCAGATTAAATTGTTCGAGCAGACCGGAAGCAACAATTATGTCTTTGGTCTGGAGGAAAGCTATGGCTGTCTGGTAGGCACCCATGCAAGAGATAAGGACGCTATCGTGGCAGTCATGAGTCTTTGCGAGGTGGCTTCTTACTGCAAGAAGCACGGACAGACTCTGTGGGATATGATGCTTGAAACTTATGAGAAGTATGGATATTTCAAGGAGACTCAGTATACCATCACATTGAAGGGTATCGACGGCTCCAAGCAGATTGCAGAGATTATGGATAAATTGCGCAAGAATCCGCCCACAGCCTTCGGCGATTTGAAGGTGTTGAAGTTCAGAGATTATAAGAACGATGTGATTGTGGATATGGCTACCGGTGAGAAGACGACAACAGGGTTACCGAACTCCAATGTTCTGTATTTTGACCTGCCGGATGATAATTGGTGCTGCGCACGTCCTTCCGGTACAGAGCCCAAGATCAAGTTCTACATGGGCGTAAAGGGCAATAGCCTTGCGGATGCAGAAGCCAAACTGAATAAGCTTACCGAGGATTTGAAAGCATTGATTTGACAAAAAAACAGGAATCGCCCCTAATAGGGCGATTTCCTTGTGTTCAGAGGTTGCGTACAGATGGGACAATGGAACCTGACAAATCTCAAAAAAACAATATATTACTTAAAGCGCAACGGTCTGCGTGCTACATGGTATGCGGCGAGAGAGCGCATGGAGTGCAAAGGCAGAGTGCCCTACGAATATGTGGCTCCCACGAAGCGGGAGTTGTCAGAACAAAAAAGGACAAAGCTGGCATTTGGTGAGACAATCAGTATTCTTGTGCCCGCATATCGAACCGGAGCGGTTTACCTGAGGGAACTCATCGATTCTGTTCTCCAACAGACCTATCCGCACTGGGAATTGATTCTGGCGGATGCCACAGAGGATGACAGTGTGAAGCAGGTGGTGGAGAGTTATGGTGATGAACGTATTCATTACTACCATTTGGAGGAAAACGGTGGTATTTCTGCCAATACCAATCAGGCACTGGAGCATGCTTCCGGCAGTTATATCGGACTGTTGGATCATGATGACGTGCTGACACCGGATGCTTTGTATCAAATGGCAGCTCGGATTGGCATTTTAAGAGAAAAGGGCGTGGAAGCGGGTTTTCTTTATTCCGATGAAGACAAATGTGACGGTGACCGCAGTCGATATTATGAACCGCATTTCAAAGAAGATTTCAATTTTGATCTGCTGCTCAGTAATAATTATATCTGCCATTTTCTGGTGATGGAGACCGGATTGATGAGAGCTGTGGGCTTTCGCAAGGAGTACGATGGTGCGCAGGACTATGATTTGGTGTTGCGTGCCACAGCGAAGCTGATGGAATCGGCTTCGGGTGAAGGAACGGGAAGATGGGCATGGCAGCGGAGAATCGTGCATGTCCCGAAGGTATTGTATCACTGGCGGTGTCACGAGGCATCTACGGCGGCGAATCCCAGAAGCAAAGAATATGCTTACATCGCAGGCAGAAGGGCATTGCAGGATTTTGCAGACCGCCAGGGTTGGAGGGCTGTGGCAGCAGATTTGAAGCACTTGGGGTTCTATCGTCTGGAATATGGAACTTCCATTTTTGACAGTCGAAGCGATTTGGGAGCAGTGGGCGGCAGAGTTCTGGCAGCGGGACAAATTGGTGGCGGAAGATACAGGGAAGATGGAAATGTGTATTATGAGGGGACGCCCAAGGACTATAGCGGCTATTTGAACCGGGCTGTATTGCAGCAGAATGCGGCTGCACTGGATTTGCGCTGTATCTGGGTGCGCAGGGAATGCTTTGATTTGTTTGCAAGAACAGTCGGAGTGCCCTATGTCGTGCAGGAAGAGACTGGGCGCTTTGATGCAAGTACGCTGCCGGAAGGGGCGGATGTCATTGCACTTGGTCTTGCACTGGGACGAGCCCTGCAAGCGGAGGGGTATGAGCTTCTGTGGGATCCCGCGCTGACCGTGAGTCTGTAAGACAAGGATGGAGATAGCATGAATGAAGTGACAGTGGTGATACCCAACTACAACGGAATCAAATATATTGCCGATTGTCTGCAGGCTTTGCTAAATCAGGAGGCAGGCACACCCCGGTTTACCGTGTTGGTGGTGGATAATGGCTCGGCGGATGGCAGTGTAGAGGTAATGCAGGAGAGGTTTCCGGAAGTGGAGCTGGTCTGTCTGCCCCAAAACACCGGATTCTGTCACGCGGTCAACGTGGGAATCCGGCAATCACAGACGCCCTTTGTCATCTTGCTTAACAATGATACCAGGGTCTATCCGGGCTTTGTAAAAGCATTATATGATGCGATTGGGAAGGATGAGAATGTGTTTTCTGTCAGTGCACAAATGTTGATGTGGGACAGACCGGAGCTTTTGGATGATGCAGGGGATATCTATTGCGTGTTGGGTTGGGCGCGTGCGCGCGGCAAGGGAAAGCCTGTGGAGAGGTTTGACAATCCGGCGGAGGTGTTTTCTGCCTGTGGCGGCGCGGCGATTTATCGGAAGAAGGTTTTAGAAGAGATCGGGCTGTTTGATGAGCAGCATTTTGCTTATCTGGAAGATTTGGATATCGGTTACCGTGCGCGCATTTGTGGTTATCACAATCGTTATGAGCCCGGAGCAAAGGTGCTCCATTACGGCAGCGCATCTACCGGCTCCAGATACAATGCGTGGAAGACTCAGATGGCGGCAGCCAACAGTGTGTATGTGATTTGGAAAAATATGCCTCTGTTACAGTTTTTGTGGAATTTCCCCTTTTTTTTGATAGGTTTTATCATAAAATTCCTGTTTTTCTGTGGGAAAAGAATGGGAATACTATATTTAAAAGGCTTGGGTCAAGGGTTGAAACGTAGCTTTTCCAGAGAGGGAAGAAGGGCAAAGGTTCCCTTTCGTATCAAGAATTTGAGAAATTACCTGCGTATACAAGTGGAATTATACGCAAATTGCAACTTCATAAATTCTTAAGTTGCAGAAAAGAGAAGAATCATGTAAACTGATAACAGTGTCAATCGCAAAATGCGGGTGAGTTTATGATAAAAGACAATCAGAAGGTGTTTAACAGACTGTTGGTGCTGTTGGATGCAGTGCTTACGGCAGCCTCGTTTATACTTTCCTATTTCATCAAATTTTATATATTTGAGAACGGACCTGGGGCGGGTGTGCTGCCGCTGATGGACTATGTCAGGCTTTTGGTGTTCATCGTTCCGGGATATCTGCTGCTTTATTATCGCTGCAATGTCTATTCGCCGAAAAGGACAGTGAGAAAGCGTTTTGAGATTTACGGCATTGTGCAGGCGAATACCATTGGTATCGCTGCGTTGATTATTATTTTGTATATGATTATAAAGCAGATTGACTATTCCCGTTCGGTGATGGTGCTATTTTACATGGTCAATATTTTCCTGACATCTGCTTTTCGTGTGGTGCTCAGGGATGGTCTCCGTAGCATGCGGAGTAAGGGTTACAATCTGAAGCATATTCTTCTGGTGGGTTATTCCAGAGCGGCAGAGGAATACATTACGCGTATTTTGGACAATCCACAATGGGGGTATGTGGTGTGCGGTGTTTTAGATGATCACATTCCCGCAGGAACGCTGTACAAAGGCGTTAAGGTGTTGGGCACAATCGGTAATCTGGAGATTATTTTACCGGAAAATAAACTGGATGAGATTGCCATCACACTTTCATTACAGGACTATGATTTGTTGGAGAGCACGGTGGACATCTGCGAGAAGTCAGGGGTGCACACCAAGTTTATTCCTGATTATAACAGCTTGATTCCTACCAGACCGTACACGGAGGATCTGTTGGGACTTCCGGTGATTAACATACGTTATGTGCCGCTTACGAACACTGGCAATATGTTTGTGAAGCGTATTGTGGACATTGTGGGGTCGTTGTTTGGTATTATTCTGACCTCGCCCATTATGCTGGTATCTGCGATACTGGTGAAGTGCAGCAGCCCGGGACCTGTCATTTTTAAGCAGGAGAGGGTAGGGCTTCACAATAAGCCATTTTATATGTACAAATTCAGAAGTATGGAGATACAGACCGCCAGTGAGGAGAAAAAAGCATGGACGGTGAAGGATGATCCGCGGGTGACAAATATCGGGAAGGTGCTTCGCCGCACGAGTCTGGATGAATTGCCGCAGTTGTTCAATATCCTGAAGGGGGATATGAGTCTGGTGGGGCCCAGACCGGAACGTCCGTTTTTTGTGGAGAAGTTCAAGGAGGAGATTCCCCGGTATATGGTAAAGCATCAGGTGAGACCCGGACTGACAGGCTGGGCACAGGTCAACGGTCTGCGGGGGGACAGTTCCATTCGCAAACGAATTGAATATGATATTTATTATATTGAAAATTGGACGCTGGGGTTTGATATAAAGATTATATTTATGACATTTTTTACGGGTTTTATCAATAAAAACGCATATTAAAATGCACGAAGCAAGGAGAAGGAAAAATGGCAACGAATTCCAATGAAAGAAGTACCAAAGGAACAAAAAGTGGTAAGAGAATGTCCGCAGAACAGTATGAATCCAGAAAACGCAAGAAAATTGCTATTTTCGTGATAGAGATTCTGGTAATCCTGCTGATGCTGATAGGGCTTTATCTGGTGATGACAAAGACCGCGGACGAAGGTCCCAAGGTCACGGTTCTGGAGCCGGACAATTTGGAGATTTCAGAGCAGGTGGTTGAAAATGAGACCATGAAGGGGTATATGAACATTGCACTGTTTGGCGTGGACGCTTCTACAGACAAACAGCTTTATTCCAACAGCCGAAGCGATAGTATTATGATTGCGAGTGTCAACATGGATACCGGTGATATCAAGCTTGTCAGTGTATATCGTGATACTTACTTAAATATCGGAACAGATGAGTACATCAAGTGTAATCATGCCTATTCACACGGCGGAGCTGAACAGGCGGTAAAAATGCTGAATATGAATATGGATATGGATATCACGAATTTCGTTACCGTTGGCTATAAGGGCTTGAGCAAGGTGATCGACGGTCTGGGCGGCGTATATATCGACGTGGATTCGGAGGAGCTGAAGCACATCAACAATTATCAGATTGATATATCTGAGAAGTTGAAATGCGATTATACTCCGGTAACACAGACCGGTTATCAGTTGTTGAACGGATTGCAGGCAACCGCTTACTGCCGCATCCGTTATACCCTGGGAGATGATTTCAAACGTGCATCTCGTCAGAGAGAGGTGATCAAGGCGATTGAAACGCAGGCAAAGCAGGCGAATTTGTCCACACTCACCAAGGTATTTAATGATGCGCTTCCGTATATCTACACCAGTATTGATAATAAGGTGATTCTGGATTTGCTTGGCAATATTGGTAATTACCGTATTGCGGAGGAGGCAGGCTTCCCGGATGAGAATATGAGAACGGTGACTAACGTAGGTTCCAAGGGAAGCAGTGTGATTCCTTTGAGCCTGGAAGATAATGTAGTATGGCTACATCAGTTCCTGTTTGAGGATCAGAATTATCAGGTGACAGATGGTGTAAAGGAATATAGTGCAAAAATTGCGGCGGATACCAACCCGTACATTAAGCGTAATAATTAAATTGATTTTTATGAGGGAGGCGATAGGATTTGAACTATCGTCTCCCTGCTGATGTATAGAAATGCTTAAAAGCTGCTGGCGAAATGGAGAAGTTATGAAGATTGATGTCATAATACCGTTATATAAACCGGGCAAGGAACTGTTCGTGCTACTGAACATGCTGCAAAAACAGAGTGTGTCCATTCATCGGGTCATATTGATGAATACAGAGGAAAAATATTTTGAGGAATTGGTGTACGGCACGGATTTTTATCAACAATTCTCTGACTGGGTGAAGGTATATCATCTTTCCAAGAGAGAGTTCGACCATGGAATGACGAGACGGCAGGGAGTACACAAGTCGGATGCAGATATTTTTGTGATGATGACACAGGATGCAATGCCCACGGATGAGACTTTGGTGGAGCATCTGACAGCACATCTACAGGGGAAGGTTGCTGTGGCGTATGCAAGACAGCTTCCCAGACAGGAGTGCAATCTGCCGGAGAAGATTTCGAGGGAGTTTAATTATCCGGACAAGTCCTGTTTGAAGGGCGCGGAAAACTTGGAGGAGATGGGCATCAAGACCTTTTTTTGCTCCAATGTCTGTGCGGCATACCGCAGGGATATTTATGAGGAGCTGGGTGGGTTTGTGAAGCATACAATTTTCAATGAGGACATGATTTACGCGGGGAATGCAGTCCGCGCGGGGTACCGGATTGCATACGAAGCGGATGCCTGTGTGTTGCATTCCCACAATTATACAGTGGGGGAGCAGTTACGCCGGAATTTTGATTTGGGTGTATCACAGGCACAGCACCCGGAGATTTTTGGAGGAATTCGGTCAGAAGCCGAAGGGAAAAAGATGGTGAAGCTCACAACTAAGGAACTGTGCCGGCAGGGGCAGCGACGAAAGATTCCTTATTTCTACATGCAATGTGCGGGGAAATATGTGGGCTACCTGCTTGGAAAAAATTATCGCAGACTTCCCCGGAGAGTGATTTTGACACTTACCGCTAACAAGGAATTTTGGAAATAAGGCTTTACAAATTGATTTTTTCATTTTGTTTTCACTTTTAAAACACAATTCGGACACAAATTATAGATATACTGTGTTCATAGAGAAAGGAAAACAGTTATAGAAAGGTGGTTTTTCATATGTACGAAAATAATACTTATTCAGAAAATAATCAGTTTCCCCATGAAGAGTATAAGGGGTATCAGACCTACCCTACCAATCAGACGGTATGGGGAGAGCCGGAGCGCAAAGCAGCCCCTCAAGCCAAAACAGAAAAGACCGGAGGATTTTTCCGAAAGGCAATTCTCAGCGTGAGCTTAGGCTTGTGCTTCGGGCTGTTCGCGGGACTTGGCTTCTATGCGGTACAGAAGGGTGCGGGTCTTTTGCATGAGGAAAAAGCCGCTGTGACGGAAACAGTGACGCAGACACAGGCTCCCATCAACAGTGTGTTATATAATTCCGATGCAGCAGACCAACAGGCTGTTGCCACCAGTATCACAATGGTGGAGTCGGATGTGTCACAGATGGTGGAGGAGGTAATGCCCTCCATGGTATCCATTGTCAATACTGCTACTTCGGAAGTGAATTTCTTCGGACAGAAGTTTACCCAGGATACACCTTACAGCGGTTCCGGTATCATTGTAGGCGAGACAGATAAGGAGCTGCTCATCGTAACGAACTACCATGTGGTGGAGGATGCGAATAAATTGGAAGTGACCTTTATTGATGACAGCGTAGCTGAGGCGCAGATCAAGGGTACGGATGCGGACATGGATCTGGCTGTGATTTCTGTATCGTTAAGCAGTCTGGATGACGATACCTTGCACGCAGTGACAGTGGCAACACTGGGCAACAGTGATACCTTGAGACTGGGTGAACGTGTTGTGGCAATCGGTAATGCACTTGGTTATGGCCAGTCTGTGACAGGTGGTTATATCAGTGCTTTGAATCGCGAAGTGGAGTTTGAGGATGGTCAGATGGCTACTTATATTCAGACAGATGCAGCAATCAATGGAGGTAACTCCGGCGGGGCACTGCTGAATATGAAGGGAGAGGTGATCGGTATCAATTCCGCTAAAATCGGCGGTAGCTCTGTAGAGGGCATGGGTTATGCAATCCCTATTACCTCCGCAAGTCCCATCATTGCAGATCTGATGGAGCGTCAGACCAGAAATAAGGTGGCTGAGAATGAGATCGGCTATATGGGAATCTCCTTGCAGGCAGTGACAAGTGATATCTCTAAGGCTTACAATATGCCGGTGGGAATCTATGTAGTATCTACTGAGGAGGGCAGTGCCGCACAGAACGCAGGCATCATATCCGGAGATATCATTACCAAGATTGATGGACAGAAGGTTTCCTCCTATGAGGGCTTGCAGAAGATTCTTGAATATTACGCAGTGGGAGATGAGGCAAAAGTCACCGTTATGCGACCGGAAAATGGAGAGTATGTGGAGCATCAGTTTGATATTACCTTCGGCAGAAGACCTGCCGGAAGATAAGCGGCTTTGATATATTGGCAGCCTCGAAGGTTTGGTATCCGAACCTTCGGGGCTGTTTTGCAATGCACGTTTCTATGTCTCATAGCTTCTGTTTACAAAAACTTTACTTGTGTCCCCAGTGGCTCTCGGTTATAATGATATAGTAACAGTAAAAATTTTTGGAATGGAGAAGCATATGTCAGATTTATATGATGAAAATGAGATAGATGAAATAGATGAGTTGGAAGAAGAGGATGGGGAAGAGAGCACATCCAGGCAGCATGATGCGTCAAAAACTGCCAATGCGGGCAAGAGCGATAACAGCGAGTACGAGGATGTATGCTTTATCTGCCGCAGACCGGAAAGCAAGACCGGAAAGATGTTTAAGCTGCCCAACAATATTTGTGTCTGCGACGACTGTATGCACAAGACAATGGATACCGTGAGTCAGTTTGACTATCAGGGAATGTTGAACAATCCCAATTTTCAGAATGAGTTTAATCAATTCACCGGGCAGAACGGTTTTCCCAATATCAGCTTTGTAAACCTGGCGGATTTGCAGGGAGATGGCGGTATTCCCAACAAGCAGAAGCTGAAGAAGAAAAAGAAAAAAGAGGGCGAACAACCGGTACTGGATATCAGGAAGATTCCCGCCCCTCACAAGATTAAGGCGAGTCTGGATGAGTATGTGGTGGGGCAGGAGCATGCCAAAAAGGTCATCTCCGTGGCAGTGTACAATCACTATAAGCGCGTTGCCACCGGCACCATGGATGAGATTGAGATTGAGAAGTCCAATATGCTGATGATCGGACCCACCGGAAGTGGTAAGACCTATCTGGTAAAGACCTTGGCGAGACTTCTGGATGTGCCTCTTGCTATTGCGGACGCTACCTCCCTCACAGAGGCAGGCTACATTGGTGATGACATTGAGAGCGTGGTGTCCAAGCTTTTGGCTGCTGCGGATAATGATGTGGAGAAGGCGGAGCAGGGCATTATTTTCATTGATGAGATTGACAAGATTGCCAAAAAGAAGAATACTACTTCACGGGATGTCAGCGGAGAGAGCGTGCAGCAGGGAATGTTAAAGCTGTTAGAGGGAGCAGAGGTGGAGGTGCCTGTGGGTGCCAACAGCAAAAATGCCATGGTACCTCTTGCTACAGTGAATACCCGCAATATTCTCTTCATCTGCGGCGGCGCGTTCCCTGATCTGGAGGATATCATCAAGGAGCGTCTGACAAAGAGTGCCTCCATCGGCTTCAATTCCGAATTGAAGGACAAATATGACAAGGATAAGAACATCCTGTCCAAGGTTACCGTGGAGGATATTCGCAAGTTCGGTATGATTCCGGAATTCATCGGCAGACTGCCTATTATCTATACCTTGGAGGGACTTTCCAAGGAGATGATGGTAAAGATATTAAAGGAGCCCAAGAATGCCATACTGAAACAGTATCAGAAGCTCCTGGAATTGGACGAGGTAAAGCTGGAATTCTCCGACGGCGCGCTGGAAGCCATTGCAGAGAAGGCGATGAAGCGTGACACCGGTGCCAGAGCGCTGCGTTCCATCATTGAGGAATTTATGCTGGATATCATGTATGAGATTCCCAAGGATGACAATATCGGCAAGGTCACCATCACCAGAGAATACATCGAAGGAACCGGTGGACCGGTGATTGATATCCGCAGCAATCTGATAAAGGAGCCGATGGAGAATTTGAAGGAAATACCCACGGAAGCATAAAGAACGCTAAAAATCATATAAAAGAAGCTTTTAGTGAAGAAAATCCCCCGCCAACATATGGCGCGGGGATTTTTTTGCTGATAGGAATAATTGAGCTTTATAAAAATTTTTAAAGTTCATTTAAGGATACAGGGCTATAATAGGGGACAAACAGATAAGATGTAAAGCATGTTTTCATGAAGGAGGGTACTGTATGAAGAGGAAATATGGAGCAATCAGTCTCGGATTGGCGGTCACGTTGCTGTGCAGTCTGTTTTCTGCCACAGGGCTTAGCGTGCGTGCGGCAGCTTCAACGAATGCAAAGCTGACCTTTTCGGACAGCGGTATTGAGGAGACTACATCCGGCAGCGGTTACAAGATCAGTGGTACGACACTTACCATCAATGCGGCGGGAACTTACACGGTGACCGGAAGCTGCAGCGAGGGCTCTGTGGTAATTGCGAAGGATTTGTCAGGGGTGAAGCTTATTTTAGAGGATTTGACCCTTGGTTCGTCCACCACGGCACCTGTGGTTGTAAAAAAGAATAGCACCGTGACCATTGACGTGGAAGGGACAACGACGCTGACAGATGCGGAGGATGCCTCTACAGAAGAGACAAACACAGATTTTGAAGGTGCAGCGATTAAGGTAAAAAGCGGTTCGACTTTGTACATTGCCGGTGCGGGCACGCTGAATATAGAGGCAGCATCCTGCAAGAACGGCATCAAGGGCGGCGCCGAGGCGGAAATTGGCATTTACGGCTCCACCATCCATGTCAATGCAGCCAACAATGGAATTGCCAGTGACGGTACTGTCACGATTAATGGCGGTACAGTGGATGTGACGAGTGCCAATGACGGTATCAAGTCGGAACCGGATGCGGACGATACAGCCAGTGCGGGAGCAGTGTATATCAATGGCGGCACTATCACCATCCATGCGCAGGGAGATGGTATTCAGGCAGCCAACCTGCTCAATATCACAGATGGTGCATTCAATATTACGACACTGAATGGTTATAATAGCTCCGGCTTTGATTCTAGTACCATGAGCTGCAAGGGCTTGAAGGCTTCTAATGGTGAGAATGAGGATGCTGAGCCCATTATCAATATCTACAATGGCACCTTTACGCTGAACTGCGCAGATGACGCAATCCATTCGGATGCCTATGTAAATATCACAGGCGGTACCTTTGATATACAGACCGGTGACGATGGCGTGCATGCTGATACGGCACTGGTACTGGGAAGCGAGAGCGGACTGGAGAGGGATCCCTACATAACCGTCAGAAACAGCTATGAGGGCTTGGAAGCATATAATGTATACATCTATTCCGGAAAATATTATGTGGCTGCAACAGATGACGGTATCAATGCGGCAGGAGGTTCCTCCAACGGTTCAGATCCCGGGATGGGCGGCGGAGACGGCTTTAGACCCGGCGGCGGAAATGGTGGCTTCGGCGGCGGAAATGGCGGCTTCGGTGGCGGAAATGGCGGCTTCGTCGGCGGTAATGGCGGTTTCGGCGACGGTAATACCAGTGGAGGCAGCATTGCAGATACCGATATTGCTATTACTGTATATGGCGGAGACATTTATGTAAATGTGGACGGAGATGGGTTGGATTCCAACGGCAATATTTTCCTCTATGGAGGCAATTTGGAAATCTGGGGCATGCAGGCAGGAGGAGACAACGAGCCGCTGGACTATGATGGAGGCATTCTGATTGATGGCGCAACGGTTCTTGGCGCAGGCTCTTCGGGGATGGGAACAGTGAATCCCGCTTTGGGAAGCCAGTCCTACAAGGCGTCCACCAATACGTCGGTCAATGCCAATACCCTTGTGACGATCAGTGACGCGTCGGGGACTGCTATATACCAGGCTCTGGCAACAAAGCGGGTAAATTACATTTTCTGGTCTTCCCCGGAGACCACAGCTTCCTACAACATTGGTACTGGCAGCGGAAGTGTGGCATGTGCTACAGGTAGCGCCTTTACCCATACATGGGATGGCGGCAGTGTAACAACAGTAGCCACGGAGGACACAGACGGAGTCATGACTTATACCTGTGGCGTTTGTGGGGAAACGGAGCATCAGACAATCCCTAAGGTAGTAGTTTACAAAGTGCCGGATACAACGGATTCGGGTGAACAAGGTGGAGAAGAGGAAAAAACGACAAAATACACAGCTACCTTCACAGTGGATGGCGGTGTTGACCGCATTGACGTGTATTATACGCAGGACTACTTGGCAGCGGATGAGACGGGAGTGACATCTACATATGCAAGAGACGGTGGTAGTGGTGCAGAGGATGCCTCCGGCAATGGACAGGTGAACTTCACAGTAGTCGTAGCGGATGGGTATCAGATTGCGGAAAACGGTGTGGTTGTGACCGGCAGCTATAAGAATCTGAAGGATATCTCGGAGACGGCTAGGGTTGCAAACACTTACCGCATTACCAAGGTCGCCGGTGATTTGACGGTTACCATTACGACGGAAGCAGTGCAGAGTGAAGGCGGCAACGAAGGAGGAAATGAAGGCGACAATGAAGGTGGACAGGGCGACGAACAGACGATTGCCGAGCTGTTTGAGGATGTGAACGGTGACGAATGGTGGTATAACGCTGTCAGCTACGTCTATCAGCATCATATTATGGTTGGTAAAGGTACATACTTCAATGCAAATAAAAATATTACGCGTGATGAAGTTGTGCAGGTGTTGTACAATATGGAAGGCAAACCAACGATAACTACAGAGTATGCCTACACGGATATCGTGCCCGGAGAGTGGTATTTGAATGCAGTGTTTTGGGCAAGGGAAAAAAATATTGCTGTGGGCAATGCGGATGGCTCCTTTGGCGTTGGCAGGAACATTACCAGAGAAGCGTTGGCGCAGATGTTTTATAAATATGCGATACTGAAAGGCTATGATGCTACGATTGAGGAAGATAGTATCGCATAATTTGCGGATGGCTCCAAAGTGAGCAGTTGGGCGCAGGAGGCGATGAACTGGGCAGTGACGCAGGAAATTATGAGCGGAAAGGGCACAGGGGGTGATATATCCACATATCGTCTTGACCCCGGTGGAAATGCTACTCGCGGAGAGTGTGCAATGATGATCATGAAATTGATAAATCACAATTCATAAAGGTTTTTGAGAGCTTCTATATCAGGTTGAATACCTGGTATAGGGGCTTTTTTTATGTAATAAGAAATTGCTCTGCAATACCTATAATTGAGTCGCAATTAAATGATAATAATAACTATTATTGTTATTATTTAAATTATATAAATAAAATAAAAAAACGATTTTTACATAATTGTTCTTCCAAAAGTGAAAATATTCTGATATAATCAGGAAATGTGAGGAAAAATGACAGGGAATGAAGGGGATTGTCATAAAAAATATAAGGGAGACTTCGGGGATGATGAGCAGATTCAGGAGTGACAGAAAAGACGAGTTGTGTCTTATCTTAGATGAAATGGGGGAGTGGAATTGGAGTACATTGGATATTCAGGTATCTAATGCTTTGCCACAGGCAGTTCTTGCTTATACACAGGGAGCGTGTATTACAATTTCAGGCAAGTTGCTTCGCGAGGCTTTAGCAGGGGAAACAGCTTGCTCAAGAGGGTTGTTCATTTTTTTACACGAAATCGTTCATGTCTGGCAGCAGTCAGTACTTTCTTTATCCTATCCGACGAAAGAATTACGAGCTTATATTGCGAGCAACCGGCTCCGCCTTGAGAAAGAGGCGGATGAATTGGCATGTAAAATACTCGATTCTGAAAAAAAGGTATTATTTTTTCAGTTGTTTTTCGGAAAGCGTACCGGAAGAACCTTGTATCATTCTGCCGAGGCGCCGATTCAAGCATGGTGTGTGGACGGCTGGGAGAGCGTCGCCATGATGCAGTTAAAGGTTCCTATGAAAAAAATGAGGAAATATGGAGAGATATATAGTCATGAACCCCAAGTAATATTAAATGCACATTCGGATCCGGTTCAAATATACAAGAATCAGTTGGAAAGAAAAGGATAATTACTTGGCACGCTTTCAGCGGATGGCGTTCATGAGGTTTTCACGCGAGATGGTGCAAAGAGTGTACAGGCAATCTGGAAGCGTGGTGGAAAGGGCGTCAACCCATTGTCAGATAATGCTATAGAATGGTTGGTTCACGGTAGTCAGTTTAATGACAGGGGACCCTATGGCAATGTCATGTTTGCAATTAAGTTTTCCACTGGAGATTTGACATATAGAGTTGATGAGAATAATCAGTGGTGTGGGATGGGAAGGGCACGAAACTATTATTGCGGGAATGGGGAGAATACCAGAGAAAAAGCAATTTGGGGGGATGAATTCATTAATCAGACGCATCTGGGTGAAATGCAGTTCTTGCACTCAATGGCCACATCAGGTGGGGATTATCAATTCGACAAGGAAAAAATACTTCGCTGGATGGAGTTTGGGGTTGATATCTATAATCAAAAACCAATTCACCTGCAGGATGCCGCAGGCAATAGTTATGTTAAGGATATTGTTGATTGTACATGGGAAGAATATTACGGCACTTTGGATGACCAGGATGTTATGTTGACCATGGTCGGTGCGATGCTGGTGGACTCTGTGCAACTGAAAAAATGGACGGAAAGCAGACCAAAGGATAGCGGCGAACAGATAAAAACACAACAGCTTGCCCGGGCAAGGAGCCTTAGAGAGGCGTTGAGGAGTGCCGATAAAAAATTTTATTCACCATATTATCATATGACTATCAGGGATTTTTTTGTAGACAAGGACTATGGGGAGAAATATGGCGGAGAGGATATATGTCAGATAGCGCGGTTTGTTGCCTTGGGAACGGTGTGTCATATGATACAGGACAGCTTTGCAAATTCTCATAGTAAACGGGCGTATGATCTGTTTTGCAAAACCTCGGAAGGGATGGAATTAGAACCGGATACGCTATGTGAAAGCAATATAGTGACAGTGTCTACTTTACCGGAATATAAAAGGCAGGAAAAGATTCGAAATTATTTGAGGAACAATGTTCCTACGATACTTTTGTTTGCTGACTATGCTGAGCAGGATGGCAGCAGGCATGCGTACGCGGATGTGTGGTGTGCCACATATGAGGTGACAGGCAACCATGATATGTCATATTATTACAAGAATACAAGAAATGCGGACTATGCGAGAGATTGTACTGCAGCTTTTCTGTATATGGTGCTTGCAAGGTGTAAGCCTTCGGAAATCCGTAGCTTTGTATCCGGCATATATCCCCTGCAGCCTGCAGCGTCTGATTTCGCTCCCACGAAAGCGGGGTATCAATATGAAAAAGTGGAAAGCGACGTAGGGGTATTGGGAAAGTACGCGATAGATATCCTGAAAACAGTAGGGTATAACAATATTGTATCGTCGAAAGAAAGATTGGATGTCCTGTATACGCATGTGATGTATTTGGACGACATTTTAACGCCTAAAACCGTTAAACATAAAAAAAGAAGAAAACATGGCAGAAGATACTATAATAGAAGACCCAAAACGTTGAAACAGAAAAAAAATGATGAAAAATCTGCATGTTTAAAATATCGTGAAACCTATGTAAGACATTTAAACGAAATTGTGATGGAATTGTATGTGTTTGCCTGTCAGGTAACAGGGGGGAACACAAAAAAAGCAAATAAAAATGAAATAGAAACCAGCAAGATACAGATAGATGATCTGTTACTTTGTGCACAGGAAATATATGAGGATATGGATAGAGAGGTTCATCCGTTTATCCAAAAGGCACGGAGTATATTGACGCCGACTATGATCAGCGAATAAACACTGGTAGCTACGCACCTCGCAAAGAGGGGCTGTAACTATAAATACTTTTGAGGAGAGGAGGGAGAGTAATGAGAATAAGCTTAGCCGGAATCGTGGGAATCGATCCCGCAATCGCTAAGGTGTTAAGAACACAGGGAATCACCACTGTGAAGGGAATGTACGACGCAACCAGAACAGCGGAGGACAGAAAACGGTTGGCAAAAGCCACAGGATATTCATTGGAGAATATTACATATTGGGCGATACAGGCGGAACTGTTGCGGATAGACGGTATGACGGCAGAGATGGCTGTGGAGCTGATACAGGCAGGTATTTGTTCTGTAGAGCAGTTTCAGGCTTTCAATTCACAGGGGATTGTCGGAAAACTTCGTGGACGCAAGCAGGAAAGTCAGTTGACACGGGAAAAGCTGGAAGAGCTACAGTCTGTAAAGCCTCGTCCGGCAATCGCCTTTGAGACACAGAGCCTTAGCAGCGATTATTTTCATGCAGCAGAGACACAGGCTCAGAGCCAGAAGAGCGCTGCGAAAGAGCAGAGCGCCTACAGCGATTTGTCCGCAGTCATAGCAGAACTGGGAAAAGGAATTGCCAAAGCCCAGTATGAGTTGGATACTCATGCCATGGAACTTCAGAAAGAGATTTTGCAGAATGATAGCCTGTATGCGACTGGCTTGAACGCCACATGGTATGTGATGCCCGAGGTGGATTTTGAACTGAAAATGGATTATTCCTTTGTGGAAGAGCATACCGACACTACTGAGATGAAAAACAATCGCAGGGTCAAAGTCATGCCCATGAATGCAACCTTTCAGAACACTTTCAGAACTGAGAAAACGGAACAGAGCACATTGAAGCTGCGCTTTGTCCCTGTGCCGCCTGCAGAGCGTTTTACCATGCGCATTTTTATGCCGGCATGTGTGGGAATGACCGTAGAGGAAGCTGTGGCTGCACTGGAGACAGAGGGGATTACGGTGTATCAGTTGGTGAATGAGAAGGAGGAGGCTTTGAATCTGACAGATGTGTTGACAATGACAGTGAAAAAGCAGAGTATCACAGCAGGTACACTTGTGCTGATGGACGATGTTCCAAAGTTGACAGTAGGGTGATAAGGATGGACAGGAAGGGCAGGAGAGAAAATGGCGGATGCAATAGAAACCGTAAAAAAAGAGCTGACGGCTGCGAAAGCGGATGTGACAAGAAAAGCGAAGCGCATCAAGGCTATGGAGCTTCAGCTCAATGAGCAGAATAAGGTCATACAGGCATTGCAGGAGCAGGCAAATACCGTGTTGGAGAGGAACAAGACCTTACAAAAGCAATTTGATTCCTCCTACACGGCGGAGGAACTGTCACGGTATCTTAACAGAACCATTGCAGATTTTAACAGCAATGGCAGCACCGATACGAGCTATGCGCAGTATGTGATCAGCAGTATGGATGTAGATTTAAAAGCGCAGGTGTATCATGACGGCAATGGAACCATGCGTTTTGCTGCACCCAATCTGGAGCAGCCTACAGAGGAGGGCTTGAGCAGTATCAAGATATCCATTCGGGCTATCCCCAAGTAGGCTTACATAACAACAAGTAAATGACGACAAAATGAGACAGACAAGAAAGGAAAACTAAAATGGCAGATGTAGGACAGGAATTATTGAATGTACCATTTCCGGAGATGGTTGTAAAACTGGCAAGTGCAATCGCAGAGGGACAGTATCAGTTGGATTTGGTGAGCTGTGAAATTGCAAAGCTTATGTCAACCAATAAGGTGACATTGCCCAGTTTGACAGAAGCAGACGGTGAATATGAGACGACTATGTTGGGCGCAGGTTTTCAGCCTACCTTTTATCAGTTTACAGACACAATCATTGAAGTAAAAATGGCAATTTCGATGAGCAAAACCACAGAAAAGAGTGTGTCTGCGTCAGCGAAGGCTAAGTTTGGCTGCTTCTCCGCCTCCGTGAATGCAAGCTACTCCAGTAAGTATTCATATAGTGTTGAGGGTTCCAGCCTGTTGCGTACCAAGATTACACCGGTTCCCCCCAACAGCTTTCTGCAAAATTATTTGGATTTGAAGTCGGAGTTGATGCAGAAAGAAATCAAGGAGCTGATGGGTAAGACAGAGGAAGCTCTTAACAATGAGGAAGGAGTTGCATAGGCATGTCGGTAGGGCAGGAATTATTAAATGTACCATTCAGTGAAATGGTATATCAGATGGCAAATTCCATCGCGGAAGCACAGAAAAAGCTGGATGAAAATTCTGTAGAGATACTCCGCGAAATGGGTGATGTTAAAAAAGCGCCGGTCAGTCTTCCGAGTCTGATTCTGGATAAGAACGGCAAGCTGGTGGAGCATGACATTGAGACATCCATGATTGGAGCAGGTTTTCAACCCACCTTTTATCAGTTCGCCGAGACGATCATTGAGGTAAAGATGGCAATTACTGTGAACAGTGAGTTTACTTCTGAACAAGAGCAAAAAGGGAAAAAGCTTACTTATGCGCGTACCGGTAAGGGCTATCGCGTATGCAGTACCCCTATTAACGCTACTTATTCCAGTAAATACAATTATACACAGGAGGGTGCGAGTACACTTCGTACCAGACTGGTGCCAGTACCTCCTAACACCATAGTGCAGCGGCAGATTGAGTTGAAGGCACAGCATCTTGCCGCACAATTTGAGCAGGAACTGGCAGAGGCAGAAGAGAGCATGAACTAAGTAAGATATACAACAGTAGAAAGCAGGGTTGGAACGGTAGAATGGATGAGAAGCTGCAAGGATTAATGGCAAACTCGTTACTTTTTGGGGAGAATATGGATTGGTTGGAGGACGAGAATCTCTGCGTGTTTGAAGAGGCGGAGGAGAACAGCCAGGAAACGCTAACTCCAGAGGTGGCACAACAGAATGTCGATGAAGAAGCGGATGAGGCACCTGCGGAGCCATTGGCGATGGTGGCGGACAGACAGAAAAACGCGGACATGCCTATGGCGCTGAAGCACCATCCGCAGGTGACAATGAGAAAGTCCGAGGAGAAGGCGGCACCATCCGAGGAAGCTGACACGTTTGTATTAGATATTGATGCAATTTGTGAATATTCAGAAATCTACCGTTCCAAGAAAGCTTTCGGACAATTTATGAAGCGACAGGAAAAACTGTCTGTGAAAGACAGAAAGATGGATGTTGGCATCAACAGGCAGCAGAAGAAGCGGAAGAAATCAAAGACGGAGTCTGTGCGCGAATATTGGAAATTATCTATGGAGAAAGAAAAGAAGGAGGCTGGCACAAAATGGCAACTCTCTCTGAAATGATAGCAAATCAGTTGAAAGAAATGTATAATCTTGCCTTTGGCTATGTGCAGGAGAAGCACTATAGGGAGGCGGAGAATACTTACGAAAATATATTGACACTATGTACAGTGGCGAAGTATGAGCAGGGGAAAAAGATGGCATACCTCTCGCTGGCAAATCTTTGTGTTGTGATGGAAGAGCCCCTGAAGGCATTTCAATATGCAGTATGTGCCCATAAGCTTTCGGGGGAAGAGGAGCTGGAGGAGCAGGCAAGACAGTTGATGAGAAAACTGATGGGACCGTTGATAAAGAGCGGTATGAGGAAAGAACAGGAGGGCGATTGGGACGAGGCGATAGAGATTTATCGGATGGCACTTCCATATTTAGGGGAAAAACAGCGTGCAATGATATTGCAGGAACTGACAGTGTTGGAGGAGTATCAGAATGGACGGCAAGAAAATCGCGGACATGCTTAAACAGCAGAATAAGGATGCTATCATGGCGTTGCAGGGCGGTGCATATGAGACTGCTTACAAGATATTTACGCAGGTGCTCCGGGCAGAGGTGGCGTTGGAATTGTATGACTATGCTGCCAGAACCAGAGTCAACATGGCAAACACACTCTATCTCATGGGAAGAGGAGAGGAAGCGTTGACTTGTGTGGAGGAGGCGTTGGTCTTTTTTGAGGAGGTCAAGGATGTCAAGGCGTTGTGTGAAAATCGTATCTTAAAGTGTCAGCTTCTGTTGGAGTCAGATCGAAGAGAGGCTATGGAGGAAGAGGCGAAAAGATTGCTTGCTGATTGCGGGGAAGAGACGCTGAAGGGGCAGGCATATCTTTACCTCTATGAAGCAGTGATGGCGAAGCACAGAACCAGAGAGGCTTTGCAGATGATAAATAAAAGTATACAATGCTTTGAACGCGCACATGACACAAATAACATGGCGCGGGCACTGCAATGTCGTATCAGATATTATATGAAACAGGGACAAATGGTCTACGCTATGACAGATCGGGAAAAATTAGCAAAGATAGGGTTGACAAATGAAGAAAATGTGCTAATATAAACATATGAACAATGATTCAAATGAACAAGGATTCAAACGAATATAAATTCAAACGAATCAAAATGATAAGCTTAGGCATGTTCAAAATATCAGCGTGAGTATAGGATGGAGGTTTATTATGGCGAAGACTTATAAAATTGAAGTGTATTGTCCCGCATGTGCACTGAAGATGGAGGATGCTACCAAGTCCGTGGAGGGTGTCACCAATGCTACCGTCAATTTCATGACGCAGAAGATGAAGGTGGAATTCGCAGAGGGTGTGGATGAAAAAGCAGTGATGGAGCAGGCGCGCAAGGCTTGTAAGAAAATCGAGGATGAATTTGAAATCTATCTGTAAGGAGTTGCTCCGTCTGATTGTGGACGGAGTTTTCTTTTGATATTTGGGTAACTGTTTGGGTTCAGTAGTAGAGATTTAGAAAGGGATGACGAACTATGACGAAAAAACAGAAAAAAGTTCTGGTGCGGATTGTAATAGCCGCGATTCTGATGTTGGTACTGCATTTTGTGCCGGTGGAAGGAATCGGGCGTTTGATACTTTACATGGTTCCGTATCTGGTCATCGGATATGATATTTTGCGCAAGGCAGTGCGGGGTATCTTACATGGCCAGGTCTTTGATGAGAATTTCCTGATGGCGGTGGCGACGGTGGGGGCAATCGCGCTTGGAGAGTACACCGAGGGTGTGGCGGTTATGCTGTTCTATCAGATTGGCGAGCTGTTTCAGTCGGTGGCTGTGGGCAAGAGCCGCCGTAATATCAGCGCCCTGATGGATATATGCCCGGATTATGCCAATGTTGAGGATGAAGCAGGGAATCTGGAACAGGTGGACCCGGACGATGTGGAGGTAGGAACGGTCATAGTGGTGAAGCCGGGAGAGAAGATTCCCATTGATGGTGTCATCGTGGAGGGCAGCAGCACGCTGAACACCAGTGCTCTGACAGGAGAAAGTATCCCCAGACAGGTACAGGCGGGAGATGCTTGTATCAGTGGCTGCGTCAATATGACAGGTCTCATCAAGGTGCGCACGACCAAGGAGTTTGGTGAGTCCACAGTGACTAAGATTCTGGAGCTGGTAGAGAATTCCGGTATGAAAAAATCCCGTCCGGAGAATTTTATTACGAAGTTTGCCAAGGTCTATACGCCGGCGGTTTGCTATAGTGCGCTGGCACTGGCGATTTTGCCTCCTGTGTTCAGATTGCTCGCGGGAATGACACCACAGTGGCAGAGCTGGATTATTCGTGCATTGATTTTCCTGGTGATCAGTTGCCCCTGTGCGTTGGTGATCTCTATACCCTTAAGCTTCTTCGGCGGCATCGGCGGCGCCAGTGCCCAAGGGATCCTGGTGAAGGGCTCCAATTATTTGGAGGCTTTGTCCCGAACCGGATGTGTGGTGTTTGACAAGACAGGCACCTTGACGAAGGGTGTATTTCAGGTCACGGAGATAAGCCCGGCAGAAGGGATGACTAAGCAGCAACTTTTGAAGTATGCAGCCCACGCTGAGAGCTATTCAGACCATCCCATCAGCAAGAGTTTGAGAGAGGCGTATGCCCGGGAGCAGGGGATTGCGGATGGCACAGACGCAGGGGATGTGGTGACGGAAAGCGGTCTTGTGACAGACGTGGAAGAAATAGGCGGACATGGCGTGATGGCGAAGGTGAACGGTGTTGTCGTTGCGGCAGGCAACAAAAAGCTGATGGAACGTATAGGAGTGGCATGCCAGAGTCCGGCAGGGGTTGGCACTGTGGTGCATGTGGCTGTGGACGGAGCTTACGCCGGATATATTTTGATTGCAGATGTGATAAAGGAACAGGCATCGGAAGCGATTGCGGCACTGAAGGCTGCCGGTATAACGAAGACGGTGATGCTGACCGGGGATAGTAAGGCAGTTGCAGAGCATGTGGCGGCAAAGCTTGGATTGGATGAGGTGCACAGTGAATTGCTTCCCGCGGACAAAGTAGAAGCGCTGGAGCGTCTGCTTGCAGACAAAGATGGGAAAGAGGATCTGGCGTTTGTGGGGGATGGTATCAATGATGCACCGGTGCTTTCCAGGGCGGATATTGGTATCGCCATGGGAGCACTGGGCTCCGATGCGGCGATTGAGGCAGCGGATATTGTATTGATGGATGACAATCCGGCGAAAATCGCCCAGGCGATGCGGATTTCCAGAAAATGTCTGCGGATTGTATATGAGAACATCATTTTTGCGTTGGCGGTGAAGGGCCTGTGCCTGATACTGGGCGCCGTTGGTATTGCCAATATGTGGATGGCGATTTTTGCGGATGTGGGCGTGATGGTGTTGGCAGTGCTGAATGCCGCCCGATGTCTGCGGGTAAAATAAAGGGATACAGTAAGAGAGATGGGAATGTCGAAAGGCATTCTCATTTTTGCTTAAACGATAGGAAAGTTCTCGAGTACAGGAATATATAGGGCAGTAGATATATTGTGACAAATAAAACGGCATTGCCAATTTGTTTTGTCACAATATGAGAGCTATTATTGTACTGTGAGAAATGGCGGACGGTTCACACACATCTTATTTTTGAATCCGGGGGAGGTCTTTTGAGTCTTTATTCAAGAACTGCCGCTCATTGATTGATATGCAAAAAACGGAAGCAGAACAAGCGGCAGATTATCATGTGTACACAAATCCGGAGATTCCTTTTGTCAATATCAGGATTGGCGTGACGGATAATTCGGTTATCATACAGTATTTGTCAGAACAGAGTCTTTCCTTTTCTGTCACGCATCCGCTTATGAGAGTGGCGTTTGTGTCTTATGTAGAGCAGTTGAAAGAACGGAAAAAAGAATAGAAGCAAAACCAAGGAAAGATATTGCAGATGCGATATCTTTCTTTTATACTGTATACTAAAAGAGTCTCTTAGCTTGCTGCGGGGGATTCGACGGAAGGACTGGGCAAGAGGGTACAGAAAGCTTATGAAGAGAAAAATCAAAGGGTTGATGATAGTGGTTGGTTTGTCTATGGTGCTTGCAGGCTGTGGAAATCAAGACGCAGAGGAAGAGAAGGTGCAGTTGGTGCAGGAGGAAGAACAGGAAAGCTTTGCCGCGGCGACTGTGGAATATGGAAATGTGATTCAGCGGGTGACGATTCCCTGTACCTATACGTCCACTGAGGAGGTGGAGCATGCCTTCCCTGTCAGCGATAAGATGATCGTCCAGGTGAGTGTCAAAAAGGGAGACTTTGTGTCGGAGGGTGCTCTACTGGCAGCTTTGGACGTGAAAGATGTGGAGGAACAGATTGAGGAACAGGAGTATCTGGTGCAAAGCCTGGAGCTTAAGTTGAAACAGACGAAAGAGCTATATGACTTTGACAAAGCCAGTGCAGACATACTTTACAGTTACACTGCCCGCTCGGAGCAGGATAAGAAGCAGTTGGAAGCGAAAAAGAAGTCCATCGACCGACAATATAAAAATGCCATAGAGGATTTGGAGGATCAGGTGTCTATTGGACGCAAAAGACTTAAGGAATATAGACAGGAGTTAAAGGACGGGCAGCTTTTTGCATCCATTACCGGAGAGATTACATTTCTGGCAAGCCCTTTGAAGGATACCTTCAGCAGAGCGGGCAACACGGTGGCGATAATCAGCAATCTGGATTCCTGTTACTTTATAGCGGAAACCGATGAATACGCAGCGTATTTTGCAGAGGGAGAAACTGTGGAGGTCACCTATCGCGTGGGCAGTGAAAGCAAAAGCGTGGAGGTTGTTCCGGTGCACAGGGAAGAATGGGACGGAAGGATGCTGTTTCAACCCTTGGCAGAGGAGCTGGTGAGCACGGGGACGGAAGGCAGCATCGGACTGGTTCTGGATGAGCGGGAAGGGGTGCTCTGTATTCCGAAAAGCGCCCTGCATCAGTCCAACCAGGGTCCGTTTGTATATATAGCGAAAGAGGGGCTTTTGGAAATGCAGTATGTGACAGTAGGCTTGGAGGGAGAGGGCATGGTGGAGATTACCAAGGGACTTTCTCAGGGAGATATCGTGGCATTAAAAAAGTAAAAAAATAAGAATCATAATAAAGAAGATGAGAAACGCAATGAAAAAAAGACAAAAAATCATCATATTGCTTATGCGTAATGTATTGCTTATGAGCACTGCATTGCTTGCAGCATGCGCGGAGCCTGTAGGGGAGCATGCGACAATCATTGAATTGCAGGAATCAGCTATGGAGGCGGAAGCCCTGGTGGAGGTTGTTCGAGGAGATATTGCTCTGGTTACGGATTTGGAAGCGTGGGTTGGTCCTAAGATGGAGCAGCTTACGTTTGGGGAGACAGGCTTTTTCGGAGAATATAAGGTGCAGTTGGGCGATCAGGTGAAAAAGGGAGATGTGCTGGCAGCTCCGGCAGTGAAGAATCTGCAAGACGAAATTGCCGCCAAACAGAAAGAATTGGAGAGCCTTACTGTAGATTATGAATATCAAAAGGCAACTCTGGAAAATCAGAAGGCAATCGCGCAGCTTGGTCTGGATAGAGTGTACGAGCAACTGGAAAGCACGGAATATGGAACGCCGGAATATACTGCGTTGTGTGTGCAGGCAGGGGAAGCAGATGAACAGAAGAAGCGTTTGGAGCTGCAGCTTGAACAGCTTCAGGAGACGTATGAACTGGAGCTGCCCCATTGTCGCAGGCAGTTGAGCAGCCTGAAGCAGCAAAGCAGTGGCAATCGCATAGTGGCTCCTTTTGATGGAACGGTTGTAGCCACCGCCCAGGTGCAGTATGGGGAGCGTATTGACACCAATCTCTATTATGTGGCTGTGGCGGATGAGAGCGTGACTTACGCACGCTGTGAGGCGGTAAGTATGAATGCCGTTCAAGGGATGGAGCGCATTGTATTCTGGAAGGACGGTCATGACTATGAGGTGAATTTTGTGCAGCGGGACAGTAAGTTTTATTTGGAGATGCGCGGCAGAGCCAATGATAATTTTACGGAGTTTCAGATTGTTGATCCTGACGGGGAGCTTGCTTTCGGAGATTATGGTCTGATTAGGATGACCTCTAAGCATAAAGAGGATGTATTGCTGCTGCCGGAGACGGCGGTGGGCTCCATGAACGGCACGCCCTATGTCTATCGGGATGTGGATGGCAAAAAACAGCAGGTGTTGGTGGAAACCGGAATGCGCGATGGATTGATGGTAGAGATTCTAAGCGGTCTGGAGGAAGGAGATGCAGTCTATGTGCAGGAATAAATTATGGTTGCATGTGCTTCCCTGTGCTTTTTTGTTGACGGGCTGCACATTGCCAGTGAAGCTGGTGACAGACACCGGAAGCGGTAAACAGCAGGAGATTGCCAGAGAGGACTACCTGCTGCTTCCTGAGGCAGAAAACCGGGAGACGCCGGGCGCAGACGATCACTATCAGGTGCTGACACTGGAGAAGGGAACATTTACAGAGACAGCACTGCGGCAGACCTTGAACCGCACCTTAAGTCTGGAGGATTTTCCCAGTGTGCGTCTTGCGTTGGAAGAGGAGCATATGAAATTTGGTACCTACATGGCGGAATACATGGATTATGTGGAAGTGGGCGATGTGCTCGCTACGGTATATGTGGAAAAAGATCCAATAGCGGTGGAGGAGGCGCGGATGGCGCTGACCAGACTACAGGAGCGTTTTGGTGAGGCGGAGGCTGCTGCGAAAGAGGAGTTGGAGGAAATGGAGAGCAAGCGCCCCTACATTTACAACTCCTACGAGCAACAGATCGCAGATATCCGTTATAGACAACGGCAGTTGGATTGGGAGAATGAAAGCTATCGCTTCAACAACTGGATTGCGGAGGCGAAAAAGCGGATAGACAAGCTTGCGAAGGTGGGGGAGGTCTATGAAGTAAAGGCGGATCGGGCAGGATATGTGCTGTACGAAACTCGTTATTCCCAGGGGACAGTGTTGCATGAGGGAGATTATATCTGTCATATCATGGATGACGATAAGATTTATCTGTACACTGACATGCAGGCGGAACAGATGCCTTACGGAAAAGAGGTGGAGTTTGAAACACGCGCAGGTAGAATGCCGGGGCGTGTGGTGAATGGCGGTCAACTGGCATTGTATGGAAATCTAGATACAGACCGGGCGGTATTTCGCCTTTATCCGGAAGAGGGTGCCAATCAGGTAAACCGTGCAAATCTGAACTCTGCCACCATGAATACGAATCTAAAGACTATACAGAATGTGATTGTGGTGCCCAAGCAGGCGGTGACAGTGCAGAATGAAAAGTATTATGTCACCCTTCTTAGGGAGGATGGAAGTCTGGTGAAGACACAGTTTCTGCCCGGCGGCAGTAATGTGGAGGAGTATTGGGTGCTTAGGGGCTTGTCTGAGGGCATGCAGATTGTGTATAAATAGGAGCGAACAATGTTTTCTTTGATGTTACATAAGTTATTACATAAAAAGTGGATGGTCTTATGCCTGCTCATCGGTAATGTGTTATTGATTGCGGTGGCAGTCAGTTTTCCGCTGTATCGGGTATCTTCCTTTCAGAAAATGCTGACGGACGAGTTTGCGCAGTACAGAGAGCAGGAAGGGCGTTGGCCGGCGGTTTTTGGGGTCGCTTTAAATAAACTGAAGGGAAGCTCGGCAACTGGCTTTGCGGTTATGGAGCAAGAGACGGACGAAGCGGTAGAGGAGCTGGGAATCGATGTGCTGGAGAGGGTGACTACCTATCGTTTGTCGGCGCAGAAGACAGAAGCCACAGTGGTGCGTGATGACGAGAGTATCAAGCGCATCACGTTGGGGGCGATATCTGATCTGGAGAATCATATTGAACTGCTGTATGGCAGGCTGCCGGAAACAGAGCGGGACGCACAGGGGCATCTGGAGGTCATGGTCAGTGATGTGGCTATGATGGAGCAGGATATTCTGATAGAGGATGAATATACCTATCAGCTTTGGAAGAATACGGATGGAAGTCCCCTTACGCTGAAAGTGGTAGGGATTTTCAGACCTTTGGATGAGACGGAGCTTTTCTGGGAGCCGGTGGAGGAGGATCTTGCAAAACAGGTTTTTGTACCCGTGAAGGCTTTTCGCGAGTCCTTTTTGGGAGAGGGCGTGGAGGAACAGTTCAATCTGCATGGCAACTGGAGCTATGTATGGGATTATGAGAGCATACAGGTTGAAGAGGTGAGCCGACTGATGCGCTCCATGGAGCGTCTGGGCAGAAAGACTGATTTTAAGGACAATATTGTGGAAAGTGCCTATCAGCAGATTTTGAGCGATTATAGCGGCAAGGCAAAGCGGATTGAGGCGACGCTTGTGATTCTCCAGGTGCCGGTGTTGCTGCTGCTCTGTGCATTTTTGTACATGATTGCCGGACAGATGTTACAGATGGAACGCAATGAGATTTCTCTGCTGCGCTCCAGAGGGGCATCCAAAGGGCAGATTTTCGGATTATACCTGATGCAAAGCGTACTCCTTGGTCTGGTATCACTTGTGGCGGGACTGCCTCTGGGGGCACTCTTTTGTAAAATGCTGGGGTCTGCCACAGCGTTTTTGGAGTTTTCCGCCACCAGAAGCCTTGCGGTGCGCTTTACGACGGATGTAATTCTCTATGGGGCAGGAGCAGTGCTTCTGTCGGTGGTGGTGACGACGCTTCCGGTACTTTTCTACAGCGGGATTTCTATTGTGAATCTGAAGCAGAGCCGTTCCAGACAGAAGAAATCCTGGTGGAAAAAATGCTATCTGGATGTGATTTTACTGGCGATTTCCCTATATGGTTTTTATTCCTTCAGACGCTTAGGCGAGCGTATGGTGGGGGATGTGTTGTCGGGTAATTCACTGGATCCTTTGTTATATGTGAGTTTTTCGCTTTTTATCCTGGGAGCAGGGCTTTTTTGTGCCAGATTGCAGCCGCTTGTGCTTAGGGGCGTGTTTGCTCTGGGGAAAAAGAGGATGAAGCCTTCTACCTATGTGTCTATGTTGGGAACCATCCGCACAGGGGCAAGACAGGAATTTATCATTGTGTTTCTGATCCTGACAGTGTCCATTGGTATCTCCAATACCACGATTGCGCGCACGATTGTGCTGAATGCGCTGAATAATACCAGACATGTGATGGGCGCAGATATCACATTGAAAGAAAAGTGGAATAATAACAGGGCAAGCGTGCGGCAGAATCCGTCGTTGAAGCTGACCTACACAGAACCGGATTTCGCTAAATATGAGACGATTCCGGGTGTGGTTACGGCAACAAAGGTCATCAGGGATACAGATGCCGTCATGAATGAGGGAGCGGAGCGTATGAAGCTTACGCTCATGGGCATTCGTGCAAAGGGGTTTTTTGATGTGACGAAGATGTCCGATGAGCTGCTTCCCTACAGCTATGCGGAATACTTGAATGTCATGGCACAGGAACCCGAGGCGGTTCTGGTGTCCGAGAATTTCATGCGAAAGAAAAATTATCACCTGGGGGACAGTATTGTCTTTGAGAATGGAGACGGTAAGACCACAGTGGGGTATATCTATGGATTTTTCCCATATTGGCCCTCCTATGAGCCCTATTCCTATCTGATAGGCGAGGACGGCAATGTGGAGACGGTGGATCAATATATGATTGTGGCGAATCTATCCTATCTGAACGAGAAGAACGGTGTGTATCCCTATGAGGTATGGCTGGATGTGGAGGATGATGGCGCAGGCTTCTATCAGTGGCTGGAGGAACAGGAGCAGATTGCGCTGACCTCTCTGGAGGATATGGCAGCCAAAGAAGAGCGGATTATCCGGGATACTATGTTTCAGGGAACCAATGGCATTTTGTCTATGAGCTTTATGATTATTCTACTGCTATGCAGTGTGGGGTATCTGATTTACTGGATTATGTCCATTCGCTCCAGAGAATTATTATTCGGCGTGCTGCGGGCGATGGGGATGCGAAAGGGCGAGATTACCTGGCTGCTTATGATGGAGCAGATCTGTTCGGGATTGTACGCTGTGGCAGCAGGCGGACTGGTGGGAGTACTTGCATCGAGGATGTTTGTGCCCATGATTCAGCAGGCTTATGCTGCGTCAGAGCAGGTGCTGCCGTTGCAGCTCATCACGAAAGCCGGAGATATGATTCAGTTGTTTGCAATCATTGGACTGGTGTTGGCATGCTGTCTGTTGGTGCTTGGAAGAATCGTGACAAAGCTGAATATCAGCAGTGCATTGAAGCTGGGAGAAGACTGATGACAGGTATGAAAGAGGAGACTTTATGGGAGATATCATTTTACAGGCAATAGATGTGGTGCGCACCTTTCCGGTGGCAGGGGCGGAGGATTTTGTGGCGGTGGACAAGGTGTCCTTAGAGATTCCCAAGGGGTGTCTGGCAATCTTAAAGGGGCGTTCGGGGTCGGGCAAGACCACCTTGTTGAATATGCTGGGGGCATTGGATTTGCCCACAAAGGGAGCTGTTTTCTGCATGGGGGAGGATATCACCATGTGGAGCGAGGCGAGGCGGGAGAAGCTTCGACGGAAGAAAATCGGATTTGTGTTTCAGTCGGTGTCGTTGATTCCGATGATGACTGCCTATGAAAATGTGGAGTTTGCGCTGCGCATGGCAGATATCAAAGATGGCAGGGCAGAGCGAGTGGAAGAATGCTTAAAGATGGTGGGGCTGGGGGGGCGTATGCACCATATGCCTCAGGAGATGTCCGGCGGAGAGCAGCAGAGGGTTGCCATTGCCAGAGCGGTGGCGCATAGACCGGGCATTATTTTTGCCGACGAGCCTACTGCGGAGCTTGATTCGGCAACTGCTTTGGGCGTGATGAAGCTTTTTCAGGAGATGGTGGAGCGGGAGCAGGTGACCATTGTCATGACGACCCACGATACCTCATTGATGGGAGCGGGGGATATAGTGTATGAATTGGAGGACAGAAAGCTGATATGAGTGAAGGCATCATTTTGGCGGACAATCTGGTAAAAATATATAAATCCACAGATATTGAAGTGGTGGCGCTGCAGGGGTTGGATCTGAGCGTGGAACAAGGGGAACTCATGGCGATTATCGGCAGCAGCGGCTCTGGCAAATCCACCTTTTTAAATATGCTTGGGGGACTGGATCGTCCCAGTGCGGGGAAGCTGTTTGTAGATGGTAAGAATCTCTTTTCCATGACGGAGAAGGAGCTGGTGGAATACAAACGTTCTACGGTAGGATTCGTCTGGCAGAACAATGGACGCAACCTATTGCCTTATCTGTCTGCTTATGAGAATATTATGATGCCGATGGAGCTGATCGGCGGTAAGGAGCGCAGAGCGCGGGCAGATATGCTGTTGGAGCTGGTGGGACTTGCCCATAAGAAGCATCATCGCATGCAGGAGATGTCCGGCGGAGAGCAACAGCGTATCGCGATTGCCATTGCCCTTGCCAATCAGCCTAAGATACTGTTGGCGGACGAGCCCACCGGCTCGGTGGATACCAAGACGTCAAATTATATTTTTGATATATTCCGCAGGCTGAATGAGGAGCTTGGGGTGACGATTGTAATCGTGACCCATGATGTGTCTTTGTCTAAAAAGGTACAGCGGGTGGCGGCAATTCGGGATGGCAAAATCAGCAGCGAGCGTATTTTGCGGGAGGATTTTGCGGAGCGCGTAAAGAATACCGATAAGACCATAGACTGGCATGAGGCTCAGACCCAGGATGAATTCGCCATTTTGGACAAGGCAGGGCGCATCCAACTGCCACAGGAGATGTTGCAGGAGATGGGACTTGACGGCAACAAGATTCGCGTGGTGGCAGCGGATGGCAAGATCATATTGGAGAAGCCGTAAAAAGCTTAGTTTGTAAATATTGAGAACAGGGAGCCGAAGCGTTCCGCGGTGCTGTTGAGAGAGTCGGAGATGGAATTCAGATTCCGAAGCGCAGCGGACAGCGATTCCGTATCTAAGTCCTCCAATCCCTTCAGGGTGTTGTTCAGAGAGTCTATGTCCAGAGAGGAAAGCTGCTCCAGAGCAGGTCCCGCTTCGTCCAGAAAGCTTGAAATATGGTTCAGAGTTGGCGTAATCTCCTCGGTAAACACCAACAGTTCGTCCAATTTGGGACCGGTTTCGTTGGCAAAATCCAGCAAAGGACGTAATTTTACGGCGAGAAATATGACACCCGCAAGGAGACATGCCGTGAGGATGGAGGAAATCAGACAAAAAATTCTGGTGCGGCGCAGCTCCTCTTTCAGTAGAAGGAAATCTGTGTTTTCATGATTCATTTTGCTACCTGACCTTTCTGCGTTGATGTGTGCCCACTGGCTTGCATCGGGGATCAGACTACGCAGAATCAGTATAGCACGAATTTATCTTTTTGAATATAGCAGGAGAAGTATATGGTGCAGAGATATTTTAAAGAAATTCTGATGAAGTGTACGGAGGATGATTTTCTGGATGGCGTGCGTAAGGCTTATCATTACCCCATAGGGGAGCGGGAGACCTTGCGTGCATTGGCAGGGGCAATGCAAAAGACCATGTTGGAGGAGGCTGTGTGGAATCACGAGGTGCTTCAAAGGCAGGGGCAGAACTATGCGCAGGTGGCAATGACGCTTGGCGAAGGAGTGGATATCCTGCAGGATGGATATATGGCAAAGGGCTTGCTGACAGAAAGCTATATGATAGAGGTTTTGGGGAGTGAGATTCTGTTGCATGGCTATGAGGCATACAATCGATGGGTGGATGGACATACGGACTACCATGTGGAAAGATACTATTTTCTGAATGATGGGGAGCAGGCAAATAAGGAGGTGTCACTATCTCTCAAGGGTCTGCCGAAGCTTTTGGCGACTTTGGGACTGCCGGTTACCTGCAATGTGGCGTACTGTATGACCCCCAGGAAAAGTGTGGCTTTTTATGCGACGTTTACGAAGGAAGAAAATGTTGTCTGTCCAGGAATATGCACAGATTGCAAAAGTGTGAATTGTCCCAACAGAATCTCTCACGAACTGCAGAAGGGGTGGAATTTTGCGGATATGATTGACAGACCGCTGCCCTATGGATATGCGAGGATATTTGGCAGGGGAAATGTCTGAAAACAGAAGCTTTGGCAGAGCTTCTTGTGTTGAAAAAAACCAGGACAGATGGTAAAATGTAAGAGAAAGAAAAAGGGTATAGAAAAGGGGCGGCTTTTTATGGAAAACAGACTTTTTAACAATTCACATGTGTTGGCATGGCTGGAGTATTTTTCGAAACATACAGAGGTGGACTTAGAGCATGTGAAGATACTGGATATCACCAGGAAAAATAAGAATGTGATTCCCGCTGTGGAGGCACATCGCACAGTGTTGGTCTTTGCGGAGGCAGGCAATCCGGATATTTTCTATCGTATGTACAATGCAGGGTTGGGTGAATGCACGGTAGTGTATAACGAGGGAAGCGAACCAAACGGTCCCATCAAGCAGGACAAGGTGGCGGATATGATCGACCGGGGAATCAATGCTTCGGCGGGTATGCTGATCTTCAATCCCAACGCGCGCACCACATTAAAGTTCGGCATGGACAACAGAGAGTTTGCTCCCGGTTCCGTGCGCTATGTGGGCTCGGAGATTCGGGCGATTATCCTGTCCAAAATGCAGATTAACGACGGCAAAAATATCTGTGTCATTTCGGGGGAATCCATTGCAGTGGAGGCGGCGATTCTGGATGGAGAGGGAACGGTCATTGCAGTGGAGTATAACGCCAGTGACAGGAGTACTCTGGAAGACAATGTGGGGCAATTCGGATTGAACAATGTCACCATTGTGGATCATGTGGATGAGAATACCTTTGAAGGACTTCCTGTACCGGATGTGACTATGCTTGTAGCATCCGCCAGCATGGAACAGGAGATGAAATATCTGCTGCAGTTAAATCCTGAAATGGAGTTTGTGATTTATACGTTGGATTTCCTTGTGGCAGCATCCATGCCGAAGCTCTGTAAAGAGTTGGGCATCATTGATCCGGAGATCATACAGGTGAATGTATCACAGCTTACAAGCAAAAATACCTACCGTTTGCAGCCCGCCCCCTGGCTGATTACCGGGAAAGCAGGAGGCTACGGGGAGTGATTCACTTATATACCGGAGAGGGAAAGGGCAAGACCACGGCGGCAGTGGGACTCGTTGTGCGGGCAGCAGGGCGCGGTGTACCCGTCACGTTTGCCCAGTTCATGAAAGGAAACGATACAGGGGAGCTGTATGTACTGAATAAGCTGCCGGAAGTAACCATCTGCCGCAGTGAGAAGAACTTTGGATTTTACCGTAGTATGACGGAAGAGCAAAAGGCGGAGCTGACAACCATCCACAACCGGATATTGGATACACTGCTTATCCGTGCGCGCAAGGGAGCAGGCAGGATGATTGTGTTGGATGAGATTACATACCCTGTAAATTGGGGGTTGGTGGATGTGGATAAATTGGGCGAGCTGCTTGCCCTTGGAAAAAAAGAGTTGGAGATTGTTCTCACCGGTCGTGATGCGGCACCTCTTTTGCAGGACGCTGCTGATTATATCACAGAGATGCAGGCGGTAAGGCATCCCTATGAAAGGGGTGTCATGGCGCGCGTAGGGATAGAATTTTAAGGTTGCTAAAAAAAAAACACCAAATGAAAAAAAGATTTATTTTTTCGGGGTGTTTTTTTTATTATCATTATTCTACATTGGGCGCATAGGCGCTGACGTGAAGTAAAAGAAGCCCATGGGGCAGAAACGAGGGATAATGCTATGACACACATCAACTATCTGGACAACAATGGTACATTTCGTTTGGAAAATGCGCAGAATTACAGTTATCTGTATTTTCCCGTAGCAGGCGGAAAGGGGCTGAAGAGTGCGATTACACCGGAGCTCTCCGGCGATTCCAAAATAGACCAGAATCATTTCCTGTTGCAGCCGGTCAGTGCAGAGGAATTGCATAACAACAAGTCTTCCAGGAATTTTTGGTGCCGTTTGGAGGATGGCAGATATTTTTCGGCAACAGGTGTGTCTGCAGCACAGCAGGCGAAGAAGTTCTCCGAAGATGCGGAAAGTGTTGCAGTGGAAGCCGGTCTGATGTGGCATAAAATCACGAGAGAAATCAAAGATTTCAACATGCAGACAGAGGTAGTATCCTTCATGCCTGTGGGTGAAGATATTGAAGTGATGCAGGTGACGATCTCCAACACTTCTGACGAGAGTGTCACATTTACTCCCATTGGAGCAGTGCCTATATATGGCAGAAGTGCTGATAATCTGAGAGATCACAGACATGTGACCAGTCTGCTGCACAGAGCCTATGTGACAGAGGATGGAATTTGTGTACGTCCTGTTCTTTCTTTCGATGAGAGAGGGCATAGACGTAATTATACTACTTATTTTGTGGCAGGCGCTGAGGCTGACGGCAGCAAGCCGGTGGCTTTTTATCCTGTGGTGGAGGATTTCATCGGAGAAGGCGGTAGTCTGGAGGTACCCCAGGCGGTAGCTGCCTTGACTGAGGGCTGCAAGGCGGGAACGGTTGCAGAGGGATATGAAGTACTGGGCGGTATTCGCTTTGAAAAGAAGACCCTGGCACCCGGAGAGAAGGCGGTTTATCTGTTGTTCCTTGGGGTGGAGGATGTGGAGGAGAACAATCTGACACTGGAGGAACAGGCGAAGGCTTTGATGGCGGATGTTCTGGCGAAGCTGGGCAATCTGGATAAGACCACCAAAGCGCTTGACGCTACCAAGGCGCATTGGATTGGTGAGAATAATATTTCTTTCCATACAGGCGATGCCGGATTTGACAACTACATGAAGTGGATCAGCTTCCAGCCCATGCTGCGCAGAATTTTCGGTTGCTCTTTCCTGCCCCATCATGATTATGGTAAGGGCGGCAGAGGATGGAGAGATCTGTGGCAGGATCAGTTGGCTCTCCTGATTATGAATCCCACTACGGTGGGGGAGATGCTCCTGAACAACTATTGTGGCGTGAGAATGGATGGAAGCAATGCGACGATCATTGGCAGCAAGCCAGGTGAGTTCGTGGCTGACCGAAATAATATCACCCGTGTATGGATGGATCATGGGCTGTGGCCTTTTATGACTACCACCCTTTACATCCATCAGACCGGAGATACCGAGCTGCTTTTCAAGGATGCGGTTTATTTCAAAGATAAGCAGGCGGGCAGAGGCACGGTAGTGGATGCTCTGTTTGAGGAGTCCCAGGGTACGAAACAGTTGGACGAGAAAGGAAATGTCTACACCGGTTCTGTGCTGGAGCATATTTTGGTACAGAATCTGACAGCGTTCTATGAGGTCGGTGAGCATAATCATATGAGACTGCGCGGTGCAGACTGGAATGACGCATTGGATATGGCTGCGGACAGAGGCGAAAGCGTGGCATTTACCGCTGCATATGCGGGCAACCTGCAGGATTTGGCAGATTTGCTCAGCTTCCTGATGGAAGAGAAAGGAATCACAACGGTAGAGCTTCTCGACGAGATGACTTTGCTGCTCAAGGATGATTTGGATCTGTATGATGATATTACCGCTAAGACGAAGCTGCTTTCCGATTACTGCGCAAGTGTGGAGCACAGTGTGTCCGGCAAGAAGACCAAAGTGTCCATGAAAGAGCTCATCGGTTCGCTGACAGCGAAAGCGGAGTGGCTAAAAGGGCATATCCGCAAGACAGAATGGTTGGATGAGGGTTGGTTTAACAGCTATTATGACAACAATGGACGTGCGGTAGAGGGAACTCAGGCGGATGGCAGTGTGAGAATGATGCTCACCGGTCAGGTGTTCACCATCATGTCCGGCACTGCGACCAAGGAGCAGGCTAAGCAGATTGCTGCAAATGCAGACAAATACCTCTATGAGGGAGACCGCGGTGGTTATTGCCTGAATACTGATTTCCATGAGCTGAAGACAGATCTGGGCAGAATGTTTGGCTTTGCTTACGGTCATAAGGAGAACGGTGCCGTATTCTCACACATGACAACGATGTTTGGTAACGCACTGTACAAGCAGGGTATTGTGAAAAACGGATATAAGGCATTAGATACGCTGTACCGTCAGTCGGCAGACTTGGAGAAATCTCGCATTTACCCCGGGATTCCCGAATATTTCAGCGATAAGGGGCGTGGCTTGTATCATTATCTGACAGGTGCTGCAAGCTGGTATCTGCTGACGATTCTTACCCAGGTGATGGGCGTGAAGGGTAACTATGGTGATCTGGTGTTGGAGCCGAAGCTGATGAGCCAGCAGTTTGATGCAAAGGGAGAGGCAAGCGTGACAAGCTTGTTCCGCGGTCGCGAGATTACCGTTGTATACAATAATAGAGATGACGCGGACTATGGAGAATATGCCATTGCGAAGGTCAGGATAGATGATGAAGAATTGCCTGTTGCAGAGGCTAAGGCTGCGAGCTTCACGATTCCTGCGGATGTCATTGACAAGATGCCGGCTGACGAAAATCATGTGATTTTTGTAGATTTGAAAGGTATCTAATGTAACAGTTCAGCCATGCAGAAATCAATGATGGCTGAACAGCTACTATTTAATAAGGTCTCATAACAGGTGCGGACTGTATTTTGCATAAAAATACAGTCTGCTCTGTGGTAAATTTGAACAAATGGAAGCGGACAAAATGGGTTCCTTGTTGTGAAAATGCTGTGAGACGCCTTGAAATAGGGTGTTTTGCGGCATTTTTACGGTAAATCTGCCCAAAATGAGCCTAAAAAACATAAAAAAATGACACCTAAAATAAAAATTAGGTATTCAAGTGCTTGGCTGAAAAAAATATAATAGTCATTAAGCAAACATGAATGGTATGCCCATTTTGGGTGAGTCCATTAGAAAAAAAGGAGGATTTCATTATGAAAATGAAAAAAGTAATGGCGCTTGTACTTGCCGGCATGATGACTGTTTCATTGGCTGCTTGTGGTGGAAAAGATACTACACCTGCTTCTGATTCTTCTGCTGACAATACAAACACAGAGACAACAACTCCCGCTGATGAGTCCAATACCGGCGATGATGCTACCGCTGATGAGACTCCCGCAGCAGAGTTGAGCGGAAACCTGACAATTTGGACTCTGGCAGTTGACCTTGAGGACATGGGTAAGAAGTTCGCAGAGGAGAACCCTGGCGTGACTGTTGATACAACCGTTATCGCACCTGCTGATTATCCTACCAAGGTTGATGCAGCTATCGGTGGTGGTGATACCAGCGTAGATATCATCGTTGGTGAGCCTCAGATGCTTCAGTCCATGTTCGAGGCTGGTTACTTCGAGGATTTGAACCAGGCTCCTTACAATGCACAGGACTATGCAGACAAGATCGTAGATTATGTATGGGAAGTTGGTCAGGATGCTGACGGTATCCAGAGAGCAATTTCTTATCAGATTACTCCTGCAGGCTTCTACTACAGAAGAGACATTGCACAGGAAGTATTCGGAACTGATGATCCTGAAGAGATTGGTAAGCTGTTCGCAGATTACGATACCATCATTGAGACTGGTAAGACTCTGAAGGAGAAAGGTTACAGAATCTTTGCTTCCGATGCTGAGACCAACTACTTCTCCGGCGACAGCGCTTGGGTTGTTGATGGCAAGCTGAATGTTTCCCAGTCCAGATATGATTACATGGACATGGTTGTTGCTTTGTATCAGAACGACTTGACAGCTTATGCTGCACAGTGGACTGCACCTTGGTATCAGGGTATGAGCGGCCCGGTTCCCATCCTTTCCGCAGATATCATGTGGGGTGACTGGGGCGAGAATGAAGAAGGCGTTACCAACCTGAACGTTTGGGATGCTGAGAACTTCAACGCTAACGTAGGTAACTACACCGATCAGGAGGCAGAGGTATTTGCTTATGGTCTTCCTGCATGGGGCGTACTTACTATGAGAGATAACGTAGGTGAGACCTCCGGTAAGTGGGGCGTTTGCTCCGGTCCTGCATACGGCTTTGGTGGTGGTACCTTCATCGGTATCAGCTCTCTGTCCGAGAACAAGGAACTTGCTTGGGAGTTCATCAAGTGGGCTACTCTGAACGAGAATACCGCTGACTGGTGGATCGAGTTCTCCCAGGGTGATACCGTATCTCTGATTCCTGCACTTGAGAAGCATGCTGATGATGGCAACGAGATCTATGGTGGTCAGCATCTGTATTCCTTCTGGCTTGAGCAGGCTGAGGGTATTGACTACTCCAAGGTTACTCAGTACGATACAGCAATCGGCGATGCTTGGGGTCAGGCTTGTACCGCAGTTAAGGAAGGTACCAAGAGTAAGGAAGAGGCTGTAAACGAGTTCTATGATTCCGTAGCAGCTACCTATCCTGATCTGATCATCGAGAGATAATTTATCTCACGCTGAATTTAAATATCAAAGCGTAAAAGCTTTTTCGGAGTGAAGGGCCATAAACCCTTCATTCTGATTTACGCGAGTGTCGGAGGACATCGCAGTAAAAAAATAACCACCAATGGGGGTAAGACGTATGGCAGCGACGAAGACATTAAACCAAAAGAAGAAGATGAGAAACGTCAACAACACAGCATACCTTATGATATTGCCGTTTGTTATAGTGTTCCTGATCTTCAATGTGTACCCTGTACTGCGTACCTTGCAGATCAGTTTTACGAACTACAAGGGATACGGAGACATGGATTTTGCGGGCATAAGCAATTATGTTCGTGTATTCAAGGATAAGTATTTCTGGATATCCTTGTGGAATACCATTAAGATTTGGGTTCCGAATATTATCTTGCAGTTGGGACTTGCGTTCCTGCTGACAATCGTGTTCTCTGATATGAAGTATAGGATTAAGGGTTTGGCTGTGTTCCGTGCAGTATACTACTTGCCGAATATTATTGCTTCAACTTCCATTGCATTCCTGTTCCAGACCTTGCTGGATTGGAGATATGGTTCCATCAATATTGCTTTGAGACAGTTGGGTATTGTAAAAGGTATGCCTATTAACTGGTTGGGTGATGCACACATTGCCCCCTTTGTAATTTCCGTTATTAGTGCATGGCAGTGGTTTGGTAACTCCTTTATCATGCTGATGGCAGGTGTTCAAGGTATCAATAAGGATTATTTTGAGGCAGCTTCTATCGATGGTGCAGGACGTTGGACTACATTTGCGAAGATTACAATGCCATTGCTGAAGCCGATTATGTTGTATGTGTCTATCACATCCTTCATCGGTGGTCTGCAGATGTTTGATATGCCGTTCCTGATGGGTACTGTAAATGGTAACCCTTACGGTTCTACGCAGACTATGATTATGTACTTGTATAAGTTCGGATTTGCTACCAGACCGAAACAGGTTGGATATGCGTCCGCTATCGCATATGTGATATTCTTCTTGATTTTGATTGTATCAGTTGTTCAGTTTAAAGTAATGGGTCAGGAGGATTAAACTATGGGAATCGGATATAAAGTTAAAAAGACAATATTATATATTTGCTTGATTATATTAGCAATTACTTGTATGCTTCCCTTCATCTTGATGTTGGTAAACGCTACGAGAAGTGGTGCAGAGATTGCGAAATCCTTCACATTTATTCCGGGTAGTCATTTGAAGGAGAACTGGGATATTGTATTTAGCTACTTTAATTTGTTCCGTGGTTTTTGGAACAGCTTGAAGGTGGCAATTCCCACTACAATTTTGAACGCATACTTCTCTTCTCTGACAGCATATGCGTTGGCAGTATATAAGTTCAAGGGACAGAAGGTACTGTTTTATACACAGGTCATCTTTATGATGATTCCCGGACAGTTGGGATTGATCGGTTTCTACAACCTGGTATCCGCACTGAAATTGTTGGATTCCTATATTCCGTTGATTATTCCGGCAATCGCAGCACCCGGTACGGTATTCTTCTTGAGACAGTACATTTTGTCAGTGCTTCCTATGTCTCTGCTTGAGGCAGGTCGTATTGACGGTGCGAGAGAGTTGCACATGTTCCATAAGATTGTAATGCCTATCATGCTTCCCGGTATTGCAACTATGGCAATCGGTGGATTCATTGGTAACTGGAACGCATACCTTGTTCCGTTGGTATTGTTGAACTCCAAGGATAAATTTACCTTGCCGGTAATGATTTCCTCCTTGAGTGCATCCACAGATATTGCTGCAAACAACGGTGCGAAGTATTTGGCGATTGCGATTTCCATTATTCCTATTTGTATCGCATTCTGCTTCTTGTCCAAGTACATCATCAGCAGTATTTCTGCAGGTAGTGTGAAGGAATAATTATATTGGGTTTATCTGAACAATAGGAGGCATTGCCTCATTTGAGAAGCTTTCTTGCTTTCTTCCTATGTATTTGTTATAGTAAGCATAGGGTAAGCGAGAAGGCTTCTTTTAAACTATAGGAAAGTTCTTGTTTATAAAATTAACAGGGGGAGAACATGAATTGTACTATGTTCAAAAAAGGAATCTTGTGCGCTGTAGGTGCAGCAATCAGTTTATGGGCATTTTTGTTAGCAGGATGCGCATCAGAAATGGATGTTCAAGAACAAACCGGCACAACGATTGAGGCACAATCATCAAGTGTGACGGAAGAGCCGGGCGAAGAGCCGGATACTGATATCGTATATTCTGAAGCTGTGCCTGGGTGGAAGCTTCACGCCGATGACAAAGTAAGCTTCGACTGGTACATTAACTATTCATGGTTCACAACACCGTGGGGAGAGAATCTGGTCTCTAAGAAGATAACAGAAGAAACCGGGATAGATATTCATTTTGTCACACCTATGGGAAATGAAAGTGAGAAGTTGAATGTATTGATTGCATCAGACACGCTGCCTGACATCGTTACTTTGGGATGGTGGGAGAGTCAGGTGGATGAGATGATAGAAAAAGATATGGTCTATGCTTTAAATGAACTGGCTGACCAATATGATGCCTATTTTTGGCAGGTGGCAGACCCGCAGATTTTAAGCTGGAATACCAATGAAGATGGGAATATTTATGTATATCCCAACTCTTCTTATAGTCCGGAGGATTTTGAAAAGAGAGACGATATTGGTTCCAATCAGACATTTTTAGTTCGCAAGGACATCTACGAGGCTATAGGAAGTCCTGATATGAGCACGCAGGAAGGGTTTCAAAATGCAGTGCGGAAAGCTGTGGAGCTATTTCCGGAAGTGGACGGAGAGCCTTTGATACCGATTGGGGCGCACGAATTTACGAATGCGGGATGCGTTTCTTTTGATCAGTATCTTCAGAACTTTCTTGCGGTTCCCTATGAGAAGGATGGCAGAATCTATGACAGATATACGGACGAAGAATATTTGAGTTGGTTGAAAACGTTCAGACAGTTGGGCAGCGAGGGATATTTGAGCCGGGATATTTTTATCGACCAGAGAAGACAGATGGAAGAGAAGCTGTCAAAAGGACGTTATTTTTGTATGATTTTCCAACGGACGGATATGGAGGCACAACAGAAGGAGCTCTATCAAGAGCATCCGGAACGTATTTATATTGCAGTGGATGGACCGCGTAATTCCCATAAGGATGATCCGGTGCTTCCGGGAAGCGGTATCAATGGTTGGACGGTAACGTTAATCTCCAAAAACTGCCAACGCCCGGATCGGGCGATCGAATTACTGTCTTATTTTTTGAGTGAAGAAGGACAGAAAATGATTTATCTTGGGGTAGAGGGAATTACCTACGATATGGTTGATGGAGTGCCTGTGATGAACGAGGAAGTACAGCAGCTTCTTGACACCAATCGAGCAGAGTATGATAGATTATATGGAGCGGACAATGCCTATTGGATGCTTCAGGATAATGCGATGCAGTTGGAATGGAGGCGGGCGCCCGTAGGTCCGGTGGGAGATTTGGAGGTGTGGACCTATCCGTATACGCATTATCTCGGTCAATATGAGATTAACTATGGTGGGAATGACGAAGCGGCGAAAGCGGATACAGCGATTAATAAGCTGTGGAGTCAGATGTTGCCGAAGCTGCTGTTGGCAGAAAGCGACGAGGAGTTTGAACGTTTGGTAAAGCAGTTCAAAAGAGAGCGTCTTCAGTTGAATTACGGCGCGTGGCTGGAAGAAAGTACGAAACAGATCGCTGAGAATAAAAGGAAGCTAGGTATGAATTAGAAAGGAGTCATATGGTCACAATCAGTGAAAGACGGGAAAAATTGAAACAGACCGTAAGAAGCTTAAAGCTCAATGAAAAGTTCACATTGATCATTGTGACCCTTGTGTTGATTCCGGTTGTTGTATTTACACTGCTGCTTTTTCATAATATGGAGCAGAATACCATCAATGAGAGTATCAAATCCATGGAATATATGTTGGAGCGCAGCCATGATGAGATTCGTAAGAATGTGGAAAATATTAATATGTCCACGCAGTTTTTTTTGAGCGACAGAGACTTGGTTGAATATCTTGGGAAAGTGAATCAGGGCGAAGAAATCTCATATGAGGAGATGATGAATTTCTATAATATGAATATTTCTTCTTTGGAGAGAGTGGTTAATAACAACCCGAATCTATATCAAATTCGGGTATATGTGGATCGTGACGACATGGAAGAAATGATGCCGATTCTCTATCGATATGATCGCATGCGGCGTCTTTCCTGGGGATGGAGCGACGCGTTGATCGGCTGGAAATTTGACTACACAGATACCATTTTTGACAATTTTACCATCAATCAGGATAAGAAAATATTGTCCCTGGTAAGCGATGTAACAGATGCAAGGGGAGAAAGCCTGGGAGTGCTGGAAGTGGCTATGTCTATGGAAACCATGTTTCCCTATCTCTATTCCGAAGAGGGAAATATGACAGCGTGTTTTCTTCTGGATGAGAGACATATTTATTGTAGTGAGGATGAGCGAAAAATCCTACAGCAATATATTCCTATCTTTCAGCAGGAGGGGAGCCTTGTGAGAGAAAACGGGCAGGATGCGGAAGTAACCTATCAGAAATTGCTGGGTGAGTCCGTCATTGTGGGACGCAAATATGTGAAAGAATTGGGTGGCAGTCTTCTTTATATTGATCATCTCCAAGGGACAATGGATGCGCTTTATGGGAATCGCAATGTATATATGATTACCATGTCATGTATAGCGATTCTGCTGATTATTTTTGTCAATCATGTGGTGGAACGACTATTGGTACAGTTCTACGAAATTATACGTTCCATTCGAGAGGTGCAGAAGGGCGACTTGAATGTGGAGATTAAGAATTGCGGAAATGACGAGATGGGCGAGCTGGGAACTCAGATCAACAAAATGATGGAGCGTATCAGGCAACTGATGGAGGATAATCTGAATAGAGAGCGTCTGGTAAAGAATTCGGAGATTCGGGCACTTCAAAACCAGATTAATGCACATTTTATATACAATGTATTGGAGTCCATCAAGATGATGGCAGAAATTGATGAAAAGTACGATATATCGGATGCGATTACGTCCCTGGGCAAGCTGCTCAGATATACGATGCGTTGGACGTCCGGCAATGTGACAGTGAGAGAGGAACTGGAATACATTCGCAATTATCTGGCGCTGATTAATTTGCGTTTTGACTATGAGATATATTTGTCTCTGAATTTGCCGGAGGTGATATTACATCAGGAAATCCCCAAGATGTCCCTGCAGCCGATTGTGGAAAATGCTATCAATCACGGCATTGAGCAGCTCGCAGAGGATACCAATATTTATGTGAAAGGATTTCTGGAGGATGGAGATTGCATCATCGAGATTACGGACTCCGGCAAAGGAATGAGTGAGGAGCAGGTGAGAAAGCTCTATCAGCGTATCAATGGGGAGATTGAAACCACCGGTGGAAGTGGAAATAATATAGGCTTGAAGAACGTGCAGGATCGTATACAAATGAATTTTGGAGAAAAATATGGATTGTCCATATCCTCCAAGCTGGGCTGCTACACCAAAGTACAGGTGCGGGTGCCACAGTCCTATTTTGAGCATTAAAGTTTACAAAAAGGGAAGGCAAGGTATAATACATGCATACATTACTTATAGTGGAAGATGAGAAAATGATTCGTCAGGGAATCAAGGCGATGGTGCAGCGAAGTGGAGTGCCCGTGGAAGTGATTTTGGAGTGCAGCAATGGACAGATGGCACTGGATATTCTGCGCACGCAGAAGGTGGACGTCATGTTCACTGATATCCGTATGCCCAAAATGGACGGAATAGAATTGGTGAAAGCTATGGACGAGCTTCCCAACAAGCCGCTAACAGTGGCGGTCAGTGGGTATGATGATTTCACATACGCAGTAGAAATGCTGCGAAGAGGAATCAGAGATTATATTCTAAAGCCGGTAGATCGCAATCAGGTAAAAGAGATATTGGAGAGATTGGATGCTGAGATACAGCAGTCCCACGAGGCGAAGGAAAATAGCCGTACCATCGGTGGACAGCAGTTGCGACATTTGATGTGGGATGATAACGTGACAGAGACAGAGCGTGCTGTGATTTTGAAACAATACGACAGTGACTTCTATCGGGAAGGCTACATGGTGTGCTGTCTGGAAAATCAGGGCGAAGACCTGATGGTGGAAGAGGATTTTGTGTATATCAGCAATTTGGGGGATATGGAATGCTATCTCTTGAAGCCGGAGCGGCTGGAGGAGTATATCAAGCGGGATTGGCGCAAAAAATATGTGGGTATCAGCCGACTGAAGGTAGGACTGGAGCAGCTTAGAGAAGGATTTGAGGAGGCGAAGGCTGCCAGAACGGAGGCTTTTTGGTTGGAAAGAGCTTATTTTAACTATGAGGATGTGGCGGGATGGGAGGTGGCAGAGCCGGTACAACTGGACAACTATGTGCAAATGCTTGGGACGGTCAAGGCAGAAAATGCAATCAAACAGTTGCGTAATATATTCTGGAATGCCAGAAGAAGCCCTGGTCATTGCAATTTGGAAGCAGAGTTAAAGGTATTTCTGAACAGCCTTATGGAGACCTATGAGATGGTCTTGCAGAACGAGACGGAGGAGCTTGAGCAAATGAAGCATCTGTATGCCTATCCCTGCATAGGAGTTTATGAGACAGAGTTCATGGGATGGTTAGAGAAATTTACTGAGAAGCTGAATCACAAATTTGAAGACTATAAGAACAAGCAAAAGATTCAGCAGGCGGTTATCTACATTCGTGAAAATTATGATAAGGATTTAAACATGGCAGTAGTGTCCAATTATATTTCCATGAATTATTCATTGTTTTCCTATGCGTTTAAGCAATATACAGGGACGAACTTTGTGAATTTTCTGAAGGACATCCGCATGGAAAAAGCCAAGGAACTGTTGGAAAACACGGATCTGCGTATCATTGAGATCAGTCAGAAGATTGGCTATGAGAATGAAAAGCATTTCATGAAGATTTTTAAGGTGACATGTGGGGTGTCGCCCACGGAATACAGGCGAAATATGCAATATAAAAAAGAACAATAAACAATCAAAACGCAGTGTAAGGAGCAAATGTCAACTCCTTGCGCTGCGTTTTTTTATATAATCTGTGTTATTCCCTGCTGCGTCTATGGGTCTGTTTCTGGAGATACATATTCTTATCCGCCACCTTAAAGGCATCGTCCATCGCTTCTTCCGTAAAATCCTTGGCGACGGCAAACCCGCCGCTGACCGAGATGGTGTAAGGCTTCGTCTCGGAACTATTGTAATGATCCAAATAGTTCTGAATGCGAAGAATCATTTCGTGGGCTTCATCCTTAGATATGCCGAAGGTCATCAGATAAAACTCATCTCCACCAAAACGGCAGGCAAGAGTATCTTCTGTACAGACCTGATTGATCGCCTGCCCCAATACCTGAATGGCGAAGTTACCCTCGGCGTGTCCGTACACGTCGTTGATATGCTTCAAACGATCCAGATCCAAGACAATGGAAATGGGCAGAGAGCCGGCGGCTTGAGCACGTTCCAGGAAAGATGGAATATCCAGCTTGAAGCTCTGTAGATTCAACAGACCCGTCAGAGAGTCTCTCTGGTACAAGTCCTCCAGGCGATTCAGCATCAACTGCATGTTACGGCTGTCGCTGATGGTCTGCAACATACTATCCACATTTTGCAGCCATGCCACAAAAGAAAACGTATAGGAAATAATATTATTTTCAAACGCCTCACAAAGATAACCAAAAGAGCGGGTGCCGAAGTAAAGCGGTGTATACACATAGACCTGACTGCCTGTTTTGCGGATAAATTCAGGCAGACTGTCATTGCGGGAGAAGGTACATTCCGGCAACAGCGTATGATTCTTATAAGCAAGCTTCAGGATAATCTTATCCTGTTCCGGAGTCTCCTCCAACAGAGTCAACTGACGCACACGACTGGATATCTGCTCCCAGTCGGAGTGCAGGCAGAGATAAAACTCACTTAACCCCTTGATGCCCTGCTCTTCCTCCAGACGTTCCACGAAACCTGCGAGAACCTCCATCGCAAGGTCGATATCGTTCAGTCCCTGGAGACTGGCTGACATATGATTACTCTTAAGGAAGATAGATTCCAACGAATCCGTTTTGCCCTTCAAATAGTTGTGGAACAGTATGGAGGGCGTCTTTTTATAGCCCTTACAGCCACAAGTACCACCATAGTGAATCTGTGATTTGACTACAGAAGCGGCAGTGGGGGCATCAATCTCCACATCCAACAGATCCAACAGGCTGAAAAATGCCTGTTCGCCTAATTCATAGGCAGGGAAAGTAATGCCTGTAAGCGGTGGATTTAAGTGCTGTCCATACTCCAGATTATCACACCCTGTGACGGCAATATCCTCCGGCACATGGATGCCTCTGGAAGCAAGCTCACCTAACAGTGTGTAAGCCATATCGTCGTTGTAGCACACGATTGCCTGCGGGTCGAATGTGAGCAGTTCATCCAACGCGGCGCTGATTCCTTCCTTGGAGTAGTCGCTTTGAGTGAATCGGATGTATTTGGACAGATTGAGCTCCTTCATAGCGTTGGAATAGTGGCTCTGTCTGGCTCTTGAAATATACCAATGCACACTGTTTCCCAGAAAGCTAATGCGTTGTAATCCATGATCCTGTGCCAAATGTGCTACCAGCTCCATAATAGGTGTGTTGTTGTCCAAAAGCACACTGGGAAAACGAGATTGCACAGAATTGATGTCTATGACAGGGCAATCCCAGTTTTCCAAAGCCGACATGATCTGCTCGCGCAATTCCGGTACCAAATAGGTACCGGCACTGACCATTGCACCATCATAGGTAGAGGCATTGGGAATTTTGAGAATACTGGACTCTCCTGTGGCATATTTTTCCAGAATATTTTCGTCGTTGGACACAAAGATATCTACATGATATCCGTACTGCGTAGCCCGATCTATAATCCCTTGACACACATTGCGCTGATAGTCCCCATAGATATGAGAGATAAACACTGCAATCTTGTGAATTCTTGACATAAGCTTACCAATATCCTTTCCGATATCTGTATTCGGCAAGCCTGCGGCTTGCACAAAGAATTTAGGTTTATAACTATATTATAATGAAATTTGCCCAATAATACAAGGTGGGAATGGACAATAAAATGCAAAATATGCCATACATGACACTATTTTCTTTTGGAAATTTGGTGGATAATTAGGATGGATGAAAAAGGGAAATCACCTATAAACAGGAGGGAAAAAAGTGCAGTACGGACATTTTGATAATGAGAAGAGGGAGTATGTCATCGACCGGGTGGATCTGCCTACGTCTTGGACCAATTATCTGGGGGTGGAGAATACCTGTGTGGTGGTGAATCACACGGCGGGAGGTTACATGTTCTATAAAACTCCGGAGTATCATAGAGTAACCAGATTCCGCGGGAATGCAGTCCCGATGGACAGACCGGGGCATTATGTATATATCAGAGACAATGACAAAAAGGATTATTTCAGTGTATCCTGGCAGCCGGTGGCTAAGCCGCTTGATCAGGCAAAGTATACCTGCCGTCATGGCATGTCTTATACCGTCTATGAGTGTGAGTACGATGGCTTGAAGGCATCTCAGAAGCTTTCTGTTCCATTGGGGGATGATGTGGAGCTGTGGGATGTGGTGATTAAGAATGAGGGAGATACCCCCAGAGATTTGAGTGTTTTCTCATACGCAGAGTTTTCTTTCCATCACATTATGATAGATAACCAGAATTTCCAGATGAGTATGTATTGTTCCGGTTCCTCTTATGAGGAAGGAATCATTGAGTACGATCTGTTTTATGAGCAGTTCGGCTTCCAGTATTTTGCATCCAATTTTGAGCCGGATGGGTATGATTGTCTGCGGGATACCTTCCTGGGACATTATCACACCGAGGACAATCCCATTGCAGTGGAGAGAGGGCAGTGTTTTGGCTCTACAGAGCTTGGCAACAATCATTGTGCAGCACTGCAGAAGAATCTGCTCCTTAAGCCCGGAGAGGAAGTGCGCCTGATTTTTATGCTGGGCGAGGGCAACAGAGAGGCTGGCAGGAAGGCAAAGGAGAAATATTCTGACCCGGCAAATGTAGATGCAGCGTATGAAGCACTGGCTGCGTTCTGGCAGGATAAATTCGATAAATTGCAGATTCAGACACCCAATGAGGGTATGAATACGTTGATTAATACATGGACCTTGTATCAGTCAGAGATTAATGTGATGTTCTCTCGTTTTGCCTCCTTTATTGAAGTGGGCGGACGCGTGGGACTGGGTTATCGTGATACGGCGCAGGATGCCATGACCATTCCCCATTCCAACCCGGAGAAATGCAGACTGCGTATCATGCAGTTGTTAAAGGGGCTGACAAGTCATGGTTATGGATTACATCTGTTCCAGCCCGAATGGTTTGAACCGGATGAGTCGGTGAAGCCCTTTAAGTCGCCCACCGTTATCCCTGAACCGGATAAGGACAGTATGATTCATGGCATCAAGGATGCCTGCTCCGATGACGCATTGTGGTTGGTGTCTTCTGTAGTGGAATACATAAAAGAGACTGGAGAATTCTCTCTGGCAGATCAGGCGGTGACCTATGCGGATGGTGGAGAAGATACGGTTTATGAACATTTGAAGACCATTTTAGACTTTTCCACCGAGCAGGTGGGTGCCACCGGTGTCTGCAAGGGCTTGCGCGCAGACTGGAACGACTGCCTGAATCTGGGCGGCGGCGAGAGTGCTATGGTATCTTTCCTGCATTATTGGGCACTGCAGAATTTTATAGAACTGGCATCCTACCTCGGACGTGAGGAAGATGTGAAGAAATACACCGCTGTGGCAGAGAATGTGAAGGCGGTATGTGACAGAGAGCTGTGGGACGGAGAGTGGTACATTCGCGGTATCACCAAGAATGGCAAGAAAATCGGTACCCATGACGACGAGGAGGGTAAGGTACATCTGGAGTCCAACTCCTGGGCGGTGCTTTCCGGTGCCGCGGATGTCGAGAAGGGCAAGAGGGCGATGGACAGTGTGGACAAATATCTCTACACCCAGTATGGTTTACTGCTGAATGCGCCTTCCTACACCAAGCCGGATGATGATATCGGATTCGTCACCAGAGTCTATCCGGGTCTGAAGGAGAACGGCGCGGTATTCTCCCATCCCAATCCATGGGCATGGGCAGCAGAGTGTGTGTTGGGTAGAGGTGACAGAGCCATGAAATTCTATGATGCACTGTGTCCTTACTATCAGAATGACATGATTGAGATTCGCGAGGCGGAGCCGTATTCCTACTGTCAGTTTATCATGGGTAGAGACCACACTGCTTTCGGACGGGCACGTCATCCGTTTATGACCGGTTCCGGCGGCTGGTCTTACTTTAGTGCCACCAGATACATGCTGGGTGTGCGTCCCCAGTTTGACTACTTGCTGATTGACCCCTGTGTGCCTGCTGATTGGAAGGAATTTACGGTGGACAGACAGTGGAGAGGAGCAGACTATCACATCACCGTGAAGAACCCTGACGGTGTGATGAAGGGTGTGCGTGAGATTCTTGTGGATGGCAACAAGGTGGATGCTATATCGGCTTATCCCGCAGGAGAGACCCATGAAGTTGAAGTGATTATGGGAAATTAAAAATGCTAAAATGCTTATAGAACAAGGAGGAAGAAAATGGTACAGTTTGGTACAGGTGGTTGGAGAGCCATCATTGGTGATGAGTTTACAAAGGCAAATATTCAGCTTTTGGCAAAGGCAATGTGTGACAAGATGAAAGCGGAAGGTGTGGAGAAGCAGATCGTGATTGGGTATGACAGACGATTCCTCTCCAAGGAGTCCATGCAGTGGGCGGCAGAGGTTTTTGCAGCAGAGGGAATCAAGGCATTCCTGGTGAATAAGTCCTCACCGACTCCGTTAATCATGTATTATACCATGGTGCATGAGTTTGATTACGGTATGATGATTACGGCAAGCCACAACCCGGCAGTGTATAACGGCATCAAGGTGTTCACCAAGGGCGGTCGTGATGCGGATGAGAACCAGACGGCGGATATTGAACGGTATATCGCACAGATTAAGGAGCCCGTTTCGGAGATGGATTATGAGACTGCTAAGGCGGCTGGTCTGATTGAGGAAATCTATCCGTTGAATGAGTATCTGGATAACATTATTGCGGCAGTGAATATGGAAGCAATCCGGGGTGCCAATCTGCGTGTAGCATTTGACCCCATGTATGGTGTAAGTGATACCTCCCTGAAGACGATTCTATTGACAGCGAGATGTGATGTGTACTCGATTCATGACAGACATGATACTTTGTTCGGAGGCAAGCTTCCTTCTCCTAGTGCCAATACACTGCGCGGCTTACAGAATTGTGTGATTGATAACGGCTGTGACATCGGTCTGGCTACCGATGGTGATGCGGACCGTATCGGTGTCATTGATGATACCGGTAGATTCCTGCATCCCAATGATATTTTAGTGCTGCTTTACTATTACCTTGTGAAGTTCAAGGGCTGGAGCGGACCTGTGGTGCGTAACCTTGCTACTACCCATATGTTGGATAAGGTAGCAGAGCGCTTCGGTCAGAAATGCTATGAGGTGCCGGTAGGCTTCAAGCATATCTCCGCAAAGATGGCAGAGACAGACGCTATCATCGGCGGTGAGTCCTCCGGTGGTTTGACGGTGAAAGGACATATCAAGGGGAAGGATGGTGTCTATGCAGCAGCACTTCTGGTGGAGATGATTGCAGTGACCGGCAAGAAGCTTTCAGAGATTTATAAGGACATCGAGGCTGAATGCGGTCAGATATTCATGGAGGAGAGAGATTATCGTTTCAGCCAGGAGAAAAAGGTGGAGATGACCAAGATTCTCATGGAGGAGAAGAAGGTGCCCGAGCTTCCTTTCCCCATCGATCATGTATCCTACATGGATGGCTGCAAGGTATACTTTGAAAACGGTGGCTGGGTAGTGGCACGTTTCTCCGGAACAGAGCCCCTGCTTCGTATCTTCTGTGAGATGCCGGATGCAGAGGAGGCAAGAACAGTCAGCGAGATTTATGAAGATTTTCTGGAATTGAGATAAAAAATATGTGGGAAATACAGCCCTGAGGTGATAAAATAACCTTAGGGCTGTTCTAGTATGAAAAAGATGAACGAGGGATGCAGAAGGAATAAGATGAAGCTTTGGGAACTGGAGAAGAAAAAAAGACAAAATTCTAATAAGCGGCCGTTGACGCGCAGTATGATCTTTATGCTGATTGTGGGATGGTTATTGCCGGTGACTTTGATTGCGATGGGCATTTTGTTTTTGGCTTCATCGGTGTTGAACAGGCAAATTGAGCGGACGATTGTGACTTCCACAGACAAGGCGGTGGAAATCTGTGAGATGAAGCTGCGGGAGATTATGACTGCTTCCAAAAATGCTTCCTACACGCAAACAATTCGGAATAGCTATTATGAATATCTGGACACGGGAGATGAACAGACGCTCTATACGAATATTACATATTTTCTGAATCAACAATATAAATATGATGAGAGTATGCTTTGTACGCTGGTCTTCTTACTGAGGGAGCCGGGACAGATTTATTATACCTATAATACTTATCAGGAGAACAATCAAGGGTTGGATGGATACAGCCGCGTTACCTTTTTTCAGGAGAATGTGCTGCCCACAGTGAAGCAGATGAGTACGGAGCTTGCAACGAACACGATGCTGGTGGGGCAGGAGGAGCATGTATATATGGTGCGCAATCTGGTGGATTCTTCTTTTCGACCCTATGCGATGATCGTGATTGAATTGAATCCAGTCAATGTGTTTGGCAGTATGGAAAGTGTATGGGGAGCGAGAGATTATCAGGTATATCTGGAGGGAGAGCCGCTGGCGGTTACAACCTTTCCCGCCAATTTTGATGTGACAAAGTTGGGGCAGGAGGATGAGATTCTGCGGAATATAGCAGGGGAAGGCACAGTTGCATCCTATTCCTACAAGACCTCCGAATTTGGCGGGCAGAATATGATTTATGTGTCGCAGATCGATGAAAGCACATTGGTGGATGAACTGAAGATGATGCGAAACACACTGCTTTTGGTGCTGATCTCTTTGATTCCTTTGCTGTTGATGATGTATCAATTCTTTTATCGGAAGGTGTCCAGACCGGTGCGTGAATTGGTGAAGGCGACAGAAGCGATCAGTGAGGGGAATTTCGGACACAGTATCACCAATTATGCCAGCAGCGCGGAGTTTGACTATTTGCAGCGGAATTTTAATGCCATGTCTGAGGAACTGAAATTTCAGTTTGAGACGATTTACAAAGAGGAATTGGCATTGAAGGATGCAAATATCAAGGCGCTTCAATCCCAGATTAATCCGCATTTCCTGAATAATACCCTGGAGATCATCAACTGGGAAGCAAGAATGTGCGGAGCGGACAATGTCAGTGGAATGATTGAGGCACTGGGGACAATGCTGCGTGCTACAATGAACCGCAAGCAACGCAGATTTGTGACGCTGGCGGAGGAATTGTCCTATGTGGATGCTTATTTATATATTATTTCCATGCGTTTTGGTGAGCGTTTTAAGGTATACAGGCAGATTGATGAGAGCCTGCTGCAGATGGAGGTGCCGATTCTGATCATTCAGCCTATCGTGGAAAATGCTGTGGAGCATGGTGTAGAGGAAAATAAGGAAGGCATGGTACGGCTCCGTATCATGTCAGATTGGGATAAAATCATTATTGATGTGATTAATGACGGAGTGCTGAGTGAAAGAGACAAAGAGCGAATTGCATTTTTATTGGAGGGAGATGAACTGGATGACAATGAGCATCATGTGAGTCTGGGGATTCGGAACGTGAATCGTAGAATCAAAATTATTTACGGAGAAGATTGCGGCCTGACGATCACAGATGATGAGGAGGACAATACCATCAGTAGGATTGTGGTGAAAATGACCCATGAGAGTTCATTCCCGTCATCGTAAATCAGATTGGAAAGGGTATGGTTATTAAAATCATATGAGAAAACATACTGGAAGAAAAATCGGCTTGTTTGCCGGTATCATAATGGCATTGACAGCCTGCAGCGGTGATTCGGTCATTGAGCGGTTGGAACAGCATTGGACAGAGCAGACGGGCATAGAACAGGAGCAACGAGTGGTGCTGGAGGTGGTCAGTACCTTTGCGGGAAACGACGGCAATGCCCAGGACTATCGGGAGGCATGTCAGGCATGGGCAAGGCAGACCGGTGTTACACTGGTGGATATGTCCTCTATCAGTGATGAGACCTTTAAGACCAGAGTGATTACGGATTTTGAGACGGGCTCAGAACCGGATGTGCTGTTTTTCTTTAACGGAGCAGATGCCAATGGATTTATACAGGCGGGAAAGGTGGTATCTCTGGATGAGATTCGTAAGATATATCCTGACTTTGCCTCAAATCTGGACGAAGATATGATACCTGGCTCCCTGGTGGATGGCAAGATTTATGCCATACCGGTGAATGGCTATTGGGAGGCGTTATTTGTGAACCGTGCCGTGTTGGAGGCAGCGGGGGTGGAAATGCCTGGAGCGGATTACACATGGGAGAGGTTTCTTCAGGATTGTGAACAGATTAAGCAGGCAGGCTATGTTCCCATTGCTGCTTCTCTTGGAAACATTCCGCATTATTGGTGGGAGTATGCTATTTTTAACCATACAACCACCTGGAATCATCAGACGATTCCGGGGTCGGCGGATGAAGCCCTCGGTCAGATGTGGGTGCAGGGGATGGAGGATATTAAGGATCTATATCAAAGAGGCTATTTCCCGGCAAATACCAATTCTGCCACGGATGAGCAGATTTTTGCCATGTTTACCAACGACAAAGCGGCGTTTCTGTTGGATGGCTCCTGGAGGGTGGGCAGTATTGTTTACGCATGCCGCAAATATTTGAATCAGCCTGATATTTTGGATGAAGAGAGGTTGGAGCAGTTTGATGTGACTTTTGTGCCGACGGCGGGCAACAGAAAAGCCACTGACCTGATCGGCGGTGTTTCCATGGGGTATTATATTACAAAAGCGGCATGGGAGGATGAGAAGACAAGAGAAGCGGCAGTATCCTTTGTGTCTTATATGACTTCGGATGAGATTGCTTCTGAATTTGTCCAGCATACTGCTTCTGTACTGAAAAAAGTGCCAGAGGTGAATGAAGGGGATTATAATTCTCTCCAACTCAAGGCGATGGAAATGCTGAAGCAGAGCACTTCTCTCACCGGAGCGGTGCAGGACCTCTTTCAGGGAGAGTGCAGGGAATCTACCTTTGACGGCATGCCGGATATTGTCACCGGGAAGGTATCGGCTCACGATGCGGTGGCAAAGGGGCTGGCAATCTATAATGCGGAGAAATAAAAATAAAGAGAGGGATGGGTTATGTACAAAGTGATTATTATTGACGATGAACCGGTGATTGTGCAGGGGCTTACCAAGAGCATTAAGTGGGAACAGTATGAGTGTGAGGTGGTGGGGACGGCTTCCAGTGGCTTGGAGGGGCTGGAGTTAATGGAGAAGGAGCAGCCGGATATTGTATTTTCCGACATCCGCATGCCGCATATGGATGGACTTTCCATGATTGCAGCAGCCAAATCGCAGTATCCGGATATGGAAATCTCTATTCTGACCGGCTTTCAGGATTTTGAGTATGCAAGAGCGGCAATCCGGCTTGGCGTGACGAGATTTCTGGTGAAGCCCTCGCGCATGGATGAATTGCAGGAGGCGGTTCAGACAATGGCGGACAACCTGCGGGCAAAGGGAATTGCGCCGGAGCATGAGCGGGTTACGGAAGTGCCTACGGCTGAGCAATTAGCTGCCTTGGAGAACGAGACAGAAGCAGATGGCGTAGGAATGAATGCGCACATGGAAGAGAATGCTGAGAGCGGCGAGGTCACGGAGGCCAGCAGCTTTTTGGTGAATAATGCACTGAAATATATGCAGGAGCATTATCGCGAGAAGCTGAAGCTGCAGGATGTGGCGGATCAGGTGTATGTGAGCCAGTGGCATTTGAGTAAGCTGCTGAATCGTTACAAGGGGCAAAGCTTTTCGGATATTCTCAATAATATACGCATAGAGAAGGCAAAGGAATTACTGAATGATCCGTCACTTAGGATTGGAGATATTGCGGACATGGTAGGTTTTTTGGATATGGCGCATTTTTCCAGGGTGTTCAAAAGACAGACCGGAGTGTCAGCGAATGAGTATCGGAATACTTTGAAATGATTGTAGAAAAAATCATATAGTTATTCGACACATGAAACAAGTGCCCACGAGTCTTTGTATTCGTGAGCACTTGTTTCTTCTTATTATGGGTCGTGACCCAGTTGAGCTCGCGAAGCGTGCGAAATATAAACCACCCGCTATGCGGGTGCGCGGTGTTTGTTATACAAAAAAATCACCTTTCCGCTATAATGAGGTTGTTCAAGCCGAAATTATAGCGAAAGG
>JAFVDW010000028.1 GCA_017478245.1 Lachnospiraceae bacterium
CTCCGATGGGCACCAAAATATAATCCACCAGAGGAAGCTCCTTGACAATCTCCATGGCAATGGTTCCCTGACCGGTGGCAACCGTCAGATCGTCAAAGGGATGAATGAAGGTGTAGCCATGCTCATCCGCCAATTCATACGCCTTAGCGCAAGCCTCATCATACACGTCACCGTGCAATACCACTTCCGCCCCATAGCTCTTGGTACGGTTCACCTTCATCAGAGGCGTGGTGGTAGGCATCACGATCGTTGACTTTGCCCCATAGCATATTGACGCATACGCAACGCCCTCGGCATGATTGCCTGCGGAAGCGGTAATCAACCCCTTCGCTCTATCCTCTTCACTTAAGGTGCTCATTTTATAATATGCGCCGCGCACCTTATAAGCACCTGTAAACTGCATATTCTCCGGCTTCAGGTACACCTTGTTACCGGTAGAAATACTGAAATAATCACTATATACCAGCTTCGTCTCCAACGTCACGCGCTTTACGACCTCGCTTGCCTCTTCAAATTTTTCAAGTGTAAGCATTTGCTCTTCCATGACAATCCCTCATCTTTCTATCTCATTCTCCTCATCGGCATCCAGCTTTACATCAAACAGAGCATTCACAAACTCATCGGAGTCAAACTTCTGCAAATCCTCAATGGTCTCTCCCACGCCGATATACTTCACCGGCACCTTCAACTGGGACTGGATTGCCACTGCGATACCCCCCTTGGCTGTTCCATCCATCTTGGTGAGGATAATCCCCGTCAGATCTGCCACCTCGCCGAATTCCTTTGCCTGTACCAGCGCATTCTGCCCGGTGGTACCATCCAGAACAATCAGATTCTCACGGTGTGCATCAGGAAATTCTCTGTCGATGATGCGATTCATCTTCCGCAGCTCTTCCAGCAGATTCTTTTTATTGTGCAAACGTCCCGCCGTATCAATCAAGAGCACATCCACGCCTCTTGCCTTCGCGGCATTCACCGCATCATACACCACACTGGCAGGGTCGGCGCCTTCATTGCCGCCCACCATAGGCACATCCGCTCTATGTGCCCATTCCGCCAACTGCTCTCCCGCCGCCGCACGGAAGGTCTCCGCCGCCGCAATCAAGACCTTACGCCCGTTGTCCTTTAATTTCCCTGCAAGCTTTCCCACCGAGGTAGTCTTTCCGACGCCATTTACACCGATGACCATCACCACCGACTGCTTCTCCTCAAAATCATAGGCAGTCTCATCCACGCGCATCTGCTCCTTGATGTCATCAATCAAAAACTGTTTACACATGGAAGGCTCCTTGATGTGATGCTCCTTCACCTGCTCTTTCAGACGCTCAATAATCGCTGTAGTGGCATTCACACCGATATCCCCCATGATGAGAATTTCCTCCAGTTCCTCATAGAAATCATCATCAATGGCAGAAAACCCACTGAACACATTATCAATGCCACGCACAATATTATCGCGAGTCTTGGTCAAGCCCTCCTTCAGTCGGGCAAAAAAGCCTTTCTTTTCCTCTCCCATACACCATCCTCTTTTCTTTAATCCGTCAGATCCTTATCAATCAAATTCACACTCACCAACGTAGATACACCCTTCTCCTGCATAGTGATACCGTAGAGCCTGTCCACCTGTTCCATTGTGCCACGTCTGTGGGTGATGACAATAAACTGCGTATTTCTCGTCAGCTTATGCAGATACTTTGCAAAACGTCCCACGTTGGAATCATCCAGTGCCGCCTCAATCTCATCCAAAAGGCAAAAAGGCGAAGGCTTCAAATTCTGTATTGCAAACAGTAGAGAAATGGCAGATAACGCCTTCTCTCCACCGGATAACTGCATCATATTTTGCAGCTTCTTGCCGGGTGGCTGGGCAATGATTCGTATGCCTGCCTCCAGAATATCCTCATCCTCCATCAATTCCAGTGTTCCCTTACCGCCGCCAAACAACTCCTTAAATACCTTATCGAACTCACGGTTGATCTCCGCAAACTTCTCGGTGAACTGCTTTCTCATGGCGGTATCCAGTTCTTCTATGATTCCTTCCAGGGTCTTCTCAGCTTCCACCAGATCATCATGCTGGGTCTTCATGAATGTAAAACGCTCCATGAGATTCTTATAATCCTCAATGGCATTGACATTCACATCCCCCAGCTTCTTGATCTGATCCTTCAATGCCGAAATATCCTTCTTCATTGCAGACAAATCTGTCATTTCCGGATCTCGTATCGCTGCAGCATCGCTTAAGGTGATCTCATACTCATCCCACATATAATTGATCTGAGACTCAATGGCTTCCTCCATCTTCTCCTTCTGTGCATTCAAGCGATATACTTCCTTATCCAACGCAGTCATGCGTTCAGACATCTCCTCCCTGCTCTTGAAGAAATTCTTCTGATGGGCAGAAAGCTCTTCCTTGCGCACAATGTCATCCTGCAGCTTTTTCTCTGACTCATTCTGCGCGTCGTGAGATGCCTCGATGGTCTTTTGAATCTCCAAAATGTTCTGCTTCTTGCGCTCTACCTCTTCGGCGTTTTGCTCCAAAGCCTCTAAAATCTCATCCAGCTCTGCTTGGGACTGTGCGATTTCTCCATTGATACGATCCACATTGACCTGTTGGAAATGCTGTGTCTGAAGCATTTTCTCCACCTTTAGATCCCATTCGGATACCTTTCCGGCAGCTTCAGTCTCTTCTGTACGCTTCTCTTCCAACTCCTTCTGTAGCATTACAATCTGCTCCTGGGTGGTCTTCTCCAGATTTTCGCTGTCCGCAAGCTCCTGCTGAATGGTCTCCTTTCCGGTCTTTATCTCCTGTATCATCCCCTCGATTTCTTTCTCTTCCAATCGCAGGGATGCCACGCCCTCAACCTCTTCCTCCATACGTTCTCTCGCCTGTTCAATCCCCAGTCTTGCCGTATTTTGTTCAATGGATTTGCGTTGGATATCTGTCTTTAAGGTCTCCAGGTCCATACGCATCTGATTGCGCTTCTTCTTGGTGTCTTCAATCTGCTGCTCAATCTCCTTGATGGTCTGGCGTAATTTTTTAACCTGAGACTCCAATTCCTCAATCTCTCTTCTGCGTCCCAGCAAATTGCTATTGTTTTTAAATGCGCCACCGCTGATTGCACCGCCGGGAACCAACAGTTCCCCCTCCAGTGTCACCATACGGATACCATAATCGAACTTGCGGGCAATCTTTACCGCATGATCTACATTGTCCACCACCATGATCCGTCCCAGCATCGCCTTTGCCACATTGCGGTATTCTTCTGCAATATGTACCAATTCGTCAGCCATCCCGATAACGCCCTTTTCTTTCAAAGCGTCCGGATTTTTAAATTCCTGGGGTTTGGTAATACTGGTAAGCGGCAGGAAGGTGGCACGTCCTGCCCGATTTTCTTTCAGAAAACGAATCATTTTCTTGGCAGTTTCCTCATCATCCGTAACGATATTCTGAATATTACCGCCCAGCGCAGTCTCAATGGCAGTCTCATATTCCTTATCCACCTTGATAATATCGGCTACCACACCAATGATTCCCTTATTCTTTTCCTTCTGCTCCATGACACGTTTGACACTGCCGCCATATCCTTCATAGCGCTCGGTCAGATTGCTCAAAGCTTCCAGTTTGGACTGTACCTGTGTGCATTTTCCCTGTGTTTCACGCAGCTTGGCATCCTTCCCCACCAAGGTTTCACGAATGTTGCCAAGTGCAAGCTCCATCCCTGCCTGATTTTCGTTCATCACGCGAAGCTCCCCGGTGACACGTTCAAAATGCTCTTCCAGCTTCTTGATGTTCTCTTCTCTTGCTGCCTCATCTGATTTGGCACGAAGGAGTCTTGAATTTAACTCCGCTTTTCGGATATTGATCTGTTCCATCATGGTATCATAGCGCCCCATCTTGGACTTGATGGTAGCACGTTGATTCAATTCACCGATAATGGTATTTTTACCATCCTCAATACAGTTGTTTAATTCTTCTATTTTCTCCTGAATCCGGGCGAGAGACGCTTTTACTTCCTCCGCTGTGGCAGTAAGCTCACCTACCTTACCATCAATATCTGTCTTTTCATCCAGTATTTTCTGCTTCTCCTGATTGCGCACCGCAATCTGCTCCTCCAGAGCCGTGCGACGATTATTCAGATGATTTTCACTGCCCTTTGCAGAGTTAATCTGCTCCTTTAAGACATTCATCTCACCTTCCAGCTTGCCGCGCATAAGTCCGGTATCTGTGAGCGTCGTCCGCGCCTGTTCAATGGCTGCATCCAGACCTTCTATTTCTGCCTGTACGCGTTCATACTCTTCCTTAATCGTATCATACTTTTCAGAGGTCTCTTTATAATCGGCACTGGCAATATCGTATTTGGCAGATATAGACTGCAACTGCTCTCTGATTCGCTGATTTTCCAGCAAAAATACATTCACATCCAGAGTCTTTAATTCTTCCTTCTTCTTCAGATAGATCTTTGCCACCTCTGACTGCTTTTCCAAAGGTCCTACCTGTTTTTCCAGTTCACTCAAAATATCTGTGACACGAACCAAATTCTGTTTCTCATTTTCCAGCTTATTCTGCGCTGCCGCTTTGCGGCGCTTGAACTTCACAATACCTGCAGCCTCGTCGAACAGCTCTCTTCTTTCCTCCGGCTTTCCACTCAGGATTTTATCGATCTGTCCCTGCCCGATGATAGAATAGCCTTCCTTACCAATACCCGTATCGTAAAAAAGCTCATTGACATCCTTTAATCTGCAGATTGTGCCATTGATCAGATATTCACTTTCTCCGGAACGGTAAATTCTTCTTGCCACAGTGACCTCATCATAATCTATTGCAAGCTGATGATCTGCGTTGTCAAGAGTGATTGCAACATAGGCATAGCTGAGCGGCTTTCTGGTCTCTGTTCCCGAGAAAATGACATCCTGCATACTGGAACCACGCAGTTGCTTGATCCTCTGTTCACCCAGAACCCAACGTACCGCATCTGCCACATTGCTTTTACCACTTCCGTTGGGTCCCACGATGCCCGTGATACCGTTGTGAAACTGAAACACTATTTTGTTCGCAAACGATTTAAAACCGTGTATTTCAATACTTTTTAAATACATATCACTTATCCCTCAAAAACAGCAATGCCTGATAAGCCGCCTGTTGCTCAGCCGCTTTTTTTGTTCGTCCACTGCCCATTCCAATCTTTTCGCCTTCCATAAATACGCCAAATACAAATGTCTTGTCGTGTTCCGGACCTGTCTCTTCCAAGAGTTCATAATGAAATTCTTTTTTTAATTTGCCTTGAATCATCTCCTGCAGATTACTCTTGCTGTCAAAAAAGAGCTGCTTATCCTCCAAATCGTTCAGTATAAATCGGAAGATAAAGTCTCGTGCCGGTTTGAGTCCGCCATCCAGATAAATTGCTCCAATCAAGGACTCCATGGCATCCGCAGTAATACTTTCCCGACATCTGCCTCCGGTATTCTCTTCTCCCTTTCCAAACAGCATAAATGAGCCCAATTCCAAATCCTTGGCGCAAAACGCCAATGCCTGTTCACATACCAACGAAGCGCGCAGCTTCGTGAGCTTTCCTTCCTGAAGCTTTGGATGTGTACGATACAGAAAATCACTGGAAACCATCTCCAAAACCGCATCTCCCAAAAATTCCAGACGCTCATAATGCTTGAATCGATTGATTTTCTGCTCATTAGTATAAGAACTATGCGTCACCGCCTGTTTCAAGAGCCCCTTATTATGAAATCGATAGCCAATCCGTTCTTCTAAACCCTCTAAAGTAAACCCCTCCAACATTCCATTCCGTTTCCTTTCATGCTTGAAATATGCCTACAAAAAAGCGTGCTCCTTCGAGCACGCTCCCAACTCGTGTCGTGTTCCTCTGCTTGATTCGAGAGCTATTCCACTTAGTTCAAAGCTCCTTTGATCAGTTCCACTGCTTCTTCCACAGTAGAAATCTTCTCTGCCTTTTCAGCAGGAATCTCAATATCGAATTCTTCCTCAATCCCCATGATAATCTGGAATACATCCAGAGAATCTGCGCCGAGGTCATCCACAAAAGTAGTCTCCAATGTGATTTCCTCGGGGTCAACATTCAATACTTCCGCAATTACTTTTTTCAGTTTTTCAAATTCCATTTTTGTCAATTCCTTTCTTAAATTAATCATTATTCACAAATCCCTAATTGTCTAAAACGATTTGTTCCCTGATTTTATCATTTATATTCTGTTCTTTAAATGCAATGCACTGCAGAATAGAATTCTTGATTTCAATAGCCTTACTGCTACCATGGGTCTTCACCACCAACCCATTCAGTCCAAGTAACGGAGCCCCACCATACTGTTCCGTATCAAATGCCTTCAGCGTTGTCTTTAACGCCGGTTTTACCAAAAGGGCACCTATCTTGCTTCTCAGGCTCGTCATCATGCCCTCCTTCACCTTCTTAATCAGTGTAGAGCCTACACCCTCATACATTTTCAAAATGACATTGCCCACAAACGCCTCACATACAATGACATCCGCCACGCCGGCAGGTATGTCTCTTGCCTCTACACTGCCAATGAAGTTAATCTCAGGACAGTTCTTGAGAAGGGGATATGTCTCCTTTACCAAGGCGTTGCCCTTCTCCTCCTCAGCACCAATATTGACAATGCCGACTCTCGGATTTGCAACCTTCATGACATGCTCCATATAGATGCTTCCCATCTTGGCAAACTGTACTAACTGGGAAGGTCTGGCATCAACATTCGCGCCGCAATCCAGCAGGAGGCTGACACCCTTCTCTGTGGGAATCAATGGCGCCAAAGGCGGTCTCTCAATCCCCTTGATCCGTCCTACAATGACCTGTCCGCCCACCAGAAATGCGCCTGTACTGCCGGCAGTCACCAAAGCATCGCACTCTCCATCCTTCACCATGTTCATAGCCTTTACAATGGAAGAGTTCTTCTTTTTACGAATCGCCATCACAGGCGGCTCCGCCATCTCAATGACCTCGTCTGTATGCACGATTTCCAACTGTGCGGCATCATATTCATATTTTTTTAATTCTGCTGTGATATCCGGTTCTCTTCCCACCAGGTATACCTTGACTTTTTTATCTGCCTGAATAGCTTCAATCGCACCCTTGACTGTCTCCACCGGTGCGTTGTCACCACCCATAGCATCCACCGCTACCTTCACCATATCAGCCATATTTACCGTTTCCTTCCAAAAAGATAAACTAACATCTTACACTACTATACTAAACCCCCTTATAAAAATCAAGTAATTTTTATGCTTTCGTTTGTACACAATACCTCTCCTAAACATAAAAATAGGAGAGACCTTAATCTCTCCTGATTTTAATCTCTCCTACTCATCTACGTTTCAATTAATCAACGCTTACAACCTGCTTCTTGTTATAAGAACCGCAAGCCTTACAAACTCTATGAGGCATCATGAGTGCGCCGCATTTGCTGCACTTTACCAAAGTGGGAGCGCTCATTTTCCAGTTTGCTCTTCTCTTATCTCTTCTACCTTTAGAAGATTTATTCTTAGGACAAATAGACATTCGTTACACCTCCTTATTCGCGTTGAAGATATCTCCAATTACTGCCATGCGAGGATCGGGCACGAAAGTATCGCAACCGCATTCCTTCACGTTCCGATTCTGTCCACAGACCGGACATACGCCCTTGCAGTCATCCTTACACAGAATCTTCACGGGCCAGTTTATCAAAATTTCATTGTACACAAAAGTGTCTACATTGAGCTGATACCCTTCCATATAATCCGGGGTATCTTCATCATCTTCCGTAGCTTTGCCGGGAGAAGTTACAACTCTCTCGAACTCCAGCTCCAGTATCACTGGAACGAAAGTGAGACATCTGTCACACGCAGCCTGAAATGTAAGCTTCACATTACCCTCTACCCTTGCCTCATCCACACCGATATTGGTAAAGGTAAAGTTGACCGGTGAGCTCTCCTGAATCAGGAAGCTCCCAAGCCTGCTGTCAAAGCTTGTCATCTCCAACGGAACAACTGCTGTCTCCACTTTGCCTTCGGATGTCAATACATCAGATAAATTAATCAACATAGCAACTCCTATGCAATCCTACACAGATAAAATCTGCGGTGAGTAATTTAACACACTGATTAATTATACCCACCGCATATCTATTTGTCAAGAATAAGTTTCACGAAAATGAAAAAAAGTTAACAGTTCAGCCATGCAGAAATAAATCTAGCCTCGAAGAGGCGACTTTGCCCCAAAAGTTTCACACCACATAAAGCTCTGCATACACTATGCTTCTGACACTGCCTTTTTCATGCTCTTTACATACTCATAAAGATACGGCGCAGCCTCTTTTCCATGTTCTGCAATGATGCGGACAATGGCACTTCCGACGATGGCGCCGTCCGAAATATTCGCCATCTTTTCCGCCTGTTCAGGAGTACTGATGCCGAATCCGATGGCACATGGTGTATCCGTCACGCTGCGGATGCTTTCCACCATGGCTCCCAGGTCAGTGTTGATCTCACTGCGCACTCCGGTGACACCCATGGAGGATACTACATAAATAAATCCATCAGCCTCCTTTGCAATCCCCTTGATGCGTTCCTCAGAGGTGGGGGATATCATGGAAATCACATGAATATGATGAGCCTTTGCCGGCGCCTCAATCTCCTCCTTCTCCTCGTAAGGTACATCAGGAATGATAATCGCTCCCACGCCCAGCTCCTCACATTTTGCAAAAAACCTATCATACCCATAATGAAATACAGGATTCACATAAGTCATAAATGCCAAGGGTATCCGGGATACCTCACGAATTCTGCGAACAATATCAAAAACGCCGTCCGTAGTCATGCCGCCGCCAAGCGCACGGATATTTGCCTCCTGAATCACCACCCCCTCGGCGGTAGGATCAGAGAAGGGAATACCGATCTCCACCAGATCAACACCCGCTTTTTCCATCTCCAGAACGAATTTTACCGTGCTGTCTGCATCGGGATCTCCCGCTGTCAGGAATGCAATAAACGCCTTTTTATTCGGTGTGTCAAATGCTTTTGTAATCATATCAGTCATGGATATCTACCCCCCTATATCTTGCTATCGCTGCCACATCCTTGTCGCCGCGTCCGGATACGCACACGATGATGCTCTGGTCAGAGCTGTAATTTGCGGCAATCTTGCGCACCTGCGCTATGGCATGCGCACTCTCAATGGCGCAGATAATGCCCTCTGTTCTCGCCAGATATTCAAAGGCATCCACTGCCTCATCGTCTGTGATGGGCACATACTGCGCCCGCCCTGTATCATGCAGGTTGGCATGTTCGGGACCGATGCCGGGATAGTCCAGACCTGCCGAAATAGAATAAACCGGGGCAATCTGCCCATACTCATCCTGACAGAAATAGGACTTCATGCCATGGAAAATACCGATACTTCCCCTTGCAATGGTGGCTGCATGAAAGGCTGTATCCACACCTTTTCCTGCCGCTTCACAGCCAATCAGCTCTACCTCTTTATCTTCAATAAAATTGTAGAATGCTCCCATGGCATTGCTGCCGCCGCCCACACATGCCACCACAGCAGCCGGCAGCTTTCCTTCTGCCTCCAGAATCTGCTCCTTTGCCTCTTTGCTGATAATACTCTGAAAATCACGCACAATCATAGGGAAGGGATGGGGACCCATCACAGAGCCCAGTACATAATGTGTATCATTCACACGATTACTCCACTCACGCATAGTCTCATTGACTGCATCCTTTAATGTCTGTGTACCGCTGGTCACAGGATGTACCTTGGCTCCCAACAGTTCCATGCGATATACATTCAATGCTTGTCGATCCGTATCTTCTTTTCCCATGTAGACTTCACATTCCATGCCTAAGAGTGCTGCAGCCGTAGCAGTTGCCACACCATGTTGTCCGGCACCGGTTTCTGCGATGACACGGGTCTTACCCATTTTCTTAGCCAAAAGCACCTGCCCCAGCACATTATTGATCTTGTGGGAGCCGGTATGGTTTAAATCTTCTCTTTTCAGATAAATCTTTGCGCCCCCCAAATCCTTTGTCATTTTTTCTGCATAATACAGCAGGGATGGTCTTCCGGCATATTCATTTAACAGTTTATTTAATTCCTGATTAAACTGCGGGTCATTTTTATAATGCTCATAAGCCTCTTCCAAGCGAATCAGCTCGTTCATCAACGTCTCCGTAATGTACTGTCCGCCATGGATTCCGTAACGTCCTTTACTCATAATGTTTGTCCTTTCCCTCTAATAATCAATTATGAAGTGTCCTTTGACACCTTAGAATTTCTCTTCGCGCTTTTTCCCGGCAAGATACTGCAGCATCCCTGCCTTATCTTCACTTCTCATAAAGGTTTCTCCGATCAGCACGGCATTGGTTCCGTTTTCTTCCAGCACCGCAATATCCTCCCGTGTCTTCATACCGCTTTCCGACACAAACAAAACATCCTTCGGCACCAGCTCGCGCAAGCGCACAGAATTGTGAATGTCCACTGTAAAATCCTTTAGATTGCGATTGTTCACGCCGACGATACGCGCCTTCGCGCGAAGCGCCATTTCGATTTCCCGCTCATCATGGGCTTCCACCAGAGCAGATAATCCCAATTCATCTGCTATTCCTGCGTATTCCTGCAACTGTGTCTCGGAAAGAATCGCACAGATTAAAAGTACTGCATTCGCTCCTATTTCCTTTGCCTCATAAATCATATATTCATCCACCGTGAAATCCTTACGCAGCAGCGGAATGGATACTTCCCTGCGAATTGCGGACAAATAGTCATTGCTGCCCTGAAAATAATAAGGCTCTGTCAGAACGGACATGGCATCTGCCCCAGCGCGCTCATATTCCCTCCCAATCTCCACATAGGGAAAATGCTCTGCAATCACGCCCTTGGAAGGGGAAGCCTTTTTGACCTCACAGATAAAGCTGATCCCCGGCTTTGCCAACGCCTTTTCAAACAAAAATTCTCTATCGGCATCCATGTCCCCGGCGGCAGCTTTCACCTCTGCCAGGGGTCTTGCCGCGCGCAATGCTTCTACGCGCTCCTTTGTCTTTGCTGCAATTTCTTCTAATATCATTTTTTCCTCATTTCTTTCCTTCCCGGAACCGGATGCTTTGCATTAATCCGGACAAAATAGCACTATTTCTGGGAGCAGGCAACGAATTGCTCCAGCTTTTCATAGGCTTTCCCACTGTCAATCATCTCTGCTGCAAGAGCAACACCGCCCTTCATATCCTCCGCCTTACCTGCGATATATAAAGCGGCTCCGGCATTCATCAATACTGCAGTTCTCTTGCCGCCCCTCTCTTCTCCCTTCAGAATCGCCCTGGTAATCTCTGCATTCTCGGCAGGGGTTCCGCCCACCAGTTCCTCCTTTGTGCATCGCTCCAATCCAAAATCCTCAGGAGCGATGGTATATTTCTTATACACGCCATGATCGAGCTCACATACGCTGGTAGGTGCACTTGCAGAAATCTCATCCAGTTTTTCCTGACCATATACAACCAGACCTCTCTTAACACCCAGATTGGTCAGAACCTGAGGCATGGTATCCAGCAATGCTTCATCGTACACACCCAAGACCTGATAGGCAGGACATGCCGGATTCGTTAGGGGACCTAAGATGTTGAATACGGTACGAATCCCCAGCTCCTTGCGGATGGGACCTACATATTTCATGGCGGTGTGATAGGTCTGTGCAAAGAAAAAGCAAATGCCAATCTCCTTTAGCAGCTCTGCGCATCTTGCTGGTTCAATGGAAATCTTTACCCCCAAAGCCTCCAGGCAATCTGCCGCGCCGGACTTAGAGCTTGCCGCTCTGTTACCATGCTTTGCCACCGGCACGCCTGCAGCGGCAATAATCAAAGAGGAGGTAGTGGAAATGTTAAAGGAATTCGCTCCATCTCCACCGGTGCCGACAATCTCCAACACATCCATATCATGGTCTACTTTCAAGGCATGCGCACGCATTGCCTCTGCAGAGCCGCTGATTTCCTCGGTGGTCTCACCCTTCATGGCAAATGCGGTAAGATATGCACTTTTCTGCACATCCGTTGCGGTACCGCTCATAATTTCATTCATGACTTCCTTTGCCATCTCATAACCAATGTCTTCTTTCTTGGACAACTTAATAATTGCTTCTCCGATCATTTTTTCTTCCTCCATTTTTTACAGTTATTTGTAACAACATGATTTGTCAACACTCTTTTACATTTTATACCTTGCATTGATAAAAATTCTCTATAATTGCTTTGCCCTCAGGTGTCAGGACTGATTCCGGATGGAACTGCACTCCATATACCGGATACTTCTTATGCTCCACCGCCATTACTTCACCGTCCGGTGTGGTAGCAGTGATTTTCAGGACTTCCGGCATGGTATCCGGTGCCGCTGCCAACGAATGGTATCTGGCGACTGTCATCTCTTTGTCCATCCCTCGGAACAAAGCGCTCTCTGTATCCAGAGTTGCCACCGATTGTTTTCCGTGCATCAGTTGTTTTGCATAGGTGACGGTAGCTCCGAACACCTCACAGATTGCCTGATGTCCCAGACAGATGCCCAGAATCGGAATCTTGCCTGCAAAGCTTTTAATAACCTCCTCGCAGAGCCCCGCATCTGCGGGTCTGCCCGGTCCGGGGGATAATATAATGTGGCTAGGCGATAAAGCTTCAATTTCCTGAATGGACATCTCATCGTTTCGAATCACTTTCACATCCGGGTTCACGCTGCCCACCAGTTGGTACACATTATAGGAAAAGCTGTCATAGTTATCAATTAATAAAATCATTCTTCTAAGCCCTCCTGTGCGATTTGTATTGCATTCCTTACGGCTGCCGCCTTCTGGATACATTCTCTGTATTCTTTTTCCGGTACACTGTCCGCCACAATACCGGCTCCGGAGCGGATAAATACTTTGCCATTCTTTGAAAATGCCAGGCGGATGGCAATACAGGTATCAAGATTGCCGGTAAAAGAAATATATCCGATTGCTCCGCCGTAGATGCCTCTTTTATTGTTCTCCAACTCATTAATAATCTCACAGGCACGCAATTTGGGAGCGCCGGAGAGCGTACCCGCAGGCAGGATGGCGTCCACCGCATCCAACGCATCCTTGTCTGCTCTGATCTGTCCGCTGACCGTGGAACCTATGTGCATCACATGAGAATAACGCTCGATAGACATGTATTTCTCCACATTTACAGTGCCTATCCTGCTGATCTTGCCGATATCGTTGCGCCCCAAATCCACCAACATATTGTGCTCGGCGCGTTCCTTTTCGTCCGCCAACAATTCTTCTTCCAATGCCCGATCCTCTTCCTCTGTTTTTCCTCTGGGACGGGTTCCTGCAAGCGGGAAGGTGGCAAGCTCACCATTTTCCAGTTTTACTAAGGTCTCCGGGCTGGCTCCGGCAATCTCTCCGTCCGTTCCCGAAAAATAAAACATATAAGGGGATGGATTCGTAGTGCGCAGAACTCTGTAAGCATCCAGAAGACTTCCTTCCATCTCAGCCTCCAATCGGTTGGAAAGCACCACCTGAAAGATATCTCCCTCCTTGATATAATGCTTGCCTTTGTTCACCATCTCACAATATTGTTCTTCGTCGAAGAGTGGCTTGAATTCACTTTTTAACTTCAGTGGCTGATGCTCTGCTTTCTCCCCTTTACGGATAAGCTGCTTCATGTGCTCCAGTTCCATCACCGCCTTATTGTAATTGGTCTCACAGTCATCTGTCTTGACATTGATGATGAGGATAATCTTCTGCCTATAGTTATCAAAAGCAATTACTTTGTGAAACAGCATCAGATTCACATCTTGAAATCCCTCTTCATCCTGTGCATCCAGTTTCAAGGTGGGTTCACTGTACTTGATATAATCGTAAGAAAAATATCCAACCAGTCCGCCGGTGAAGGATGGCAAATAAGCAAACTCAGGGCTCTTGTTCTCCTCAATGACGCTGCGGATAAGCTCACGGACATCCTCTGTTGTACTGCGTGAGGTCATGGGCGATTTCACTGTGGTCGTTCCATTATAGCATGTAACCTCCAAAAGCGGATCATATCCAAGAAAGGAATAACGCCCCCACTTTTTATCCGCCTCGGCAGACTCTAACAGATACGCATGATTGCTTACTTTCCTTAATGTTCTCAACACTTCAATCGGTGTGGAGGTGTCTGCATAGATTTCGGTGCTGATAGGAATCACACCATATTTTCCTGTTTTTGCAAGTTCTTTGCATTCTTCCAATGTGGGTTGCACTTTCATTGTTGAACTCCTTTCTAAGTTATTTTGTTTTAAATTGTATATACAACTGGTTATACATAAAAAAGAATGCCGCTTGCGGCATTCTCGCGCCGAGCGCGGTTGCATTTGTGCAACATTTACGTTACGCGCGAGTGCGCATCCATAGCGGAGCGCTTTTTGTGTAATAGGAATTGCAGAGCAATTTCCTATTACACAAAAA
>JAFVDW010000029.1 GCA_017478245.1 Lachnospiraceae bacterium
GAATAAGGGATATCATTGTCACGACGATATACATTTGCACGAGGGTTGTCCCAAGAACGGAATACAGCCTCGATAGCCAGCTTCAACTGCTCTACAGGATCGGAAGGGAAATCCTTACCCAACTGATTCTTGTACTCAGCCTTGAACTGCTCAGCCAGAGTCTTTAAGTCAGCAGCGGTCAGATCTACGTCGAACTGAACACCCTTCTCTTCCTTCATCTTATCGATGAGCTGCTCAAAATACTTCTTACCAACCTCCATAACCACATCGGAGAACATCTGGATAAAACGTCTATAAGAATCGTATACGAAACGCTCGAAAGCAGGATCGGGGTTGCCAGCGATCATCGCTGCAACTACGTCATCATTCAATCCCAGGTTCAAAATAGTATCCATCATACCAGGCATAGATGCTCTCGCACCGGAACGAACGGAAACCAAAAGAGGATTCTGCAGATCGCCGAACTTCTTGCCGTTGATCTCCTCCATCTTCTTAACGCCCTCCATAGCCTGAGCCATGATCTCGTCGTTAATCTTGCGACCATCCTCATAATACTGTGTACAAGCCTCTGTTGTGATAGTGAAACCCTGAGGTACAGGGAGACCGATACTGGTCATCTCAGCCAGGTTCGCACCCTTACCGCCGAGAAGGTTACGCATGGTCATGTCGCCTTCACTAAACATGTAAACCCACTTGTTTGCCATTTGTTACTTCCTCCTAAATTATTATTTTTAGATATGAGAGAATCCTCCATGAGAAACCGGTCTCCTAAAAACAAAAGCCTTACTGACACCACATTCTCCATCGGGAATCCCCATAATCACCATGACTTTCGCTCTTATTTGAGCGCACATAGTTATCATACCACAGATTGTCCAAAAATGGAAACATATTTTTAGAAAAATTCACTCAGGGTTGAATCCCTCAAAAATATAAATATCAAAATGCTTCCGAATCCCCTCCAACTGCTTCGCACTCTTCACTGTCCAGGCTGCTGCCATATTGTGAAACAGACCGTGACATATTTTTCTGGAAAGCACATTGGGGTACCGACAATTATACGCTACGAAATCCGGCTTTGACACAAAATTCAACAACAGACATTGCAATACCAGATACAAAATCCCCCGGTATTCCCCGCTTTGCACAAAAGCATCCGAAAGCTGCCCTCTCACCACCCAAGGTCTTTTGGTTCGATACCAATGCAGTGCAAAGGGATTAAAGGACTCAACGCAATACAAGCCTTGATAGTCTGCAAGGAGCTTGTCCGCAAGCGGGCAAACAGAAATATCTGCCGTCTCCGTCTTCAGCTCCACAATCAATGGAGTTTTACCCTGTACCATCCCCAGCACCTCTGCAAATGCCGGAATCCGCTCGTTCGTATCACACAATCTGAATTGCTGCAGTTCTGCAAAGGTATAGTCGCACACCCTGCCCTCCACACCGCACATCCGCATAAGCTGCATATCATGAAAAACCACCGGCACCTTATCCTTGGACAACTGCACATCCAGTTCCATGCCATAGCCTGCCTCCACGGCTTTGCGAAAAGCCGCAAGCGAATTCTCCGGTGCCTCCGTAGCATTATCATGCAATCCTCTGTGGGCATAGAACCATTTACGCAATTCGGTCTCTTGGGGTTTGTGCCGGATTGCAGGCATAATCATTCCCAAGTACAACAATGTCAATATAGCTACTATGAGCAATATTCCCATCAGCCACCTCATAATATAAGCCTCCTAACGGTATCTGTTGTTCCAGACTCCCCTATCTCTTTCTTCATGAGCTTTGCAAAGCCTCCCCACTCAACTCTACTCCTTTTTATGCAAAACTGCAATGCCTCTTACGGAATCTTAAGGAATACAGCAATTTTGCTTGCATTTTTCACGATTTTCTGTAAAATAGGAAAGGACGGCATAAATTATGTAATCATACCTGCCGGTTATACGTCCGGACGGATATGCTTGTAACAAATGCGGCAGGTGGGACAGTGAAAGGAAACAAACTATGATTAGTGCAAATAATGTAACGCTGCGAATCGGCAAAAAAGCCTTGTTTGAAGATGTGAATATCAAGTTTACGGAAGGTAACTGCTATGGTCTGATCGGTGCCAACGGTGCCGGCAAGTCCACCTTCTTAAAAATTCTCTCCGGCAAATTGGAAACCACCAAGGGGGATGTTACCATCACACCGGGTCAGCGTCTCTCCGTATTGGAGCAGGATCATTTTAAATATGATGACTGTGTTGTCATGGATACTGTCATCATGGGCAACGAACGTCTCTATCAGATTATGAAGGAAAAAGACGCCATCTACGCCAAAGAAGATTTCAGCGATGAGGACGGTATCCGCGCCAGCGAGCTGGAGGCAGAGTTTGCCGAGATGGATGGCTGGGAAGCAGAGTCCAATGCTGCAATGCTGTTAAATGGTCTGGGTATTGACTCTGAATTCCACTACTCTCTCATGAAGGATCTGGAGAGTAACATCAAGGTCAAGGTGCTCCTTGCCAAGGCATTGTTCGGCAACCCCGACATCCTGCTCCTGGACGAGCCCACCAACCATCTTGACCTGGATGCCATCGCCTGGTTGGAGGAGTTTTTGATTGACTTTGAGAACACCGTCATCGTGGTAAGCCACGACCGTTATTTCCTGAATAAGGTCTGCACACATACCGCAGACATCGACTACGGCAAGATTCAGCTCTATGCCGGCAACTACGACTTTTGGTACGAGTCCAGTCAGCTTTTGATTAAGCAGATGAAGGAAGCCAACAAGAAAAAGGAAGAGAAGATCAAGGAGCTGCAGGAATTCATCTCCCGCTTCTCCGCCAACGCTTCCAAATCCAAGCAGGCAACCTCCAGAAAACGTGCCTTGGAGAAAATCGAGTTGGATGAAATCAAGCCCTCCAGCAGAAAATACCCTTATATTGATTTCCGTCCCGAGCGCGAGATCGGTAATGAGGTGCTGACTGTAGAACATCTCTCCAAGACCGTAGGTGGAGAAAAGGTTCTGGACGACATCTCCTTTGTAGTGGGACATGATGACAAGATTGCATTCGTGGGTAGCAATGAGATTGCCAAGACCACATTATTCCAGATTCTGGCAGGTGAGTTGGAGCCCGATGAAGGCAGCTACAAATGGGGTGTAACCACCTCTCAGGCTTACTTCCCTAAGGACAACACGCAGGAGTTTGACAACGATCTGACCATCGTAGACTGGCTGACCGGCTACTCTCCCGTGAAGGATGTGACCTATGTGCGTGGCTTCCTGGGGCGTATGCTCTTTGCCGGTGAAGACGGTGTGAAGAAGGTAAAGGTGCTCTCCGGTGGTGAGAAGGTACGCTGCCTGCTCTCCAAGATGATGATTAGTGGCGCCAACTGTCTGATCTTAGACGAGCCCACCAACCACTTAGACATGGAGTCCATCACCGCCCTGAACAATGGTCTGATCAAGTTCCCCGGTGTGGCACTGTTCTCCTGCCATGACCATCAGTTCGTACAGACCACCGCCAACCGCATCATGGAGATTCTGCCGAACGGACAGATGATCGACAAGATCACCACCTACGACGAATATCTGGCAAGCGATGAGATGGCGAGAAAGAGAACCGTATTTACCGCCAATAAGGAAGACGACGAGGATTAAAAAACAAACCTGCAAAAGGTGTAAGGTCTTAACTGCTTAATAAGACCTTACACCTTGATTTTTAAGTTACATTTCATATATTGGGGATTTGAATGATTTTCGAGAAAATTTATGATCTCATTTCCAAATCTTCTGTTGAAATACCAATAGATTGTAGCTTTGCTCTCGCAATCGCCAATTGATATTCTATCTCTTTATCTTTGTCCGGAGAATTTTTTATACGCTGCAAATCTGTATATGTATCAATATATTTTTCAATCATTTCTTTTTCATTCATACTGTCACTCACTTTCCTTGCCTCCTTTTCATCATACGAAATATGCTATTACTATTTCCATTATATCGAAAAGGGCTACCGGTGTAAAGCCTTATTAAATTTTCAAGATGCAAAAAGGTGTAAGGTCTTGACTGCTTAATAAGACCTTACACCTTGGTTTTCAGTTGCTTGTATTATTCACTCCATTGTGAGTTATTCACCATCAATTGATTTCAGACGTTTTTTGATAAGCTCGATTACTTCCTGTTCCTTGCCGCTTTCCAAAAGGATCAGCATAGATTCCAACAGCATTGCAAACTCTTCCCTTGTCACCTCTCCCACATGTATTCCCTCCCTTTCGCCATACGAAATATGCTATTACTATTTCCATTATATCGAAAATGGCTACCGGTGTAAAGCCTTATTAAATTTTCAAAATTCGGAATCATATTGTCTGCGATAAAATGAATTTAAGATATTCCATACAAAATGTTGATTAGTTTTATAAAATACAACATCAGACAACCACGAAAAATTTATATGAGAAGGATATACCTATTGAGAGATTTTCGTCAATAGCTTTTTGGCAGTTTATAAAAAATTAAGATTGGAATATTATTCGCGGATACCGCTTCCCAAAAGAGTTACTTTCCACAAGCTTTTTGATGTGCTATACTTACATTGAACATTTACTCAGCTAAATTATTTATATGATTGAGGTATGAAAATGGTAGATTTACATGTACATTCCACCCGCTCCGACGGGACATATTCCCCCAAAGAGCTTTTAGACTATGCTATAGAAAAGGGGTTGACTGCCATGGCGCTCACTGACCACGACACGGTGGACGGTTTACCGGAGCTTCTCTCCTATGCGGAATCTCTTCGCGCGGAACTCACTCGCAAGGTTCCGGAGATTGTCCCCGGTATTGAGCTATCCACAGAATATCAGGGACGCGACATTCATATGGTGGGACTTTATATCGATTATGAATCGGAGCATTTTCGTAAATATCTGCAGGACTTTGTAGACTCCCGCAACACTCGTAACCTAAAGATGTGCGAACTGCTTCGTGACGCAGGCATAGACATTACTTATGAAGCGCTCACGGAGGAATTCCCTGACTCTGTCATCACCAGAGCCCACTATGCAAAATATATGCTGAACCACGGTTACATCAAGAGTATGAAGGAAGCCTTCGAGCGGTATGTCGGCGACCACTGTCCCTGCTTTGTCCCCAGAGAAAAAGTTACTCCCGCACAGGGCGTAAAGCTCATCCTGGAGGCAGGGGGTATCCCCATTCTGGCACACCCCATCCTCTATCATATGTCCGATACCCGACTGGATACACTGGTCGCTGAATTAAAAGAAGCAGGACTCATGGGAATCGAAGCCATCTACAGCACCTACAACGCTGCGGAGGAACGCCAGATCCGTACCCTTGCTGCAAAATATGACCTGCTCATCAGCGGAGGAAGTGATTTCCACGGCGACAACAAACCTGGACTGGATTTGGGCATAGGATACGGCAAATTGTATGTGCCGGACAGCGTGTGGGAGACCATCAAGGAGAGCAGACCATCATAAATGGCGGGAACTCTCCCGCCACTGATTTCAATTCATATTTATTTGGCTTTCTCAACGATTGCCTTCCCTCTCCATTTTCCCTTCCGCCATCTGCGAATCAGTATCAATCCGCGAATACACTCATCTGAAGCGGTTCCAAGAAAGATGCCTGCCACGCCAAGCCCTGCAACAATTCCGGCAGTATAACCTACC
>JAFVDW010000030.1 GCA_017478245.1 Lachnospiraceae bacterium
AAGCATTCTATTGAACTGCTTTCACAGAAGGCAGGGGAGGGTAAGACAGACCGAAGAGGACAGACTTACTATGTGTTCCCCACACCGGAGGCGGTTGCAGCGATGAGTGAAGAAGAATTGAAGGCATGCAAGCTGGGGTATCGGTGGAAGTACATTCACGCTGCTGCAAGGGATGTGGTGGAGGGAAGATTAGATTTGGAAGCGTTACAAGGGATGGAACAGCAGCAGGCACTTGCAAGGCTGGTGGAGTTGTTTGGCGTGGGAGAAAAGGTGGCAAGCTGTGTCCTGCTTTACGGTCTTCATCATATGAACGCTTTTCCGGTGGATGTGTGGGTGAAAAGAATACTTGCAAACGAATATCCGGGAGGATATCCCTATGAGAAATATAGCCCCTATAATGGGATTTATCAGCAATATATGTTTGCGTATTACAGAAAATATGAAAGTTAGCTCTTGCAAAGGCAGGCGGGATATGCTAAACTATTTTCATTAATGAGTGATGCTCTTAAAGTCTAATTGAATCAGACCAAATGCGTTGATAAGAAATAGTAGGCAATAGGGAAGCTGCAGAGAAGAGGCGGTGGGTGCGAGCCTTGAGTGTATCTATTGTTGAAACCAGTCTTTGAGCTACACGCGGAACGAAAGGATATTTTAAGTAAGTGGTGTCGGGTTCTCCCGTTACAGAGAGTGAATATAAGACCTTATCAATATATTATGAAGAGCGGTGGTGAGGTGATATTCAGTGAGTGGAAGAGATTCCGAATTTAGGTGGAACCGTGGACAGGTGTCTGTTCGCCCTAAGCAAATTTTTGTGATTTGCTTGGGGCTTTTTTGATTATCAGGAAGTAAAAATAGTCTGTGTTATCTAAGAAGTATGTTAAAAGGAGGAAAAAGGTTATGAAGATTATTGAAAATAACGGAACCGTATCAGAGTGTCCCCAGGAGGAAGTAACACATGTACTGAGACATTCGGCTGCGCATATTATGGCGCAGGCAATCCAACGTCTGTATCCGGACGCTGACTTTGCTTATGGACCTGCCACAGAGAGAGGCTTTTATTATGATGTGGATTTGGGTGACAGAAAGCTTTCCGATGAGGATCTGGTGAATATTGAAAATGAGATGAAAAAGATCGTGAAGGAGAATCTTCCCTTCAAATCCTTTATTCTTCCCAGAGAGGAAGCTGTGAAGCTGATGCAGGAGCGCCATGCCAAATACAAGGAGGAGCATATTGGTGATCTGCCGGAGGATGCAATCATCAGCTTTTATCAGCAGGGCGACTATATTGATATGTGTGTGGGACCGCACATCACTTATACGAAGGCGTTGAAAGCATTCAAGATTACGGGTCAGAGCGGTGCTTATTGGAAAAATGATTCCAAGAACAAAATGCTGACGCGTATCAATGGTGTGGCTTTTGCGACACAGGCGGAGCTGGAAGAGTATGAGAAGCAGATGGAAGAGGCGCGTGCCCGCGATCACAGAAAGATTGGCAAGGAGATGTCACTTTTCATGACGGACGATCTGATTGGAAAAGGTCTGCCCATGTTCCTTCCCAACGGATATACCCTTTGGCAGGAGCTTGAGAATTATATCAAGGAAAAAGAGCGTAAGAGAGGCTATCAGCATGTCATGACACCCTGTGTGGGTACGGTTCAGCTCTATGAGACCAGTGGGCACTGGGCGCATTATAAGGACAATATGTTCCCGGCGATGGAGGTAGAGGGGGAGAATTTCGTTCTTCGTCCTATGAACTGTCCTCATCATATGATGATTTATGCAAGCAAACCCCATAGCTACAGAGAGCTTCCCATGCGTATCGGTGAGATTGCACACGATTTCCGTTTTGAGTCTAGCGGAACCTTAAAGGGAATTGAGCGCGGTCGTCATTTCTGCCAGAATGATGCCCATCTTTTTGTGACGGCGGCTCAGATCAAGGATGAGGTAAGCAGAGTGGTAGACCTTATTTTTGAGGTATATAAGGACTTTGGAATCACCAATTATAGATGTGTGCTTTCCCTGCGCGATCCGGCGGATACAGAGAAGTATCATCCCGATGACGAGATGTGGAACAATGCGGAGAGCGCACTTCGTGATGTGTTAAATGATATAGGAATCGAGTATACGGAGGAGATTGGCGAGGCTGCATTTTATGGTCCCAAACTGGATGTAAATGTAAAGCCTGCGGTGGGTGCAGAGTACACACTCTCTACCTGTCAGCTTGATTTCTGTCTGCCGGCAAAATTCAATTTGACCTATATTGATTCTGAGAGTAACGAGCAGACACCGGTTGTGCTGCATCGTGCCATCTTAGGCTCTCTGGATCGTTTTATGGCATATATCATTGAAGAGACGAAGGGTAAATTCCCTGTTTGGCTGGCACCCTTGCAGGTAAAGGTGTTACCTGTCAGCGAGAAGACGATGGACTATGCAAGCCGTGTGTATGAGGCATTGGACGATGCCGGAATCCGTACACAGCTTGATAAACGAAATGAGAAGATCGGCTATAAGATTCGTGAGGCACAGCAGGTTGACCGCGCACCTTATATGCTAGTGCTCGGCGCAAAGGAGGCGGAAGAGGGAATCATCAGTGTCAGAAGCCGTGATACCGGTGAGACCGAGAGCATGACGTTGGAAGCCTTCATTGCAAAAGTAAAGAATGAAATAGCTACACGCGCACATTAATCACACATAGGCGGGAAGAGATTCCCGCCTTTTTGCATATGAGAGGAATGTCCGATGTAATGGACAAGGAGTATAAAAATGACAGGACAGCACACACCACAGATACTGATCGTAGATGATACAGAAGTGAATCGATTGATCTTACACTCTTTGCTGACATCCCATGGGATAGAGGCGGATATGGCAGAGAGCGGTCATGAATGCCTGGAGCTTTGCCGGAGCAAGCGGTATGATTTGATTTTAATGGATCATCGGATGCCGGACATGGATGGCGTAGACACGTTGATAGCATTAAAAGAGCTGTTTCGCGGAGCGTTGGAGACACCGGTAATCTGTCATACCTCAGAGGATGTGAAAGCGAACCGGAACCTATATCTGGCAGCAGGCTTTTCAGATGTTTTGTCGAAGCCCGTTGATTTGGGGCAGCTTTCTGAAATTCTTGCAACCTTTCTTCCCGGAGAGATATCCGTTGATGAATTTCGGCATGGTGATCAACAGAAGCTGAAGGAGGAGCTCCTAAAGCTTCCGGATTTTCTGGCTGCTATTCCGGAGCTCGATCTTGCATCTGGTATTAAGCATTGCCAGACAGCGGATGATTTATTGGAGGTGATGACTGTTTTCACCACGTCTATTCAGGAAAAAGCACAGGAAATAGAGCGATTTGTGGAGGAGAAAAATTGGGAGTTTTATACCCTCAAGGTGCATTCCTTAAAGAGTATGCTGCGGCTGATCGGCGCTATGGAGCTTGCTGATCTGGCAGCAGCTCTGGAGCATGCCGGCAGACAGGAGGATACGGCTGCAATCATAGAGCATACACCCAGGCTTTTAGAGGCTTATCGTGCATTGCTGCCGGCGCTTGCGCAGCTTGTCCCCCAAGCGGCGGGGAAAGAAGCGCTGCAGGAGATTGACGAAGCCATGCTGCAGGATGCTTATATGGCAATCTCTGAATTTGCCAGTTGCTATGACATGGAGAGCATACAGATGGTATTATCTTCCCTGACAGAGTATCATTTGCAGGAGAGAGAACTGTCAAAATTAGAAACGATCAAATCAGCCCTGTCTCATATGGATTGGGAAGGCATACGCATTGCTTTGGAGAAGTAGGTAGAGATGGATATTAGACAGAAGGTACTTTTTATTGAAGGTACACAGGGATTTATTAATCAGGCGATTGTAAGTAAATTGCAGGAATCGGTATTCACTGTACAGCGCGTGCGGGATGAGGTGAAAGAGATAGAGAATTATCAGGAAGAGGCGAATATCCTGATCTATTATCCGTCATCTCTTTACAATCGTAAGGCGTTCAGGTGTCTGTTGGAGCTTTGTGCGGATCAGAGAAAGGTATTGTCTCTGGTGGGAGATTCCACGATCATTGGAGAGGCGAGAAGGATGGAGGACAGTGAGCGCATTTACGCCTACTATCAGCGCCCCATCAACATCAATCAGTTAGTGGAAGATATGTGTTGTCTTGCCGATTCCCATATAGAATATCAGCGTAAAAAATTAGTGTTGGTGGTGGATGATGATAATGATTTCCTGCAGGTTATGTATAAATGGCTGAAGAACTCATATCAGGTTGATGGGGTTCGCTCAGGAGCGGAGGCGAAGCTTTATCTGCAAAGAAAGCGGCCGGATCTGATCCTTTTGGATTATGTGATGCCTGTGCAGGATGGGTATCAGGTGATGGAACAGATCAGAAGCAATCCGTTGACAGGCAATATTCCGATTATTTTCCTGACAGGACAAAATGATCGGGAGAGTGTCATGAAGGTACTCAATGGGAGACCGGACGGCTACCTGTTGAAGACCATGGATAAAGAGGAATTATTGGATGCGTTGGATCGCTACTTTGTAGAAAGAATTCTGAAAAACGGGAAATAGACGAATTCTCTGAGTCCTGATCCGGCAACCAGTCTTGCCGTAGATTGATGTGCCGGATCAAAAGATGAAATTCGATTAATTTAATCTGTAGATCATAAAATTCAGGTATGCTGCGAACATGCACCACAACAGATAGGGAATCTGGAGATAGCCTGCCAAAGGCTTGATCAGATAGAAGCGTCTGATCATGACTGCGATCAGTACGATGAGTGCCAACAGCCATACAAAGGAAAACAGGAACCACTCAAACCGGAAGAAAAAGATGCTCCAGAAAAAGTTAAAAAATAGCTGTAACCCATAGATTTGCAGGGCGCTCTCTTTGTTTGGACTCATGGATTCATAGATCATGTACGAGGATATTCCCATCAATACATATAGAATAGCCCATACAATCGGGAAAAGAATTCCCGGCGGTGCAAAGGACGGTTTGTTAATGCGGGAATAGATATCCATTCCACCACTTAATAGCGCTGACAAGCCTCCCACCGCGAGAGGAATCAGGATAGCAATCGCTAAAGCTTTTTTGTTATTGACTTTCATGACATTCTCCTTTTCATATAATGGAAGGTCCAATGGATACATACATATTTCACTGGACAGATAGATAGGGTCTTGCTATAATCATATGAAAATCAGCGTTGTTTTATACTGATTGTTTTTGGTAACAGTTCGTTTCTTGACAAGAATAGTGGGAGTGGCTTATCATATTTATTAATGTACCTTAAAGAGAGAAAGGGCGAGAAAATGGTTTTTAAATGTAAAAATTGTGGTGGTAATACAATATACAGTCCGGAGCGGCATGCCATGTACTGTCCTTATTGCGACAGTCAGGAGAGTCAGACGAGAGAGGATGCAAGCTCTGCGGCTATGAATATCTGTCCCAACTGCGGCGGTTCCTTTGAAGTACCTCAACATACATCTGCGATGCAGTGTCCCTACTGTGATAACTATCTAATCTTCAATGAGAGAGTGGAGGGCACATATGAGCCAAAGCTGATGATTCCCTTTCAGATGGGAAAGGAAGTCTGCAAGCAAGCCATCCGTGATAAGTTCAAGCGTTTCTTGTTTGCACCTACTGATTTCCTTTCGGAGGTGAAGCTCAATGAAATGCAGGGAGTGTATGTTCCCTTCTGGTTCTATGATTATGATTTGAACTGTGATTTTTTGGCGGAGGGCTGTAAGGTTCGCAGTTGGACATCCGGGAATGTACAGTATACAGAACGCAGCTTCTATGAGATTCAGCGTAATCTGGAAATTGACTTCCGCAAGATTCCGGTGGACGCTTCCATCCAGATGCCGGATGATGTAATGGATTTGATGGAGCCCTTTGGCTATGACCAGTTAGAGCGTTTTAAGCCGGAATATATGTCCGGTTTTTATGCAGAAAAATACAATATGACTGCTGATTTGGTAGAGTCTCGTGCAAAGCAGAAGATGCACGATGATGCGCAGGTAATGCTGCGGGATACTTATTCCGGTTATTCCAGTGTGAGAGAGCTCCACAATCAGATGCAGGTGCGGCACAGCGCAATCAGCTATGGCTTGCTGCCGGTGTGGAGATATCTTTACAATTACAAAGACACCATATATCCCTTTTATGTGAATGGGCAGACCGGCAAGATTGTGGGAACAGCGCCCTTATCCAAAGCGAAGGTGTTGGTTTACGCAGGAACGCTGTGGGCGAGTCTGACGGTGCTGTTGGCGGTGCTCAATGGAATACTCCAAATGCTGTAAATATGCAGATATAAGGAATTCAAACGACGAATGAATCAAACAGTGAAAAGGAGGATTGCTGCAATTTGCGGCATATGAAGAGGATGGATAGGGAAGTACGCGCGCAAGCGAGGAAAAATTATTTTCATTATTTCCGCTTTTGGTTTATTGCGATCATCATAGCCATTGGAGTGCTGGGAGCGTTGGCGGTGGTGAAGTCATTAAAGCCTGCTGTGAGCAGAGGAAATAACGCAGCCCCGGACAGACGTGTGTATGATTACGCGGAGGTGTTGAGCGAGCAGGAGGAAGGAAGACTGGAGGATTACATTGCCGGTTGTGAGGCGGAATATCATATTGATCTGGTGCTGGTAACAATCAATAAAGACATGGAGTATGGGAATTCATCCTGGAAAGCAGGCATGATGAACTATGCAGATGATTTTTATGATGAGAACAATTTTGGTTACAATACAATTCATGGGGATGGCGCGCTTCTTTTGGATAACTGGTATGAGGGGCAGGCGGGAAGCTGGCTTTCTACTTGTGGAAGCGTATATCAGAAATTCAGTTCTTACGATATTGACAGAGTGCTCGACAAGGTGTATGACCAAATAGAATATAGTCCCTATGCTGCGTATAAGGCATATATAGATGAGACATGCCGGAGAATGAACGGGGGCGTGGAAGATATTTATATCCCCGGAGTTGTTATTTTCCTGCTGCCCATTGTTGTTGCGGTAATCTATGCGGGTGTACACTTGAAGCAATCTAAGGCGGCGGATACCACGCGTCCCAACACCTATGTGGTAGATGGTGTGGCAAAGCGCAATGTGTATACTGACAGATTCCTGAGAAAGGATGTGACTAAGAGGGTTATCAGCACGGATTCCGGTGGCTCCGGCGGTGGTGGCAGTCATTATCGCAGTGGCGGTGGCGGCGGACATGTGAGCCACAGTGGCGTCAGTCATGGCGGCGGCGGACGCAGACGCTAGCGTGGATAAAAATGGACAATAAAAAATGAAAATCATAAAAATAACAATTATAAAAAATAACAAAAAGAAAGCACCTACATGACGGTATAGGTGCTTTCTTTTTGTTATTTTATATTCGGAAAATTAAGCCATCTTGCTTACAGCTTTGCTGATACGAGATACTTTTCTAGCTGCATTGTTCTTGTGGTAAACACCCTTAGTAGCAGCCATCTCAATAACCTTTGTAGCCTGTTTCAGCTCTTCGGTAGCAGCAGCCTTGTCACCGGACTCGATTGCAGCAAATACCTTCTTAATAGCTGTTTTAACGCTGGATCTGATAGCTTTATTTCTATCGGTCTTCGTGCGAGTTACCAAGATTCTCTTCTTTGCAGATTTAATGTTAGCCAAGTCGTACACCTCCATTTGTATACAGTAATTATTTGTTTCAAACTGTTTCGCCTTAGCCAGACACGGAAGACTAATGCAAACATACTGTAATAGTGTAGTAGATTATTGCGAATTTGTCAATAGACAATTCAAAAAAGTTTGGAAAAGTTGTAACAGTTCAGCCTTTCATTCATAAATCTGCTCCTGCTTCGCATGAGTCGCCTCTATGAGGCTGGATTTATTTCATTGCAGGGCGTTCGCCCTATAGAAATCAATGGTGTTCTTCCTTAGGGCGCAAGCACCCACAGAAGAATACCATCGATTTCTGCATGGCTGAACTGTTACAAAAGTTTGGAGAAGAGCGTGGGAAAATGTGAATAATCGTTATCTAAACTGTACATGATATAGAGAAAGCTATTGAAAAGATGAAATACCGGAAAAGGATTTTGACAAAACAGTATAGCACAGAAAGGTGTAATAGGTGATGGGCAATTTTCAAATCAGAACAGATCTGGCACTAGAGGCGAGGGAGTGTATCACGGAACCGGAGGGGGAGCTTCGTGGTGTCCGGGTGGAAGAATATTATCGGGATGAGCAGGAGGTTCAGGTGACAAAGGTATTTATAGAATCCAAGAATGGCGCAAAGGCGATGGGTAAGCCCATCGGCACTTATGTGACCATGGAAGCTCCTGCGATGGTGGAGCCGGATGAGGATTATCACAGAGAGATTTCCGAGTGTATGGCGGAGGAATTACTGCAGCTTCTGCCGGATGACAAAGCTGAGCGCTCTGTTCTGGTAGTGGGGTTGGGCAATAGAGAGGTGACAGCAGATGCGCTGGGACCACAGGTGGTGGACAATCTGTTTATCACCAGGCATGTGGTTCGGGAATATGGAAAGGCTGCCTATAACTGTTCAAAGATGAATCTTGTCAGCAGCATTGAGCCCGGTGTAATGGCAAAGACAGGTATGGAGACAGCAGAGATAGTGACCGGTGTGGTGCGGGAGACCAAGCCGGATGCGCTGATTGTGGTAGATGCGTTGGCAGCCCGCAGCACCAAAAGATTGAATCGGACCATTCAAATCAGCAACACAGGTATTCACCCGGGTTCTGGTGTGGGGAATCACAGAGTGGCACTTACGGAGGAGACGTTGGGGATTCCTGTGATTGCCATCGGTGTGCCTACAGTGGTAGATGCAGCTACCATCGTGGGGGATGCCCTGGAGCGCCTGTTGGAGGGAGATGAAGAATTTGACAGCATTAAATACATGGGACAGCACCGAAGCGCTTTTGCAGAATTAAATAATATGTATATGACAGGGAAGGATATTGACGCTGTGATAAAAAGGGTTAGCTTTACGGTATCAGAGGGAATCAATATCGCCATGGAAAAAGGAATGGAATAGCTTATCCGTCCGCCACATATACTTTTTTGTGAAGCTTTTGTAGCATGGAGAAGGGAAGTGGTGGTCGTGGGTATAAAAAATAAGATGGCAGACCATCCTGTCATCTGGCTGATGGGAGCAGCGGTTCTTCTCTTGCTCCTGCTGCCGACCGGAAAAGAATTACGGATCATGGAGACTTCTTTTGGAAAGACTGCAAAATATGTGATGGCGGAGGAGCTGGATATAGATATTTGCCGGGTTTATATGCCGTTGTTTTCGTATGACACGGAGTCATATGAAGTGACGCCCCTTGCTGATTTGGCACAAAGCCAAATGTATTGTCTTATGCCGGTCTGCAGATTGATAAAAAATCCTGGTGGTGATATATCCGGTCAGGAGACAGTTCATTATCTTGCATTGGATGAAATACCCATGGAGCAGGCTGTTCAGAAAGGAGAAGTCGGTGACAGTGTTTCAGAAAATGATGTTCCATCTATAGAGCCGCAAACAGCAGAACCGGTAAACAATGAATCAACAGTAGAAATGGTGCCGCATGAAATGGTGAATCCCATTGATATCAGTGCGTGGAGAAATTATGAGACGCTTGTAAAGGAGTGCTATACCATTGATTCAAACACAATGGCGGGAAGCGATCAGTTGGATGTAGATAAGCTTTTCGGAAAGGATATGACACTTGACACATCAGGAGATGGTCCCCAGATTTTGATTTACCATACACATTCACAGGAGGCCTTTGCAGATTCGATTCCCGGAGACGTACATACGACGATTGTGGGAGTGGGGGATCGGCTTGCACAGATTTTGACAGAGGTGTATGGTTACCGGGTGCTGCATCATACAGGTGAATATGATGTGGAATCCAGAGACGACGCATATTCTAAGGCATTGCCGGCATTAGAACAGGTGCTGCAGGAGAATCCCTCCATTGAGGTGGTCATTGATCTGCATCGGGATCAGATGGCAGAGCATACCAGATTGGTGACAGAGGTGGATGGCAAGCCCACGGCGAGATTCATGTTCTTTAATGGATTGAGCAGAACACGCAAAACAGGAAATATTGATTATTTGTACAATCCCAATCTGGAGGATAATCTGGCTTTTTCCTTCCAGATGCAACTGGCGGCAATGGAATATTATCCGGGCTTGCCCAGAAAGATTTATCTGAAGGGATATCGTTACAATATGCACCTGCGTCCCAGAAACCTTCTGATTGAATTGGGGGCACAAAATAACACGGTGGAGGAAGCTATGAATGCCTGTGAGCCCCTGGCACATATTTTACATTTGGTGCTTTCCGGGGAGGAAAAGGAGACAAGAGCAGAATAAAAGCGGAGATGATTGTAATTACAGAATGGACAATGGAAGGAAATTCTGCTACAATCAAACGTGTTATTAAGGACAGAGAGGACAAAGGACATGGCGGGAATAGACCAAAGTAAAATTCGTAATTTTTGTATTGTTGCACATATAGATCATGGGAAATCCACCCTTGCGGATAGAATCATTGAGCAGACCGGGCTGCTTACCAGCAGGGAGATGCAGGCGCAGGTGTTGGACAATATGGAGCTGGAGCGTGAGAGAGGGATTACCATCAAAGCACAGACGGTGCGGACAGTGTACAAGGCGAAGGATGGGGAGGAGTATATCTTCAATCTGATTGATACGCCCGGACATGTTGATTTCAACTATGAGGTCAGCCGTTCTCTGGCAGCATGCGATGGTGCGATACTGGTGGTGGATGCGGCGCAGGGGATTGAGGCGCAGACCCTGGCGAATGTCTATCTGGCATTGGATCACAATCTGGATGTGTTTCCGGTCATTAACAAAATCGACCTGCCCAGTGCAGAACCGGAGCGCGTGATAGAGGAGATTGAAGATGTAATAGGGATTGAAGCCCAGGATGCCCCTTTGATTTCGGCAAAGAATGGAATTGGTATCGAGGATGTGCTGGAGCAGATCGTGTCTAAGATTCCGGCGCCTTCCGGTAATCCGGACAATCCCTTACAGGCGCTTATTTTTGATTCTGTGTATGATCCGTATAAGGGCGTAATTATTTTCTGCCGCATCATGGAGGGGACGGTGAAAAAGGGAACCGTGATCCGCATGATGGCAACCGGTGCGAAGGAAGAAGTGGTGGAGGTAGGATATTTTGGTGCCGGACAGTTTATCCCCTGCGAGGAACTCTCGGCAGGAATGGTAGGTTATATCACTGCATCCATCAAGAATGTGAAGGATACTGCGGTGGGTGATACGGTCACAGATGAAAATAACCCTTGCCAAGAGCCGCTTCCGGGGTATAAGAAAGCACAGTCTTTTGTTTACTGTGGGGTGTATCCGGCAGACGGTGCCAAATATCCGGATTTAAGAGATGCGTTGGAGAAGCTACAATTAAATGATGCCTCTCTAAATTATGAGCCGGAGACTTCTATTGCCTTGGGCTTCGGATTCCGATGCGGATTTTTGGGCTTGCTGCATCTGGAGATTATCCAGGAGCGTTTAGAGAGAGAATATAATCTGGATTTGGTAACCACTGCTCCCGGCGTAGTCTATCGTGTGCACAAGACCAACGGTGAAATGATTGAGCTTACCAATCCTTCCAATCTGCCGGACCCCTCCGAGATAGAATATATGGAGGAGCCTATTGTAAGCGCAGAGATCATGGTGACCACAGAATATATTGGCTCTATTATGGAATTGTGTCAGGAGCGCAGAGGACGCTATCTGGGCATGGAGTACATTGAGGGAACAAGAGCACTGCTGAAATATGAATTGCCCTTGAATGAGATTATTTATGATTTCTTTGATGCCTTGAAATCCCGTTCCAGAGGCTATGCGTCCTTTGACTATGATATCAAGGGCTACGAGCAGTCCAGTCTGGTGAAATTGGATATTCTCATCAACCGGGAGGAGGTGGATGCCCTGTCATTTATTGTACATGCGGATTCTGCCTATGAGAGAGGGCGTAAGATGTGCGAAAAGCTCAAGGATGAGATTCCGCGTCATCTTTTTGAGATTCCGATTCAGGCAGCAGTGGGCGGCAAGATCATTGCCAGAGAGACGGTGAAGGCTATGCGCAAGGATGTGCTTGCGAAATGCTACGGCGGCGATATTACCCGTAAGAAAAAGCTTCTGGAGAAGCAGAAGGAAGGTAAAAAGCGTATGCGTCAGATTGGTAATGTTGAGGTTCCACAGAAGGCTTTTATGAGTGTGTTGAAGCTGGATGACA
>JAFVDW010000031.1 GCA_017478245.1 Lachnospiraceae bacterium
AAGCGCTGGCCATGGAATATGACATTCTGTGTGAGCGCGAGGTGAAGGTGGACGTGATCGAAGAACTCCTGAAGGAGGATGAGGAGGATGAGAGCGAGCTGAAGGAGAGACCGCCCGTCATCTGCGTCATGGGTCACGTTGACCATGGTAAGACCTCCCTTTTGGATGCGATTCGTAAGACAAATGTCACGGACAAAGAGGCCGGCGGAATTACACAGCACATTGGTGCATATACGGTAACTGCTGCGGACAGAAGGATTACTTTCCTGGATACGCCGGGACACGAGGCATTTACCGCAATGCGTATGCGTGGTGCCAACTCCACAGATATTGCGATTCTGGTAGTCGCTGCGGATGATGGGGTCATGCCCCAGACGATTGAGGCGATCAACCATGCAAAAGCAGCCGGTATTGAAATTATTGTTGCTGTAAACAAAATAGATAAACCCTCCGCAAATATCGATCGTGTAAAGCAGGAGCTGACAGAATATGAACTGATTGCTACCGATTGGGGCGGCAATACAGAGTTTGTTCCTGTGTCTGCAAAAACCGGAGAGGGTATTGATGATCTGTTGGAGACCATTTTGCTGACAGCGGACATTTTGGAGCTGAAGGCAAATCCCAAGAGACGTGCAAGAGGTCTCGTTATTGAGGCGGAGCTTGATAAGGGACGCGGTCCTGTGGCAACTGTACTGGTACAGAAGGGTACTTTACATGTGGGTGATTTTATTTCTGCAGGAGCAAGTCACGGCAAGGTTCGTGCGATGATTGACGATAAGGGCAGAAGAGTGAAGGAAGCAGGTCCTTCCACCCCTGTTGAGATATTAGGTCTTTCTGATGTTCCCAGTGCCGGTGAGGTTTTCCTGGCACATGAAAATGACAAGACAGCTAAGCACTTTGCTGAAACCTATCTGGCACAGAACAAGGAGAAAATGTTGGAGGAGACCAAGGGTAAAATGTCTCTGGATGATCTGTTCTCCCAGATTCAGGAGGGTAATCTGAAGGAACTGAATCTGATTGTCAAAGCAGACGTGCAGGGTAGTGTGGAGGCTGTTAAGCAGTCCCTGATGAAGCTGTCCAATGAAGAGGTGGTAGTAAAATGTATCCATGGCGGTGTGGGTGCAATCAATGAGTCCGATGTTACCTTGGCAAGTGCATCTAACGCAATTATCATTGGCTTTAATGTGCGTCTGGATGCTACGGCAAAGGCTACCGCAGAGCGCGAGGGCGTTGATGTCAGACTTTATAAAGTCATCTATCAGGCAATCGAGGACGTGGAAGCTGCCATGAAGGGTATGTTGGATCCTGTATATGAGGAAAAGATTATCGGTCATGCAGAGGTTCGTCAGATATTCAAGGCATCTGCTATCGGTAACATTGCAGGCTCCTATGTGTTGGATGGTGTGTTCCAGAGAGGCTGCAAGGTTCGTATTACCCGTGAGGGTGAGCAGATTTACGAGGGTGAGCTTGCCTCCCTGAAGCGTTTCAAGGACGATGTAAAGGAAGTGAAGGCGGGCTTTGAGTGCGGACTTGTATTCGAAGGCTTTGATCAGATGCAGGAATTGGATATTGTAGAAGCTTATATTATGGTGGAGGTACCACGCTAAAGGCATGATACGCAACAGGGTTTGCGAAAGGAATAGGCAATTTAAAGTAGGAAAAGAGTATGAGAAAAAATAGTGTAAAAAATACCCGTGTAAACGGCGAAGTGCAGAGGGTTCTGGCGGAGATTATCCGCGGGGAGATCAAGGACCCTCGTATCAGCCCATGGACCAGCGTGGTAGCAGTGGAGGTCGCACCGGACTTAAAGAGCTGCAAGGCATGGATCAGCGTACTCGGCGGTGAGGAGACAAGAGAGGCTACTTTACAGGGGCTGAAGAGTGCGGAAGGCTTTATTAAGCGGAAGCTTGCGTCCACTATCAATCTGCGCAATACGCCGGATATTACATTTGTGATGGATCAGTCCATTGAATATGGTGTGAATATGTCACACAAGATTGACGAGGTTATTTCCAGAGAGTCCGGTAGCAGAGTTGATGGAGAATGAATTTCATGAGAGGAGAGTTTGCATGAACATTTTGCAGGAATGTGAAACTGCGAAGCGTATCGGTATCAGCGGACATGTGCGCCCTGATGGGGATTGTGTGGGCGCTTGTCTGGCTTTGTGGCAGTATTTACGCAAATGTCTGCCTGATGCAGAGGTAAAGGTGTTTTTGGAGAAGCCCGCCGATATTTTCCGGGAGCTTGCGGGCTATGAGGAAATAGACAGCACGTTTCCGGAGGAAGATGTGTTTGATGTATATTTTGCATTGGACTGTGCGTCGGATAGGCTGGGAGGCGCTGAAAAATATTTTCAGACAGCTCGTAAAAAAATTAACATTGATCATCATATCAGTAACAATGGCTGTGGGGATCTGAATCACATAAAACCTATGGTGGGCTCCACCTGTGAGTTGATTTACGATTTGATTGATAAGGAACAGTTGGACAGCAAGCTGGCTATGGCGATTTATATTGGTATGATTCATGATACAGGTGTGTTTCAGTATTCCAATACCACGCCAGAGACCTTGCAGAAGGCGGCTCATCTGATCAGCTTTGGATTTGATTTTCCTCGGCTGATTGAAGAGACCTTTTATCAAAAGACCTATATTCAGACACAGATTATGGGACGAGCGCTGTTGGAAAGCATACGCTTTATGGATGGAAGATGTATTGTGAGTGTCATCGATCGTAAGACCATGGACTTTTATCAGGTGGACTCCAAGGATCTGGATGGAATCGTGAATCAGCTTCGGAATATAAAGGGTGTGGATTGTGCGATTTTCATGTATGAAACCGGCGTGCTGGAGTATAAGGTCAGCATGCGTTCCAACGAGAAGATAGATGTGTCCAAGGTGGCATCCTATTTTGGCGGCGGCGGTCATATGCGTGCGGCGGGCTGTACAATGAAAGGGACGTTCCATGATTGTGTCAATAATCTGTCCTTACATATTGAGGGGCAGTTTGCAACGCAGGATACGGTACAAATTGTGCAGGAAGGATCCGGTAAGGAATGTTAAACGGAATTATAGTGATTGAAAAAGAGGCAGGCTTTACCTCCCATGATGTGGTGGCAAAGATGCGCGGTATCTGCAGACAGAAAAAAATCGGTCATACCGGGACACTGGACCCGGCGGCAACGGGCGTATTGCCGGTGTGTCTGGGCAGTGCAACGAAGCTCTGCGACATGCTCACTCAAAAGGATAAGGAGTATGTGGCAGAGCTCCTTTTGGGTGTGGAGACAGACACACAGGATACCACCGGATGTGTGCTGACAGAGCATGAGGTGGTGGCGACGGAGGATGAGATACGGCGTGTGATTTTGGGCTTTCAAGGGACATATGCGCAGGTACCGCCCATGTATTCCGCGTTAAAAGTGGATGGAAAGAAGCTTTATGAGCTTGCAAGAGCGGGTAAAGAAGTAGAGCGCAAGGCAAGGGAAGTACAGATTCATGAAATAGAAATTCTGGAAATGAAGCTTCCTGTGGTGAAGCTACGGGTTGCCTGTTCAAAGGGCACTTATATTCGCACGCTCTGCGCAGACATCGGAGAAAAGCTGGGCTGTGGAGGTACCATGCAAAGTCTTAGAAGAACGCGGGTGGGAGGCTATCGGCTGCAGGAGGCAGTGACGTTGGAAAAGCTGGAACAGCTCCGGGATGAGGACAGACTGAAGGAGGTGTTGATTCCGGTGGACAGTGCATTCAGTACCCATCCTGCGCTACATGTTCGGACTGAGTGGCGAAAGCTTTTGGACAATGGCAATGCTTTTTATGCCAGTCAGACTGTTGAGCAGCATACATATCAGACCGGAGAGTGGGTTCGGGTCTATTGGGAAGATGGAAAATTTGCAGGCGTCTACGCGTATGAGGCATCCCGCAAGTGGTACAAGCCGGTGAAGATGTTTCCAGAGCAGATATGAGAAAGGCTGGCATAGAAGTTGGATATTATTATAGGTACAACAGAGTTTGAATTGGAGCAGCAGACTGCGGTGGCAATCGGAAAGTTCGATGGAGTGCATCTTGGACACCGCAGACTGTTGGAAGAGATTTTGGTCAAAAAAGAGCAAGGGCTTGCAGCTTGTGTATTTACATTTGATCCCGCGCCGGCAGTGCTTTTTGGGGCGTCTGATGGAAAAGAATTGACTACGCGCGAGGAAAAAAGACGACAGCTTGAGATGATGGGGGTAGATATTTTGATTGAATTCCCCCTAAGCTATGAAACGGCTGCCATCCTGCCGGATGTCTTTGTGCGGGAGATACTTTGCGGGCGAATGGGCATGGAATTTCTGGCAGCAGGCGTAGATATTTCGTTTGGTGACAAAGGGGCGGGGAATGCCGAGCTGTTGCAGAGGCTGGCGCCGGAACTGGATTTTGAAGTGAAGCTCATCGACAAGGTGACAGTAGGCGGAAGAGAAGTGAGCTCTACCTATATCAGGGAGCAGGTGGAGATGGGCAAAATGGATAAGGCAGAGCAATTACTGGGTATGCCCTATACTATCAGCGGTGAAGTGGTGCATGGCAATCGCATCGGAAGGACATTGGGCTTTCCTACGGTGAACCTGCTTCCTCCTGCCAATAAGCTCCTGCCGCCTAACGGTGTCTACTACAGTGAGGTGATATACAAAGGCAGAAGCTATGCCGCTATCAGTAATATAGGAACGAAGCCTACTGTGACACGAGATGCGGTGATGGGGGTGGAGTCTTATCTGTACGACTTTGAGGAAGAGATATACGGTGAGGAGATTGAGGTCAGGCTGCACAGATTCAAGAGACCGGAGCAGCGTTTTGAAAATCTGGATGCCTTAAAGGAACAGCTCAAACGGGATATCCGTGATGGCGAGATGGGGCAATTTGGCGATTAAGTGGAAGTAAAGGTAAGTAATCTAAATTTTTTCTGTATAAATTAGATATTGTATCTTGACGATTTATCCCGTAGAATAATTATTGTACGGTTAGATATATCTATTTACAAAGGTGAAGGGATAGAAAAATGAGTGCTGGAATTTTGTTGTCGATGGCGGGTTGATTATGACTTTTTTTGTATGGAATGCAGTATATGAGTGATTCCATCGAAAAAGTTGCCGGAGCAAAGCTGCGTCGTATTTTGGAAATCTTCACGACCAATCGTTTTATGGGAGTGATTGTGGGAATCGTATTTACTGCGATCATTCAATCCTCCTCTGCGTGTACAGCGATGGTGGTCAGTTTTGTGAATGCCGGACTGATGAATCTGTATCAGGCGGCAGGTGTAATCATTGGTTCGAATCTGGGTACGACGGTTACCTCTCAGTTGGTCTCTTTTAATTTGTCAGAGATTGCTCCTGTAATATTGTTGATCGGTGTGCTGATAGCCATGTTCGGCGGCAAGCAGAATGTGAAACAGGCGGCGGGTATTGTTGTGGGATTCGGTATTTTGTTCCTGGGACTCAAGACCATGTCGGATGCGATGGCGGGGATGAGAGATAATCCTCAAATTGTGAATCTGTTGGCATCCCTCACCAATCCTTTTCTTGCAACACTGGTGGGATTTATTCTCACATCTGTGATTCAGAGCTCGTCAGTGACCATCAGTATTGTACTGTTAATGGCAAATCAGGATTTGCTGGATTTGCCCATCTGTCTGTTTATTGTGTTGGGCTGTCATGTGGGGGCGTGCTCTACAGCACTGTTGGCATCCCTGACAGGTAAGAAGGATGCAAAGCGTGCGGCACTGATCCATCTCTGGTTCAATATAATCGGCACGGTCATTACGTTTATTATATTAATGGTAGCTATGGACCCTGTGGTTGCTGCCATCAGCGCAATTTCTGCAGACAAGGGAAGATTTGTGGCAAATGCCCATACCATTATCCGCGTGGCAGAGGTAATTGTGTTATTCCCCTTCTCCGGTCTCATCGTAAAGCTTGCTTCTATCTGTGTGCCGGGTGAGGATGAAAAGATCGGTTACAGAGAAAGCTATCAGTTGAAATATATCGGTGAGAAGGTGGTATTCAATCCGGCAACTGCAGTGGTGGAGGTCATCAAGGAACTGGACAGAATGGCTTCCCTTGCCAGTGAGAATCTCAATCGAGCAATGAATGCGTTGATCACGTTGGATGAAGAAGATATTGAGGAAGTCTATGAGGTGGAGAAAAATATTAACTTCCTGAACCATGCCATAACAGATTATCTGGTGAAGATTAACCAGAGCACGCTGCCCATCGAGGACTTGAAAAGTATCGGTGCCTTGTTCCATGTGGTGAATGATATTGAGCGCATCGGCGATCATGCGGAAAATGTGGCAGATGCAGCAAGACAACGCAAGGAGACCGGAGTTACCATCAGCAAGCAGGCACAGAAGGAGTTGGGCGAGATGCTGGATATGGTAAACAAGATCATTCAGTATGCGGTGGACATGTTTGTGCATAGTGATGAAAGCCATATGCAGGAGATCATTGATTTGGAAGATCGTGTGGATGAGAAAGAAAGGGAATTGCAGAAGACCCATGTGGAGCGTCTGACCCGGGGAGAATGTACGCCTGAGGCGGGTATGATTTTCTCAGATATTGTTTCAGGACTGGAAAGAGTGTCTGACCATGCGACAAACATTGCGTTTGCTATTACCTCCGAGGAGCAGGAACAGCAGGCATAACAATCATGAAGTGAGAGCACCTGTCAGGAAATGATGGGTGTTTTTTTATGTGGGACAATCGGCGCCCTGTCCCATAGCGTCTAAAACGCACATCATGTACGCTTTTCCCTGGCGTACGCGCTGGCATCTAAGAAAACGGTGCAGCCGCCACTGATGGACTTACAGAGGGCAGGGCGCCGATTATCCCACACAAAAAATAAAAATAACCCCGGAAGAGGTTGACAAGTCCGATGGGGGTATGTATAATTTGGAAGTGTAATAAATTTGTAACAAAATTGTAAGAATTTAACTGTAGGTAAAGTCGGATTAAAAGTAAGGAACAAACGAGAGCAGTATTTGGGAGAGTTACAATGATGAGAGGAAAGAGAAATGCAGGTAGAGTAGTTGTTTTGGCAATAAGCATGGCGATTGGTACGGCGTTCGGGTCAATCAGTGCCGATGCGGCTGAACTGGGGCCCTCCATGGCTTCGGCGGGTGTGTCCACTGTGTTGGAGAATAACTTATCTGTGGAAGAATATGTAGAGCTTGCAAAGCAGGCACAGGGTGCCTCGTGGGGATATACGCATGTAGGAATTGCCAATGTAGAGAGCGGCAACTTAAATGTGCGTCAGGAGCCTTCCACCAGCAGTAAGCTGGTTGGAAAGATGCCCAAGGATGCGGCATGTGAGGTGCTGGATTCTGACGGCGAGTGGGCGCATATTCAGTCAGGAGAGGTGGAAGGCTATGTGAGTCAGGAGTACTTGCTGACAGGACCGGAGGCAAAGCTGAGAGCAAACGAACTGGTTCACACAGTGGCGGTGTCCAACACCAATGGTCTGAATGTCAGAGAAGAGCCGAGCACGGACAGCGAGATTCTGACCCAGATTGGGGAAGGAGAAGAGCTGGAATATATTGAGACCATAGATGGTTGGGTAAAGGTATCTATTGATGGGGAGGAAGCTTACGCGTCCGCAGAATTTGTGACGGTGGAGGAGAAGCTTGACACTGCCATCACTATGACAGAGCTTTTGTATGGACAGGGTGTATCGGATGTGCGTGTAGATTTGGTGGAATACGCAAAGCAGTTTTTGGGTAATCCCTATGTCTGGGGCGGTACAAGTCTTACAAAGGGCGCAGATTGTTCCGGATTTGTGCTTAGTGTATTTAAACATTATGGTATCTCCTTAAGCCATTCATCCAGAGCGCAGGCGAATGAGGGAACCAAGATTACTGCCGCAGATCTGCAGCCCGGAGATTTAATTTTCTACGGTAACAGCAGGGGAACCATCAACCATGTGGCAATCTATATCGGTGGCGGGCAGATTATCCATGCCAGCAGCCCTAAGACTGGCATTAAGATCAGCAATTATACATATCGTACGCCGGTGAAATATGTGAGAGTGCTTCAGGACTAAAAAAATATTTACAATGAGCGCTAGTTGTGCTATACTGATTCAGTATGATTTAGCCGATGCTCAGATGAGGGAGACTCCGACCCGGTCTTGGTATCCGGCGATAGACTTTTTAAGGAGGATATTACAATGATTTCTAAAGAAAAGAAAACAGCAATTATGAACGAGTATGCCAGAACACCTGGCGACACCGGTTCACCTGAGGTACAGATTGCAGTTCTGACTGCAAGAATTCAGGAGTTGACCGAGCACTTGAAGGCAAACCCCAAGGATCATCATTCCCGCAGAGGTATGCTTAAGATGGTAGGTCAGAGACGTGGTCTTCTGGCATATCTGAAGAAGAAGGATATTGAGAGATATCGTGCTTTGATTGAGAAGCTTGGCTTGAGAAAATAATGTGAGTGGAAAGCGGAGGCGGTCCGATTCATTTCGGCACTCCGCTTTGTTTCGTGTTAGAAGCTATGGAGAGGGAGGCTTTTACGGGCAGCTCTATTCGGAGACCATAGAAATACGGGCAGAAAGCTTTGGCAGTTTCGGGGCAGAGAATTATTCCGAGACCGCTGAAAAGAGTAGGAGATATCCTGGTTTTTTCAGTAGTTTCGGTGTCTCTGTTCCGTCAGCATAAATAGTATTATTTGAAATCCGCAGCAAGCGGAGGAATGGAGGAAACTATGTATCAGAGTTACAAAATGGACCTGGCGGGTCGTCCCTTGGTTGTGGACATTAACCGTGTAGGAAAACAGGCAAACGGCTGTGCATTTATGCATTATGGTGATACCACTGTACTGTGTACCGCTACAGCTTCCGAGAAGCCCAGAGAAGGAATCGACTTCTTCCCTTTAAGTGTAGAATATGAGGAGAAGCTGTACGCAGTGGGCAAGATTCCCGGCGGCTTCAATAAGAGAGAGGGTAAGGCAAGTGAGAATGCAATTCTGACAAGCCGTGTCATCGACAGACCGATGCGACCTCTTTTCCCCAAGGATTATCGCAATGATGTGACCTTGAACAATATGGTAATGAGTGTGGATCCGGAGTGCCGTCCGGAGATTGTGGCTATGATCGGTGCTGCTATTGCAACCGCTATCTCCGATATTCCCTTTGATGGTCCCTGTGCAATGACTCAGATGGGCTTGATTGATGGCGAGCTGATTGTGAACCCTTCCCAGGCGCAGTGGAAGAACGGTGATCTGAATCTGACTGTCGCTTCTACTCGTGAGAAGGTGATCATGATCGAGGCAGGTGCCAATGAGATTCCTGAGGAGAAGATGATTGAGGCAATCTATAAGGCGCACGAGATCAACCAGACCATTATTGCATTTATTGACAAGATTGTGGCGGAGGTTGGCAAACCGAAGCACGCGTATACAAGCTGTGCAATCCCGACAGAGATGTTTGAGGAGATGAAGAAGCTGGTGACTCCCGAAGAGATGGAGGAGGCAGTATTCACTGATGACAAGCAGACGCGCGAGGAGAATATCCGTCAGATCACAGAAAAGCTTAACGAGGCTTTCGCTGAGAACGAGGAGTGGCTTGCTATCTTAGGGGAAGCAGTCTATCAGTATGAGAAGAAGACTGTCCGCAAGATGATCTTAAAGGATCATAAGCGCCCTGACGGTCGTGAGATCACACAGATTCGTCCTTTGGCGGCAGAGGTAGATATTATCCCTCGTGTACATGGTTCTGCTATGTTCACTCGTGGACAGACTCAGATTTGTAATGTTTGTACACTGGCACCCTTGTCAGAGCAGCAGAAGATTGATGGTCTGGATGAGAATGAAGTAAGTAAAAGATATATGCACCATTACAATTTCCCCTCCTATTCCGTAGGTGAGACAAAGCCCTCCCGCGGACCGGGAAGACGTGAGATTGGTCATGGTGCTTTGGCGGAGAGAGCTTTGATTCCGGTGCTTCCCAGTGAGGAGGAGTTCCCCTATGCCATCCGTACTGTATCCGAGACCTTTGAGTCCAACGGCTCAACCTCCATGGCATCTACCTGTGCATCCTGTATGTCCCTGATGGCGGCAGGTGTACCCATCAAGAAGATGGTAGCAGGTATCTCCTGCGGACTGGTAACCGGTGACACCGACGATGATTTCGTACTGCTTACCGATATTCAGGGTCTGGAAGATTTCTTTGGGGATATGGACTTCAAGGTAACCGGTACCACCGAGGGTATCACTGCTATCCAGATGGATATTAAGATTCACGGTCTCACCAGACCGATTGTAGAGGGTGCTATTGCGAGATGTAGAGAGGCAAGACTCTATATTATGGACAACTGTATGAAGCCTGCTATCGCAGCTCCCAGACCGGAGGTTGGTCCTTATGCGCCCAAGATTATTTCTATTCAGATCGATCCTGAGAGAATCGGTGATGTGGTTGGTCAGCGCGGCAAGACCATCAACGAGATTATTGCCCGCACCGGCGTGAAGATCGATATCACAGATGACGGTAACGTATCTGTATGCGGTACTGACAAAGAGATGATGGACAAGGCTGTAGAGATGATCAAGATTATTACCACTGATTTTGAAGAGGGTCAGATCTTCCGCGGTAAGGTTGTGAGCATCAAAGAGTTTGGCGCATTCATCGAATTTGCTCCTGGCAAGGAGGGAATGGTACACATCTCCAAGATTGCAAAACAGAGAATCAATCATGTGGAGGATGTACTGACCTTGGGAGATATGGTGACGGTTGTTTGTCTTGGCAAGGATAAGATGGGCAGAATCAGCTTCTCCATGAAGGATGTAGCACAGCAGTAAAGGTAGTAAATAGTAAGAGATTGGCTGCTTTTCTCGCAGGATGGAAGGTGAGAGCTTGACGGATGCGGGAAAAGCAGTTTTTAGTAAGAGGGGAAATGATGAGAGTAAAATGTGATTACTGTGATTCCTATTTTGAAGATTCTGAGAGCTATTGTCCTAGCTGTGGAGCTGCCAATAATCATATACGCAGAACTACCGGTGATACGCCCCGAACCATAGAGGAACTGAAGGCGTATTGTGAGCAAAATGGTTATACGGCAGAGAAGACCAGATTTTTTATCGGAGAGGACTATCAGGGAGCAAAAGCCTTTGGAATTTATCGCGACAGCTTTGGCGAGTATGTTGTCTATAAGAACAAAGAGGATGGGAGCAGAGCTGTCCGCTATCAAGGGACGGACGAGGCGTATGCTGTCAATGAGATTTACCAAAGATTGCAGACTGAGGTCATCAATCAAAAGAATAACTACATAAATCATAAAATGCAACGGGCGGCTGCCACGCAGCGTTCCGCTCCTGTGCAAAGAGAGAGTGCCCAAAGGAAGAAGAGACGAGGAAAGGGGCAAATTTTCTCCTCGATCGTGACCATTGCATTCGTTATTCTGGGAGCGTACCTTGTCTTTACGGGTAAAATTGACAGCACGAATCATCATGGCAGTGGAAAGTATGGATTATCTTCTGCACCCATTGGATATTATATGTACCAGAATCGGGCGTATTATCATAGTGGTGATTACAACAGTGATTGGTATTACTGGGACAGATATGATGATGACTGGCACTACAATAGCAGATTGTACAAGGAGCTTCCCAACAATATGCGACAGTATCTACAGTCCAGTGAGTACATATACAATCCCTACTATGCAGATTTTGCGGACTCCGCCTGGTATGAGGATTCCTATACGTCGTATGATAGAGAGGATACTTCCTATTATGACGATGATGATTGGGATTCGGGATGGGATGATGACTGGAGCAGTGATGATTGGGATTCGGGTGCCACAGATTGGGATTCGGATTGGTAAATTTGTCTTGCATTTTCCTATATGTCCTACTATAATTAATAGTAAGACATCAAGGGCGTATGCAATATAGAGGTTCGTTAAGCCGCGTCGCGTCAGATTGACAGGTGCGGCTTTTGTTGTACCATTTACAAAGTTACCCGTAAATCATTTTGTACTACAGGAGAATGAGATGAAGACACAAAAGTTCAAAAGAAGATGCAGTAAAAACCTGTTGCTGAGTGTACTGATTGCGTTGATGATCTGCAATCCGGTACAGGCAGCAGAGCTACAGGATGATTTTACAGAGGAGGCGTCAGTACTGACGGATGAGGTGCGCTTGGAAGAAGCGACGGAGGAGCTTGTCGTGCCCCTTGAAGAAGTTTCTGAGGAGCCTGAGACAGTCGGACAGGATGATGCGAAGGAGCTCGAAACAGGAGAGACAATGACACAGGACGCACCGGAAGAGGTGCAGGAGAGCATTGATGACGAAACCATTAATGAAGAAACCATTGATGAAGAAATCAACAATCAGGAACCTATCGTTGACGCAGCAGAGCCCATGACAGATGAAGTGACGGAAGAATCAGAGCAGCAGTTTATCTGGACAGAGGATTTGACCTTAAATGTTCTGCAAAACGGCGGTCTGGACAGTGTATTCTACGGAACGGTGGAGCTGGATGCTCTAAGCGGTGAAGCGGGTTGGCAGGCAACTGTAAAGCAGAGATTGCTGGATGGCTATAAAAATCTTGCCACCTCGGTGGATGTCAGCGATTTGGGAATTGCTCCCACAAAAGAAAATGGGAACATTTTGGTGAACCTGGCTGCACTGGTAATGAACGAGAACCCTCAGTTCTTCTATGCGGCAGGACTGATTCGCTATGGATATTGGAGCAATGGCAATATTACAGATGTTACATTGTTTTATGAGGATGATTTTACATACACTGACACAAGTGGGAAAGTATATCTGATCCAGTCCAAGGCAACTGCGTATGAGAACGCCATCAAACAGGCATTGGCTACAGTGTCTAGCGGCATGAAGACCGAAGAAAAGCTTTTGGCGGTGCATGATTACCTTACGCTGCACTGTGAATACGATTATACATTTTCAGGTCATTGCTACTCGGCGTACGGCGCCATGGTAGATCAGTCGGCAGTTTGCCAGGGATATTCTCTTGCCTTGGCGGATATATGTAAAAGATTGGGTATCACAGGCTATATTCTGGACAGTGAACCCATGAACCATGCGTGGAATATGGTCTATGTGGATGGCAACTGGTATCATATGGATGCTACCTGGGACGACCAGGCGGTCACCATTCACGATTATTTCCTCAAGAGTGATGCGGAGTTTAAAAACCTGAAGCATTATGATTGGAAGATTCAGTATTCTACTACATCGGTACCTGTTGCAAGTAAGAGTAACGCTTTTAGCAATTACATTTTTGTGACGAACGGATGGAATAATTTTGGATACAGCAACGGTAAATGGTATTATCTGGATAATGATGTGATTACTGCGTCTACCATCACCGGTACTGATAAGAAGGCATATTCTGACCTGGGATATTTCCATAGCCTCCAGTTGGAAGACGGAAGGTTTTATTTCGCAGATTATGAAGGTGTCTACACAGCGAAATCCTTTGGACAGACGAAGCCGGAAAAGGTTTGGATGCCTTTATATCATTCGGGATATTATGTGTTCTATGTGACGGATATGTCTGTAAATCATGATGTGTTAGCTATTGAATTGACGCATGGAACCAATTATTCCACCATCAATCTGAAATTTAAGACTACCCAGAGAGAGACGGCGGCGCCGCAGTTGACAATACCGGCTGGGACAGCCTTCAAGAACCTGACCTATTATACAACCTACATCGATGTATCCAACTGGAACCTGCAGTTGGTATATCCGGATGGAAAGAAGATTACAGTAAAACCGAATGAAAAGTATATCTCTGGTGATTTTACGAAGAATACGAAAAGTACAAAATATGAGGCGCAGCTTACCTATAGAATCCTATCCACCAGCTTCAAGTTTACCGTAGACCCGGATTTGATTTTTAAGGATATCTATTCTGACAGTACGGATTGGGTGTATACAGCAGCTACCTATGTGGCGGAGAAAGGATATATGGCTGGAACAGCGGCAGGCAATTTTGCTCCTGACACCAAATTACAGCGCTGCTTGCTGGCGCAGATTCTGTACAATATGGAGGGGGCACCGAAGGTGACCTACAGAGCAGTCTTCTCTGATGTGAAGGAAAGCGATTGGTTTGCCGATGCGGTAATCTGGGCTTACGATAACGGGATTACCAGTGGGTATCCCAATGGAAAGTTTGGAGTATATGATAACATCACCAGAGAGCAGTTGTCACAAATGCTGTATAAATATGCGGCGAACAAAGGAATGGATGTATCCGGAAGAAAGGATTTAAGCCAATATTCCGATACCGCTAAAATAAGTGACTGGGCTGTGGAGGCGATGCAGTGGATCACCAGTCAGGGGATTATGAATGGCAAAGCCAATGCAAAGCTTGATCCCCGCGGAGCTGCGACGCGTGCAGAGGCTGCTACCATGATCAGAAATTTTGATTTGATTAAATAGAATGTTAATAATTCATGAATTCCACTCTTGCATTTTTTAGTGAGACCCACTATAATAAAATACAAGATGTAGGTGCGCAAAGTTACAAACAACACAAAATCTAGTTCAAGCCGCGTCGCGTCAGATTGACAGATGCGGCTTGAAGTTTGTGTCATGAAGATGCGTGCTATCATATGCGATATTTGCGGGACGCGTTTCGCATGTGGGGGATTGAAAATATCATTGTGCACCCGTGATGGGGTGCAAAAGCGGTAAAGAGGTGGAGTGGTATCATGAAGATACAAAAGAGAGACGGCAGGATCGTTCCATACGAGGAAGAGAAGATTATTGCTGCCATTCATAAGGCGAATAACGAGGTGGCGGAGGAGCACCGCGCAGAGGAGGGAATCATCGAACAGATTCTGGAGGATGTACAGGCTGAGGATAAGAGCAAGCTGACTGTAGAGCACATTCAGGATATGATTGAGGCAAGGCTTGTGGAGCACAATAAATATACGTTGGCGAAGAAATATATTGTGTACCGTTATCAGAGAAGCCTGTTGCGCAAATCCAATACAACGGATGAATCCATTCTGAAGCTCATCCGCAATGAGAACAAAGAGCTGGCGGAGGAGAACTCCAATAAAAATACGCGTCTTGCCTCCACCCAGAGAGATTATATTGCGGGAGAAGTCTCCAGAGATGTCACCAGGAGACTGCTTCTCCCGGAGCATATATCACTGGCGCATGAGAACGGCGTGATTCATTTTCATGACGCGGACTATTTTATACAACCTATTTTTAACTGTTGTCTCATCAATATTAAGGATATGTTGGAAAATGGGTTTTCTATCAACGGTAAATTGATGGAAAGCCCTAAGAGTTTCCAAGTGGCATGTACTGTGACAGCGCAGATTATTGCCGCTGTTGGAAGCAATCAGTATGGCGGACAGTCTGTCAATGTAAAGCATCTGGGCAAATATCTTCGTAAGAGCAAGGAGAAATTTACCGCACAGATTGAAGAGGAGCTGGGTGCGGAACTGGACGCTGCAACCAAAGCCAAAATCGTGCATATGCGCCTTCAGGACGAGCTTCGCTCCGGTGTACAGACCATCCAGTATCAGATTAATACACTGATGACTACCAATGGCCAGTCCCCCTTTGTGACGCTGTTTCTGCATATTGATGAGGAAGATGAATATGTGGAGGAGACGGTGCAGATCATTGAGGAGATTTTACGTCAACGGATCAAAGGCACCAAGAATGAAAAAGGGGTTTATGTGACGCCAGCGTTTCCGAAGCTGGTGTATGTATTAGATGAAAATAATTGCCTAAAGGGCGGCAGGTATGACTATGTGACGAAGCTGGCAGCACAGTGCTCCGCTAAGAGGATGTACCCTGACTACATTTCTGCCAAGAAAATGCGTGAGAATTACGAGGGTGGAGTGTTTTCCTGTATGGGGTGTCGTTCCTTCCTCTCACCCTGGAAGGACGAGAATGGAGAATATAAATGGGAAGGGCGCTTCAATCAGGGCGTGGTAAGCTTAAATCTGCCCCAGATCGGCATTCTGGCAAAAGGAGATGAGGAGGTCTTCTGGAAGCTTTTGGATGAGCGTCTGGAGCTGTGCTACGAAGCTTTGATGTGCCGCCACAAGGCGTTACTGGGCGTTGTATCGGATGTCAGTCCGATTCACTGGCAATATGGTGCCATCGCGAGACTCAAAAAAGGGGAGAAGATAGATAAATATCTCTTTGGCGGTTATTCCACGATTTCATTGGGGTATATCGGTATCTATGAGACTACTTATCTGATGAAAGGGTGCAGCCATACCACGCCGGAGGGGAAAGCGTTTGCTCTGCGCGTGATGGATCACATGAAGGATGCCGCTGCGAGATGGAAGGAGGAGACAGGGATCGGTTTCAGTCTGTATGGTACACCGGCGGAAACCCTTTGCTACCGCTTTGCCCGCATTGACAGAGAGAAATTCGGCGTGATCAAGAATGTGACGGATAAGGGCTATTATACCAATTCCTATCATGTAGATGTGCGGGAGCCCATAGATGCATTTGAGAAATTTAAGTTTGAAAGCGAATTCCAGAATAAGTCTTTGGGAGGCGCGATCTCTTATGTGGAGATTCCCCACATCATGAACAACTTAGAAGCTCTGGAAGAGCTGATTAAGTTTATTTACGACAATGTGCAGTACGGAGAGTTTAACACCAAGTCTGATTATTGTCAGGAGTGTGGTTATGACGGCGAAATGGAAATCAATGATAATCTGGAGTGGGAGTGCCCTCAGTGCCATAATAAAGATCATGCCAGGATGAATGTCACCAGACGTACCTGCGGGTATCTGGGAGAGAATTTCTGGAATACGGGCAAGACCCAGGAGATTAAGTCCAGAGTATTGCATTTATAGCCTGTCGAACACGAAAATGGACAGGAAGCATAACGATATGTTGGCACGTCCCGGTACAACCCTGCGTTGCTCCGGGGCGTGTTGTTGCGAGTGGAAAGGAAGTGCAAAATGTATTACGCGTCCATCAAGAAAACAGATGTGGCAAATGGACCGGGAGTACGCGTGTCGCTGTTTGTGAGTGGGTGCAGCCATGGCTGCAAGGGCTGCTTCAACAGGGAAGCCTGGGACTATCAGTATGGGCAGGAGTTTACGGAGGAGACTGTCAGAGAAATCTTAGAGGCACTTTCCCCCTCCTACATACGAGGCTTGAGCCTGTTGGGCGGAGAACCGCTGGATGCCAGAAACAGAACGGTGGTGACCAGACTGGTCAAAAAAGTGCGTCAGCAATTTCCCGAGAAGGATATCTGGTGCTATACCGGATATACCTACGAGTCGGATTTGTGTCAGTGGATTGCGGAGGGGGATGAGGATATGAGGGAGCTGCTCCCTCTGCTCGATGTGCTGGTGGATGGTGAATTTGTGGAAGCGTGGAAGGATTTGAGGTTGAAATTTCGAGGCTCTAAGAACCAACGCCTAATCGATGTGAAGCAAACCCTTGAAGAGAAAAAAGTAGTGCTGATGGCAGAGTAAAATAGAATATAGAATCATGAAAGCTAATGGGTATAGGATGCGAAAAACGTCTTATACCCATAAAAAAACTAAAAAAAGGGGTTGATTTATAAAATGAGTTGTGATAATATGTGGAAGTATGAAATGGGAGTTAGATACGCCTAACTTATGATAAGGCAATATAACTTCGTTTAGACAACTATAACTATGAAAAGAAGTGACTAACCAAAATGAGATTTATAAACGATAGAACGAACAGTCGGAGCTTCAAAGCGCTGCTTGCGGTATTGCTTACGGTGATTACCGCCAATGTGTTTTTCCCGGTAGCTGTCTTGGCTGAGACAACCTATTATGAGACTTGGGAGGATTATACAGAAAACACCGGATTGCAGAATGCTATTTGGAATGATGTGGTGGATGCCATGGAGGATGTGCTGGACGCGGGCGTGGAGAAATATGAGTCCGGCGATGCGGATGGCGCATACAAGTGTGTGAATAACGCCTATTACGGATACTATGAGACGACAGGCTTTGAGAGAGTGGCTATGGGTTACATCTCCGGCGCTAGAAAGTCTCAGATGGAGCTGCAGTTTTCTGCCTGCAAGTCAGTGGCTAAGAAGGGCGGCTCTGTAGATGATTTTAAGGCAGAAGTGGAAACGCTTAAGTCTATGCTGCGAGAGGATGCAAATATTCTGGATGGTACAACAGGAGGCAGCAGTACGAAGGACGAGGGCGGAGAGACCTATGCCACCGGAATTTTTGCAAATGGTTATTATGAAACATGGACAGATTATGCGGAGGTCGCCAATTTGGAGCCTGCCACATGGAATGATGTAGTGGATGCTATGGCAGAGGTACTTAGAGTTGCCAAAGAGACCTATGCAGCCGGTGATTCCAAGGGCGCGTACGACTGCATGAACAACGCTTATTACGGATATTACGAAATTACAGGCTTTGAGAGAGTGGCTATGGGTTATATTTCCGGCGCCAGAAAATCTCAGATGGAGCTGCAGTTTTCTGCTTGCAAGGCGGTCACAAAGAGCGGGGGTACTACGGAGGAGTTTGACGCAGAGGTTGATACGCTTCGCTCAATGCTGCGAGAGGATGCTAATATACTTGATGGAACCAGTGGTAATGATGGCTCCGCAAGCCAGTCTACCGGCTCTAACGGTGGCAGAAGTGCGGCAGCGGCAGCGTTTATCGCTTGTTTTACGATTATATTGAGAGAGGGCTTTGAAGCAATCCTGGTTGTGGGTGCGATTATTGCATATCTGTTAAAGACCACGGATAAGGATGAGAAAGAAAAGAAACGTCAGGTTCGCCCGGTATATATTGGCTCCATCCTTGGTATTGTATTGAGCTTCGTATCGGCATGGCTTTTGAATTTGCTGAAGCTTGCCAACTCGGCTTCGCAGGAGGTTATCGAGGGTGTTACCGCACTTATTGCGGTTGTGGTGCTTTATTGGGTGAGCAACTGGATGGTTTCGAAGTCTGAGTCCGAGGCATGGAGCGCTTACATTAAGAGCAAGGTAAAGAGTTCTTCAGAGAAGGGCAGCTCCTTCGCACTTGCTTTCACTGCTTTTTTGGCAGTGTACAGAGAGGGAGCAGAGGTAATCCTCTTTTACCAGCCCATGCTTGCAGGCAACAATATCAATATGGTATGGGCGGGATTTATTGTAGGTTGTATCTGCCTGGTGTTTGTGTATATCGCAATCAGGGTGATGAGTATCCGCATCCCGTTGAAACCGTTCTTTTTGGGAACCAGTATTTTGATGTTTATTATGTCCATTGCGTTCCTTGGTTCGGGTATCAAAGAGTTGATTGAGGGTGATGTCATTACGATGTCTTCGCCTGCGTGGGTGGCATGGATTCCTTCCAACTCCATATTGGAAATCCTGGGAATCTATCCTTGCGTGCAGACGGTTGTACCGCAGTTGATTCTGCTTGCGATTACTATTGTTGTGTTTGTGTTCCAGTTAAAGAGGAACAAAAAGCTTCGCCAGGAGGTACAGGCGGAAGCGGCTTCCAATTAATTCGATATGTTTAGACCTTGTCGCAAGACGGAGTCTTTCATATATTCTCTTAAACTAAATAAACCAAAATATACAAGGAGGAAAGTTATGAAAAAGAGAAGTATTGTTACTTTAGTTACAGCGGCTGCAATCGCTACCTTGGCACTTGCAGGCTGTGGAAACAGCGCTACTAGCAATGAGGCTACTACCAACAACGAGGCAGCTTCCAATGAGACCACCACTGCTACTACCAGCACAGATGCAGCAGTAGGCGTAGGTGAGGCTGCAGGCTTTACGGAGATTCCTATCTTTGAGGATGAGGAGATTGAGTTACTGAATGTATCTGCTGTATATTTCCAACCTGTTCCTATGAGCAACGGCAATGAGGATATTACACCGTTCAATCTTCACCTTGAGGCAGATATCTCTGCTCTTTCCAATGATCTTGGTTATGGTGTGGGTGACTGGGTTCCTTATCTGACTGTTGACTACAAGGTGATCGGTTCTGATGGTTCTACCGCTGCAGAGGGTACCTTCATGACGATGAGTGCATCTGATGGTCCTCATTATGGTGCAAACATTGCATTGCCCAATGCTGATACTTATGGTCTTGAGATTACAATCCACAGCCCTGAGGAGAACGGATATCTTCTTCATACAGATGCTGAGACCGGCCCTGGTGGAAGCTTTGATACCTACTTTGGAAATGGAAACCTTGTAGTTTCCTATGAAGGTTGGGAGTACACCCCTCAGGAGTGGTAATTCCTTACAAATTGCAAAATTTTGATTGGTTATTGCACAACATCATCCTTCGCATGCGGAGGATTGATGTTGTGCTATAATTGCGTTTATGGATAACAAAAAGCAAGGAGCAGAAAGATGCTTACTTATCTTATTAAAACAACAGAAAGCTTGATACTTGTCACAGTGATTTTGGGATTGATTTTGGCGTATTCCCGCAATTATTTTGAGGACAAGGGAAAGAGGGTCATGCTTATCGGAACAGTATTGGGCGTGATATCCTCGATTGTAATGTCGTATATGAAGAATGCTACCAGCAGGATAGATACGTCGTGGTGGAATCTGAGAATATTCGGATTGGCACTGGTGGCGTTTGTTTTGTTTCTGGTATTTACCATAAAGAAAGTCGCGGAAAAGACCGGAAAAGTAGGAGCGTGGATTCAGTGGCTTGCATTGGCGATACTTGATTTTACAGCGATTTTGTACACCTTTCCTGATGTATGGGCATATCCCTATGGTTTTTTGCAGACCGGACAGACCATTGTTTCCACGGATTTTCTGTACAAATTCATAGGATATCTGTTCGGACTGATATTGATGTTTGTGTTTGGACTGGCTGTGTATCAAAGTGCGAAGAGAACAGATGATAAAGCGCTGTCGTTGGTATTAAAGATTGCGTTGCTTGTCAATGCAATCAGACAGCTTTCGGTAGGACTTCAGATCATGCTGGCAAGAAGAATGATTACATCCAATCATACATTGTTTACGATTGCGAAGTACACATCCAATTATAGTAATGTATTTCTCTACGGAGAGATGGTTCTGGCGTTGATTTTACCGATTGTGCTTTTGATAGCAGGCATGCACGTCAATGAGCCTTATGAGAATCCTGCACAAAAAAGGAAGATCATTGCAAAGTGGAGAAATACAAGGCGTTGGGCGATAACCGTGTTTGTCACCTTACTGCTTGCAATCATGAATATGACGGTGGTGAAGGCGTATGACAACAGAGAGGTGGCGCTTTCCCCTGTGGAGGATACAGTGGTGAAGGAGGGCGCTGTCTATGTTAGCTTTGAGCAGGTAGAAGACGGACACCTCCACCGATTTGCTTATGAGTCGGAATCCGGTACGCAGATTCGTTTCATTGTGATTAAAAAGCCCAACTCGTCCTCCTATGGAATTGGACTGGATGCCTGCGATATCTGTGGTGAAACAGGCTACTATGAGAAGGACGGTCAGGTGGTTTGCAAACTCTGCGATGTTGTAATGAACGTCAACACCATAGGCTTCAAGGGCGGCTGCAACCCCATCGTAATCGACTACCACATCGAAAACGGCAACATTGTAGTCCCCATCGACACCCTACTACAATACGAAGTAGAATTTAAGCGCTAGCATTGAGTCCATGCCAATGTAATCTCATGAACGCCCGTTGGGCGCTTGCGCACATAAGGGCATTCATGAGATTACATTGATACGGCGAAAGCCGTATAGCGACGACGCGCCAAGCGTTGGAGCGAAGCATGGACGCTCTGGAGTGTGAATGCCCCAACAATATACCCGAAAACACAAGGAGGAAAATAAATGTTTCTCAGAATGATTCGCGGAGCGATGTTCCGTCAGTGGAAAAAGATGGCAATGATAGCCTTCACGATAGCGCTGGGTGCATCTCTGGCAACAGCTATGCTCGGCGTAATGATGGATGTGGGAGATAAAGTCAATCAGGAGCTTAAAACCTACGGTGCCAATATCACAGTGGTACCAAAGGACTCCTCCATCATCAACGATTTGTATACAATAGAAGACAACGAATCCACCGGTTCGTATCTGCTGGAGGAAGAGCTTGGCAAGATTAAGACCATCTTTTGGGCGTTTAATATTGTAGATTACACACCCTTTGTGAGTGCGCAGAGCACTCTTGCAAACGGTGCTCCTGTGACTGTCACCGGCACATGGTTCAATCACCACATGGAGCTTCCCACGGGGGAGACTTTGGATGCGGGAATCACCAATCTCAGAACCTGGTGGGAAATCACGGAAGGAAAGTGGCTTGATGAACAGGCTGACGACAACAGGGATGTGGCGATGGTAGGTGCTGCCGTGGCTGCACAGAATGATATTCATGCCGGAGATACACTGCACATAGAAGGAAAAGAAGCCTCAAAGGAGCTGTATGTACAGGGCATCTTTGATGCGGGTGATGAAGAAGATTCGGCTATTTTTGTGTTCCTGGACACGGCGCAGCAGCTTGCGGGTCTTGAGGGAAATATAGACTCTATTGAAGTGAGCGCACTCACCACACCGGATAATGAATTGGCGGAAAAGGCGGCAAAGGATCCGTCCTCCCTCACAGTCAAGCAGTATGAGACATGGTATTGTACGGCATATGTAAGCTCCATATGCTATCAGATACAGGAGGTAATCACTGATTCTGTGGCTTCGGCGGTCAGACAGGTGGCTGACTCCGAAGGGGAGATTCTGGAAAAGACCCAGCTACTGATGATTTTGATTACAATCTTAAGCCTCATTGGTGCTGCTTTGGGAATCTGCAATCTGGTGACGGCATCTGTGATGGAGAGAAGCAGTGAAATCGGACTTATGAAAGCCATTGGCGCCCACAATTCCTCTGTGAGTGGACTTGTGTTGACGGAGATTGTGCTTACCGCTATCATCGGTGGCATTATCGGTTTCTTTGCAGGAATTGGGTTTGCCCAGATCATAGGACACACTGTGTTCGGTTCGTCGATTGCCATACGCCCTATGGTGATTCCGATTGTTGCGGTACTCGTAGTTGTGGTAACGCTGTTGGGAAGTATTCCTGCCATCAGGATGCTGTTGAATTTGAGACCCACTGAGGTTTTACATGGGAGATAAGGAAAGACATGAATAAGAAGAGAAAAATGTATGTCCGAATGATTACGGCATCACTTATGAGGAGACGCTCCAGAATGCTGGTAGCGCTCCTTGCAATTATGATAGGTGCTACGATTCTGTCGGGACTTGTGACAATCTATTATGATGTACCGCGCCAGATGGGAGCACAATTTAGAAGCTATGGAGCGAACATGATATTTACCGGTACCCAAGAGCTTTTTAACATGGAGGATGTGGAAGCGGGCGTCCGCCATATCAAAGCTTCCGAACTCGTGGGTGTGGCTCCCTACAGATATGAAACTGTCAGGATACATGATAGACCGATTATGGCTGCGGGCACAGATATGGATGGGGCAAGAAAAAGCAGCCCTTTTTGGAAGGTGTCGGGTGAATGGCCAAAGGCGGACGGAGAGATCATGGTGGGAAAGAATGTGGCGGATACCTTTCGGCTGCGCGAGGGAGATTCCCTGATTGCAACGTTTGCCCCGGAGACGGACGGCGATGAGATTATATTGGATAATGAGATGACCTTTATTGTCACAGGCATATTAGACACAGGTGGCAATGAAGAGGATTATGTGTATCTGTCCCTTGATGATCTGGAGGAACTGACAGGAGAGGAAACCACATTGGATGTATGTGAGTTGTCGGTGTCTGCATCGGCAGATCAACTGACTGCCTATGCAGATGCAATCAGTAACAATGTGGAGGGGATTAATGCAAGACTTGTCAAGCGTGTTACCCAGTCGGAGACAGCAGTGCTAAGTAAGCTGCAGGCGTTGGTGCTTTTGGTTACGATTGTTGTATTGGCACTGACCATGATCTGTGTAGCTACGACCATGACCGCGGTGGTCACCGAACGCAGAAAAGAGATTGGACTTAGGAAAGCTTTGGGCGCTTCTGATGCAAGTATTATCTCTGAGTTTATGGGAGAGGGATTGTTGCTAGGAGGTATCGGAGGCGTATTCGGCAGCCTGTTAGGATTTGTGTTCGCACAGGTCGTGAGCGTCAGCGTGTTCAACAGCTCTATTTCATTCCGCTTTGGGTTGCTGCCGATTACAGTTATCGTATCTATTATAGTCACAGGTATTGCATGCATGTTGCCCGTAAAGAGCGCTACAAATGTAGATCCCGCATTGGTTTTAAAAGGCGAATAAGCGGGATGGCAATGAGGAAGCATGGGAAAGGATAAGGTTAAAAGAATGAGCCTGTTGGAGTTAAGAAATGTATCAAAAATATATGGAGATCTGCATGCGCTGGATAAGGTAAGCCTGCAGGTTGAGAAGGGGGAATGGGTTGCCATTATGGGTCCCTCCGGCTCCGGGAAAAGCACCATGATGAATATTATTGGCTGCATGGATAAGCCCAGCGAGGGCGAGGTGCTGTTGGATGGGATTGATATTGCCAAGGAAACAGCGAAGAATCTGACGAATATTCGTCGGGATAAGATAGGTCTGATTTTTCAACAATTTCACCTTGTCAGTTACCTGACAGCACTTGAAAATGTCATGATGGCGCAGTATTATCATAGTATTCCCGATGAAAAGGAAGCGATGGAAGCGTTGGAACGCGTAGGACTTGCTGACAGAGCGAGACATCTTCCCAGTCAGCTTTCCGGTGGGGAGCAGCAGAGGGTATGCGTGGCAAGAGCGTTGATTAATTATCCTGAGATTATACTGGCAGATGAACCCACAGGTAATCTGGATGAGGCAAATGAGGAGATTGTAGTAGATTTGTTCAGACGACTACACGAGGATGGCACTACATTGATCGTGGTAACCCATGACCCGGAGGTGGCAGAGGTTGCCCAGCGGACATTGGTGTTGAGAAACGGCAGGCTTGACCATGAGACCATTAATCCGAATTTTACAGGACATATCAAGCTGAGTTAGAGAAAGAAGAGAGAAGCTATGAAAAGAAGATTATTTTCAGTTGCTATTTGTGCGGCGGCAGTGTTTACATTCGTGGGCTGTGGCAGCAAAGCAAATTATGCTGACGGTACCTATGAGGGCAAAAGCTCTGTGTACGAGAGTGAGGACGGTACGGATGAGGGCAATGGTTACGGTGTGGTCACCATAACCATCAAGGATAATGTGATCACAGACTGCACCTTCCAGACCTTTGAGCCCGATGGTACCCTGAAGGATGAGGAGTACGGCAAAGAGGGTGGTGTCATTGCCAATAAGGATTATTACAACAAGGCGCAGAAAGCAGTGGCAGCATGCAATGAGTATGCCAATATGCTGGTGGCAAACGGTCGATTGGATGGAATGGATGCTATCAGTGGTGCGACCAAGAACTATTCTCAGTTTGAAGAGGCGGTTCTGAACGCACTGGACAAGGCGAAGGTAGAATAAACGCGTTGAGAACCGGGAAGCAGGTTACAGGAAAGACAAGGAATCAATATGAAAGTAATAAGACATGTATGCATCATCATAGCAGCGCTGCTACTGACGCTGGGACTGCCCTTTTTTACATCAGACTATTTTGCGGCAAAAGTGGGAGCCCACGGCGTGGATGCAGTGACAGGCGCCTCGGTCATGATTGAGAAGCCTTCGGGAGAGTATCTGGTCTTCATCAATGAAATGCTTCACCCGGATGAGGATAAGCTTGCAGCGTGGTGTGACTTTTTCGAGGGGAGAGATGTCTCTTATATCTTTGAGGATATCTCCCGTTTCGTTGCCAATGGGGACATAACCGGTATGGAGGCAGCCCTAAGCTTTCAATCCAGATTGCCGGAGAATCAAATGAAGATTACCGGTGAGGATGCCACACTTCTGCTGTCGAAGGCAGAATACAGCAAATTTGATGTCATTATTATGTCCAAGGAATTTGCACAAGCCTATGGTGTTCAAAGCATATATGAGACCCAGGGTGTGCGTATCTGTAGGGTGAGCGATCATTAAGAGGATAAAGTATTATGAGAAAATGGAATGCTATACTAAGTGCGGCAATTCTGGTACTGTTTTTGATACATGCAGTGTTGGGCGGATTTCAACTGATGGGCATTCTTCCGGGTGGAAATCGGGCATTATCCGCTATGGCATATCTCATGGTGGGACTGATTGTGGTACATGGGATATTGGGGGTGAAACTCACCATAGATACCTGCAGGGCATGCAAGCGGGCGGGTGTGTCTTATTTTAAGGACAACAAGCTTTTTTGGACAAGACGCATCAGTGGTTTCGCTGTGTTTGTGTTGATTTTTGCCCATGTGATACTGTTTCTCGGCAGAGATAGCGGTGGGGTGTACAGATTGAGGTTTTTCGGCGGACTGGAGCTTGCCACTCAGCTTTTGTTAGTGTTTGCTGTGGCGGTGCATGTGATTACCAATGTGAAACCGGTATTAATCGCCTTCGGTATCAAAAGTCTAAAGGAATATGCACTGGATATTCTCTTTGTACTCTCGGTGCTGCTGGTGTTCATGGGTGTGGCGTTTTTGGTATATTATTTCAGGTGGAATTATTTTTAGGATGCAGATATGGCAAAGGTAAATATCATCGGTGCGGGGCTTGCGGGACTTTCTGCGGCAATTACCCTGGCAGAGCAAGGCTATGAATGTAATTTAATATCGAATTTTCCGTCGGAACGAGCGCAGTCTGTGCTTGCAGAGGGTGGAATCAACGCAGCACTGGACACCTGCGGCGAGCAGGACACGGTAGAGAATCATTTTGAGGATACGATGCGGGGAGGAGTCTATCTGGCAGACCCTAATGCGGTATGGGGATTGGTGCAGAATGCGCCACAGGTAGTGCAGCGTCTGGCAGATATGGGTGTTCCGTTCAACATGGAAAATGGCAGGATATTGCTTCGTAGCTTTGGAGGACAGAATAAAAAACGCACGGCATATGCTAAGAGCAGCACCGGCAAATTTTTGGTTTACGCTTTGATCTATGAGTCGAGAAAATATGAGGCAAGGGGACTGATTACCAGATTTTGCCATCATGAATTTATAAGACTGCTGCTGGAAGAGGAGCGTGGTGTGCGTGTGAAAGATACCTACACCGGCAGACAATATGACTTTGTGGGCAATGTGATTCTGGCTACGGGAGGCATCAATGGCGTGTTTCCCGGCATGACTACAGGAACCGTTCACAACACTGGAGATGTGACAGCCACGGTGTTTGCGCAGGGGATGAGACTGTCCAATCTGGAGATGATGCAATACCATCCGACGACCATTGGCATATCGGGGAAACGTATGCTTGTCACGGAGGCGGCAAGAGGTGAGGGTGGTCGGCTTTTTGTGAACAGAGAAGGCAGCCCATGGTATTTTATGGAGGAAAAATATCCGGAGCTTAAGAATCTCATGCCGCGAGATGTGGTTGCCAGAGAGATGTACTTCGTGGTGAGAAGAGAAGACACAGATGGGCAGGTATATCTGGACATGAGAGGACTTCCGGGGGATGTCTGGAAGAGAAAGCTCTCCGATCTGAGAGAAGAACTGCTCCATTATCTCGCGTTAGACCCGGCTAAGGAGCCTATTCCCGTGGAACCCGGAATTCATTATTTTTGTGGGGGCATTGATGTGGATGAGCGGCATGCCACCAATCTTGCAGGAGTTTACGCAGCAGGAGAGTGCTGCAGCCAGTACCATGGGGCGAACCGTCTGGGAGGCAACTCTCTGTTGGGAGCTGTTTATGGAGGAAAGGTTGCAGCCCAGAGCGTGATGGCTGATGGAGATATGAAGCCTCAGGATGGAAGCGTCAGGGCAGTAGACGTTAGCGATGCGTTCGCCGGAGAAGCTTCCCCTGCATTGATAGAAGAACTGGGCAAACATCTGTATGAAGGATTGGGGATTGTGAGAAGCGAAGCGGATTTGTCAAAGGCATTGGGGCTAGTCTGTGAGTTGGAAGATACCTGTAACTGTCAGCGGGAGACCGCCCGCATTGCATTGGCAAAAGCCATCCTGAAGTCAGCGTTGGCGCGCAGGGAGAGCAGGGGGGCTCATTACAGAGAAGACTACCCTGACAGGGATGAAACGTTTCAGAGAATCACCGTCGCGGATGCCGGAGAAGGAAAGATTTGTATTTCATGGAAGGATATTCCTGAGAGGAGAGGCGTATGAGAGAAGGGTCTAGAATACAGCTTCAAATTGTCCGTAGGGAAAGCACAGAAGCTCCGCCATACCTGCAAAGAATCCTTTATGAAACGCCAGACCCAAACGCTACGGTGGCGACTGCCCTCACGGACATTAACAAAAATCCCAATCAGAAGGATACAGAGGGAAATGTGGTAACCCCCATCGGCTGGGAGTGTAATTGCCTGCAAAAGAAATGCGGCGCTTGCGCCATGTTAATCAACAACAGACCCATGCTGGCATGTGATACGAAGCTTTCCGAGTATGGCAAAAAAGGTGTGATCAGAGTAGAGCCCTTGAAAAAATTTCCTGTGATTAGAGACCTGATTGTTGACAGGAGTATTTTACAGGAGAATCTAAAGACGATAAAGGCGTGGCTGGAAGAACCGGTATTGCTGAAGGACAAACAGTATGATGTGGCATATGAGGCATCCCGTTGTCTACAGTGTGGATGTTGTCTGGAAATCTGTCCCAATTTTTATGCCGGTGGAACCTTTGCGGGAACAGCAGCCTTGGTTCCGGTATCGAGATTATTGGCAGAATTACCCCGGGAAGAGCAAAAGAAGCTGGCTAAGGCATATAGGGAGCATGTATTCGAGGGCTGTGGGAAATCCCTTGCCTGCAGGAAGGTCTGTCCGGCGGGGATTGATGTGGATAAGCTGTTGGTCAACTCCAACGCAATGGCAATATGGAAAAAACAATTATGAAGACAAAACGGTTGAGTTTGTGCAAAATTGCCGCCATCCTTTTGTGTGGCATAGCAGCGGGCGTGTCTGTCGGGAAAGGACAGGTCACCCCCAAGAGCTTTGAAAAAATCAATATAGGCAATTACAGTGCAGTGGTGGATGCTGCCAGAAAAGGGTTAAAGGAGCATTCTCCCAAGATTACCATTGCATTTACCGCTCATAGTGATATTACAGATGATATAGAAGAAATTGCCAAATCTGTTATGGAAGATGCGCTTGCTGACACGCAAGAAGCCACAGAGGGAGATTATATTCGTTTTCAATACGGCGGATATGAGACCAGGTATAGCTATGTGGAGGATGGAGGGCAATTCAAGTACACTGTCAAACTGATTCCGTATTATTACACGGATTTAGAGCAAGAGGCGTATGTGTCGGAGCAGATTGCACAGATTATAGACAGCTTTGCATTTGATGCAGACACCTCTGATTATGAAAAGGTAAAGACGGTTTATGATTATATATATAAGCAGGTGGCATATGACAGGGTACACCAGTATCAGGAAACCAATCATTTAAAGACCACCGCTTATGCGGCTCTGAAATATCATACCGCAGTTTGTCAGGGATATTCTGTTCTATTGTATAGAATGCTGCGGGAAGTGGGAGTAGACGCGCGGGTGATTACGGGAACGGGGGTGATGGATGAAAAAAGTGAGTTTCATGCGTGGAATATTGTCAGAATAGACGGTGTGTATTACAATCTGGATGTGACTTGGGGAAAAGCACTTGAAACGGATCAGTTCTTCCTGAAAAGTGACGCACATTTTGAAGGACACTTGCGGGAGGATAGATATAATACTAGGGAGTTTCGGGAGAGATATGTGATGTCAGACAGAGATTATGAGATACCGAACCCATAGATAAGAAAGTCTAACTATTAAAAGTCAAGACCTAAAATGAAATTTTTGTGTGATTTGCAGAAATGCATTTAGATAAATCAGTACCTTGAAAACTGCATGACAAATAGAGCATCGTTTCCGGTGCTCAAAAAAGGAGATACG
>JAFVDW010000032.1 GCA_017478245.1 Lachnospiraceae bacterium
CTCTTGCTACCCTTCAAGCAGCAAAAGATGCGTGTAAAGCAGGCAGATAAAGTGCTTGCAGCCCTCTATATCGACAAGAGCGGCAGGCTGTGCGCCACCACCAATGTTTATGAGAATCTGCGCACTGACAGTCCCTATGAGAAGGACGCTCAGGTGACGGGAAGAGTATATGAGATCAGCGATAATTTTGGCGCTTTTGTGGCGGTGGACAATCTGTATTCTGCGCTGATTCCAAGGAAGGAGCTGTACGGCAGGGTGGAGCTGGGAGAAGATATATCTGCCCGTGTGATTGAGGTGCGTCCGGATGGGAAGCTGACACTGAGCATCAGGGAAAAGGCGTATCTGCAGATTGGGAAAGATGCGGAAGAGATTATGAAGCTCATTGACAGCTATGATGGTGTGCTGCCGTTCAATGACAGGGTATCCCCTGAGATTATCAAGCGGGAGACAGGAATGAGCAAAAATGAATTTAAGAGAGCCGTGGGGAATCTGTTGAAAGCAGGGAGAATCGAGATAAAAGAAAAGGTTATCCGCAGAAAATAAGCCTTGCTTGAAAGGTATTTTTTTGATATACTGTGTTCACAAAAGAATGGTCATAACAAAGGCTTTGTATGCCTTGATTGCACAGGGTCTCAAAGGGGAAGAGCAGATGAGTCAGAATAACATGTACAGTAATTATCATCAAAGGATGGAGAACACCCCCAATATTTTGGAAGTAGATGACAGGCTTTGGGAATATGTGATTGTGAAGCAAGGGTATTATAAGGGCAAGTATTACAGCATGAAGAAAAAGGAGAATGCCCTTTCCTGGAATACGGCGGCGTTCTTTGTGCCCACGCAGTGGTTTGCGTACCGGAAGATGTATCTTGAGGCTTTGATTATGTGGGTTGTGAATAATGGCATCGTTTTTGCGCTTTATTCCTGGCTTAGAAGGACTTATATTCAAATGATGGCGAACTTTGGTATGACTGCCGAGAATTTTCGACAGATGCGTTTTATGACCAGAGAGCAGATAATGGAAGTGTTTAATGCCAATTTGGACTTTTCGGCTTATTCAGAGGAATATGTAGCTGAGGTGTTTTTGGGGTGGTTTCGGGATATGCGAACCGCAGCGGCGATTGCACTGTTTGTGTGGCTGGTGGTTCATCTGTTTGTGAGCATGAGTGCCAACGCCCATTATCTGGGCAGGGTGGAGAAGCTGGTGGCATCTGAGGAGGGGCTGCATAAGGAAAATATCCAGGTGCGGCGCCAGAAAAAAGGCGGTGTCAATGTGCCGATGGTATTTGTTACATTGATTGCATCTTTGATAGCGTCATTTGTTATGTGATGACATTTGTGTCATATATAGAAAGGAGTGATGTCATGGATATCGCAGGAGTTTCAATGGCACTTTCCAACGTTTCTCTTCAGTCCAAGGTCGGTACTGCAGTACTGGATAAGGCTATGGATACCAATGAAGCATTGGGTCAGGGACTTGTTCAGATGATCGACGCAGCAGCGATGGAGCGAAGCGTCAATCCTTCCGTAGGAAGTAATTTTGACTTAAGTATCTAGGGCTGATTTTCAGAAACAAAGCAAAAAGGCTGTCCGAAAGTATCTTCGGACGGCTTTTTTGCAAAAAAAAGGAAAAATTGCATAAAAAAGTATTGCTTTTTTGTTGGTTTTTTTGTACATTTATTATGTATTATCTTTTTTTAGCTATTTGAAAAGCTTGAATAGTATCTGGGGCGAGGGGCAAAGGAGCAAACTATGATATCAAATCAGATTTTACAGAACACAATCGAGGGGTTGAAGGGTATTGCCAGAGTGGAACTGGCTGTCCTTGACACAGACGGCAAGGAAGTGGCTGCTACAGTGGATATGTTGAACTGTTCCAAGGCGGCAGTGGAATTCGCATCATCTCCCGCGGATTCTCAGGAAATACAAGGGTATCAGTATTTTAAGATTTATGACGAGCAGCAGCTTGAGTATATATTGGTTGCCGGCGGAGTGGGAGAAGACGTTTATATGATCGGCAAGATGGTGGCTTTCCAGATTCAGAATCTTCTGGTGGCTTACAAGGAGCGCTTTGATAAGGATAACTTTATCAAAAATCTGCTTTTGGACAATCTGCTGTTGGTGGATATTTATAGTCGTTCCAAGAAGCTGCATATTCAGACAGATGTTCCGCGCGTGGTACTAATCATCGAATCGGGAAGCGGCAAGGATACCAACGTACTGGAGTTGACAAGAGGTCATTTCGGTAACAATGGCAAGGATTTCATCACGGCGGTGGATGAGAATAATGTGATTGTTGTCAGAGAGCTGACCGAGAGTGATGCTGCAAAGGAGATTGAGAAGGTGTCCAGAAGCCTTGCCGATTATTTGCAGAAGGAAGGCATTCGTAAGCTGCGTGTGGCTTATGGCACAGTGGTACAGGAGATTAAGGAAGTAAGCCGTTCCTACAAGGAAGCTAAAATGGCTCTGGATGTGGGCAAGATTTTCTTTGATGAGCGGAATATTATTGCATACAGTGAATTGGGAATCGGGCGTTTAATCTATCAGTTGCCCATTCCTCTTTGTAAGATGTTCATCCGTGAGATTTTCGGCGGCAAGAGCCCGGATGAGTTTGATGAGGAGACTCTGACTACGATTCACAAGTTCTTTGAGAACAGTCTGAATGTGTCCGAGACCTCCAGACAGTTATTTATCCATCGTAACACACTGGTATATCGTCTGGACAAGCTGCAGAAGAGCACTGGTCTGGATTTGCGTGTGTTCGAGGATGCCATAACGTTTAAGATTGCGTTGATGGTTGTTAAGTACATGAAGTATATGGAGACATTATTGTAATTTTAAAGGTGAGATTTCATGACTAGAAAAGAATTGTTGCGTAAAAAAAGGGAACAGATAATAGAGGAGAATGGTATTATCTACCTGGACAATGTAAGTAAGTCTTATTCTACCGGCTCTCCGGCACTGAATGGCGTGACCTTAAGTATACAGCCGGGAGAGTTCGTGTTTATAGTGGGTGATGGCGGTTCCGGAAAGTCTACTCTGATTAAATTGCTGCTGCGAGAGCTTACTGCTACCAGCGGCAGTGTTTATGTTATGGGGAATGATTTGGCGAAGCTTAAGCACAGACAGATTCCTAAGTTCCGACGCAATCTGGGGGTAGTATTTCAGGACTTTCGTCTCCTGAAGGATAGAAATGTTTATGAGAATGTTGCATTTGCGCAGCGGATTGTGGAGACACCGGGCAGTGAGATACGCAGAAATGTGCCTGCGATTTTGGCTACAGTGGGGCTTGCTGGCAAATATAAGGCGAAGACGAAGCAGCTTTCCGGTGGTGAGCAGCAGAGAGTTGCTTTGGCGCGTGCTTTGATTAACAAGCCATCTATTTTGTTGGCAGATGAGCCTACCGGTAATCTGGATCCCAAGAATTCCTGGGAGATTATGAATCTTCTGGAGGAGATCAATGAGAAGGGAACTACCGTGTTGGTAGTTACGCACAACAGAGAAATCGTCAATGCCATGCAGAAGCGTGTAATTGCCATGAAGAAGGGCATTATTGTCAGCGACGAAGAGGAAGGCGGTTATATTGATGAAGATTAGTACATTGTTTTATACCATTAAGCAGGGCTTTGCCAACATTTTCCGTAATAAATGGTATTCCCTTGCTTCAGTGGCAACGATAGCTGCCTGCTTGTTTCTGTTTGGTCTGTTCTACGCGATTCTTGCCAATTTTGAGAATGTATTAAAGACGGCGGAGGAAGGCGTGTCTGTCACTGTGTTTTTCTGGGAGGGCACCACGGATGAGCGAATTGAGGAGATTGGGCAGATGATAGCCAGACGCGCCGAGGTTGCGGAAGTGAAATTCCAATCGGATGATGAGGTTTGGGCGGCTTTTGGACCGGATTACTTTGGTGAAGATTATGCGGAAGGATTCCCGGAGAATCCCCTGGAGGGAGAGGATAACTATGAGGTGTATCTCACCGATGTGTCTATGCAGGATTCTTTGGTGACATGGTTGAATTCCATACAGGAGGTGCGCAAGGTCAATTATTCCGAGATGACTGCCAATACCTTGAGTGGCGTGAATTTGCTGATAGCATATATCTCTTTGGGGATTATTGTGATTTTGTTGGCTGTCAGTATTTTCCTGATCAGCAATACGGTAGCCATCGGCATTTCTGTGCGCAAAGAGGAGATTAATATCATGAAATATATCGGAGCCACAGACTTTTTTGTGCGAGCTCCCTTTGTGTTGGAAGGAATGTTGATCGGTCTGATCGGTGCTGCACTGCCGCTTTGGATCATATATATGCTATATAACTATGCGTTGAATTATGTAGTGGCGCGTTTTGCGATTCTCAGCGGTTTTTTGAACTTCCTTACAGTGGAGCAGATTTTCAGCTTCCTGACGCCGGTATCGTTGTTAGTTGGAGTAGGAATTGGATTTTTGGGTAGTATATCTACCGTAAGAAAGCATTTGCATGTGTAAGAATCGCTTCGGCGGTTCTTCTTTGCAGTCACAGAGAAAGGCAAGGATATTAGATTGAATATATGGAAAAGAAGCCGTGCGTGGGTCTGTGTTTCTCTTTGTCTGGCAATGCTTGCGGGCATCGGTGTTAGAGGAATGGCTACCGGCAGCTTAGCCCAGCCCGGTGATGGCAGCGAAAAGAAGGCAGAGTCCAGCAGCGATGTCAAGACCTACGAAAGTATTATCAACAAGCAGAATGAGATATCTAAGATTGAGGATGAACGCAAGGACTTGCAGAATGGTCTGAGTGATCTGAAGAAGATTAAAAAGCAACTGGAAGACCAGAAGACGAATCTGAAGAATTATGTATCTTTACTGGATAACTCTCTGGCGGAAATGGAAGCTAAGATCACAGAACTCAAGGTACAGATTGCCGCAAAGGAGCAGCAGATAGATAATACGCAAAAGGAGCTGGACGCTGCACTTTTGAAGCAGGAGAATCAGAGGAATGCCATGTACGCGCGGATGAGATTGATGTACGAGAAGGGCGACTCTTATATGACAGAGATGATGTTGAAGGCAGCAAGCTTTGGAGAATTTCTGAATCGCGCGGACTACATGGAGAAGATTATGGAGTACGATCAGCGTATGTGGGAGGAATACAAGGCGAATGCGCAGCTCATTGCACTCATCGAGCAGGAATTGGAGATTGAAAAAATTTTTCTGGATCAGGCAAAAGCTACTGTGGAGGAAGAGCAGAAAAACATTGAAACCCTGATTGAACAAAAGAATCGGGATATTTTGGATTATGAGACGGATATAAACAATAAGACGCAGGCGATTAGGGACTATGAGTCGATGATTGCGCAACAGAATTCGGAGATTGAGGCGTTGGAGCGCGCGATTGCGGAAGAGAAGCGAATCATGCAGGAAAATAACGGTACTGTACTGACATACGATGGCGGAACCTTTAAATTCCCTCTGGCATCCTACACGAGAATTTCTGATGACTATGGTATGCGCATGCACCCTACACTGGGAGTGGAGAAGTTCCACAATGGTATTGATCTGGCTGCTCCGGCGGGGACGGCGATTTACGCCGCCTACAATGGCAAGGTGGTTGCGGCTGCCTATAGCGAGTCTATGGGAAATTATGTGATGATAGACCATGGAGACGGATTGTATACGATTTATATGCACGCCTCGGCGCTCTATGTGAGCAAGGGTGATGTGGTGACGAGAGGCGAGACGATTGCGGCGGTGGGAACCACCGGACGCTCCACGGGTAATCATTTGCATTTTGGTGTGCGTAAGGACGGAGCCTATGTGTCTCCTTGGAATTATCTATCGCTGTAATGTGAAAAATAATTTAAAATATTTAGAAAGAAGGGAAGCTGCATATGCGAAGCTGCGTGTGCGGCAGGAAAATGGCAGAGAATAACGAGAACAATTATTTTGATCTGGAGAATCCGCAGCAGGTGAAGCCTTCGGGCGAGGCTTATGGGCAGGAACCGAGGCAGGGAGCCGGGTTCCTGACAGGGCTGTTGGTGGGGCTCCTTGGCGCGTTGGTGATATCTGGAGGCGTCTATCTGGGCAATCGCTTACAGGCTCGGCTGCAGACTGTAAAAGGCGGGGATGACCCGATCGTATTTGCGGAGGATTCCGCTATTACATCAAAGGTGGTCAATAAGCTGGAGCTTTTGGAAAAGACCATAGATGATTATTATTATCTGGAAGAGATTACGGACGAGGAACTCACAGATGGTATTTACAAGGGAATGTTAAATGCTTTGGGGGATCCGTACTCGGAGTATTATACTGCTGAGGAACTGGATACGATTATGGAGCAGATGGAGGGCACCTATTATGGAATCGGTGCTTATGTCAGCCTGGATAATGATTTGAATATTCCCAAGATTGCCGGCGTGATTGCAGGTTCCCCCGCAGAGGAGGCACAGCTTCGGGCAGATGTTCTGATCTATGAAGTCAATGGCGAATCTACATATGGACTGACGCTCACAAAGGCGGTGTCCATGATAAAGGGTCCGGAGGGAACGGAAGTGGTGTTGACCATTTACCGCGAGGGAGAACCGGATTATCTGAAGGTGTCTATGATACGACGGAGAGTGGATACACCCAATGTGGAATATGAGATGTTGGATGAACGAACAGGCTACATTCACATATTGGAATTCGGTGATTCCACGGTAGATCAGTTCGCAGACGCACTTGCAACGGTGAAGGGCTCAGGAATGGAGGGGCTGATTATTGATTTGCGCGCCAATCCCGGCGGCAGCCTGACGGCGGTGGTGGATATCTGTCGCATGCTTTTGCCCGAAGGTATGATTGTGTACACGGAAGATAAATATGGTGAACGGGTAGAGTATACTTGTGATGGCACCAGACAGCTTGAGGTACCGTTGGTGGTTTTGGTGGATGGCAATTCGGCGAGTGCATCGGAGATTATGTCGGGAGCAATCAAGGATTACGGAATTGGTACTTTGGTAGGGACGACTACTTTTGGCAAGGGAATCGTACAGCAGGTGATGCCGCTTAGGGATGGCTCGGCAATCAAGCTGACGGTCAGCAGTTATTTTACGCCCAATGGAAATAATATCCATGGAACGGGAATCGAGCCGGATGTGGAATGTGAATTTGACGGAGAAGCATATTACGGTTCGGAAGAGCATCCGGATAATCAGCTTGACAAGGCGAGAGAAGTATTGGAAGAGCTGATGAAATAATAGTAGATAAAGCAAAGAAGGTACAGAACAAACATTCGATTTTGCTCTGTACTTTTCTTGTATGGTGTGGTATACTGTGTAGACATGGAGCGTGTTGGCAGGAGCTTTTAAGCAGGAATACACGCAAAGAAATTGGCGTCGCCGAAGGCGGCAGCTACAAAGGGGACAGGCTATATGGATCACTTTGAATTAGTATCAGAATATCAGCCAACCGGAGATCAGCCTCAGGCAATCCGGGAATTGGTGGAGGGCTTTCAGGCAGGGAATCAGTTTCAGACGCTTTTGGGAGTGACGGGGTCCGGTAAGACGTTCACGATGGCGAATGTCATACAGGCGCTGAATAAGCCCACACTGATTATTGCTCACAATAAAACCTTGGCAGGACAGCTCTATGGGGAATTTAAGGAATTTTTTCCCAACAATGCGGTGGAGTATTTTGTGTCCTACTATGACTATTATCAGCCGGAGGCTTATGTGCCCCAGTCCGATACTTATATTGCCAAGGATTCGGCAATCAATGATGAGATTGATAAGCTGCGGTTGTCTGCGACAGCGTCCCTGACGGAACGGAAGGATGTTATCGTTGTGGCAAGTGTGTCCTGTATCTATGGACTGGGAAGTCCGGATGAGTATCAGGATATGATCGTGTCTCTGCGTCCTGGAATGATAAAGGACAGAGATGTGGTGCTGCGAGAGCTGGTGGACATCCAGTATAATCGCAATGACATGGATTTGCAGAGAGGATGCTTCAGGGTGCGCGGAGATGTGATAGAGGTTTATCCGGCACAGGGCGGCGATTATTTGATCCGTGTTGAATTTTTTGGAGATGAGATTGATCGTATTGCGGAAGTGGACCCCTTAACAGGGCAGATTCATGCAGTATTGAATCATATTGCTATTTTTCCGGCGTCCCATTATGTGGTTTCGCAGGATAAGATTAAAATTGCCTGTGATAATATCGAAAAGGAGATGGAGGAGCGGGTGCGTTTTTTCAAAGGCGAGGATAAGCTGATTGAGGCACAGCGCATAGCAGAGCGTACCAATTTTGATGTGGAGATGCTCAGGGAGACGGGTTTTTGCTCCGGTATTGAGAATTATTCCAGACATTTGAACGGTATGCAGCCCGGAGAACCGCCCATGACTCTGATGGACTTCTTCCGGGAGGATTATCTGATTATTATAGACGAATCGCATATGACGATTCCGCAGATTCGTGGTATGTATGCAGGAGATCGCTCGCGTAAGACGACTTTGGTGGATTATGGTTTCCGACTGCCGTCGGCACTAGATAACAGACCGCTGAACTTTGAGGAGTTTGAGGCACATATTGACCAGATGCTGTTTGTGTCTGCCACTCCGTCGGATTACGAGGAAGCGCACGAACTCTTGCGAACGGAGCAGATCATTCGTCCCACCGGACTGCTTGACCCCGAGGTGGATGTACGTCCTGTGGAGGGACAGATTGACGATTTGATTGGCGAGGTCAACAAGGAGGTGGACAAGCACAATAAGGTGCTGATCACCACCCTGACCAAGCGTATGGCGGAGGATCTGACTGATTATATGAAGGAGGTAGGAATTCGTGTGAAATACCTCCATTCTGATATAGATACGTTGGAGCGCGCGGAGATTATCCGTGATATGCGTCTGGATGTGTTTGATGTGCTTGTGGGCATCAATTTGTTGCGAGAGGGCTTGGATATCCCGGAGATATCGCTGGTGGTGATTCTGGATGCAGATAAGGAGGGCTTCCTTAGAAGCAGCACTTCTCTGATTCAGACTATCGGACGTGCGGCGCGTAATGCGGAAGGACATGTGATCATGTACGCAGATACGATTACGGATTCTATGCATATTGCATTGGACGAAACCACCAGACGTCGTGAGCTTCAGATGAAGTATAATGAGGAGCACGGTATCACGCCCCAGACCATCAAGAAGGCGGTTCGGGATTTGATCAGCATCTCCAAGGTGATTGCAAAGGAGGAGATGCAGTTCGAGAAGGATCCGGAGTCCATGGATCGGAGAGAACTGGAAAAGTTGATCGGAGAGGTACAGAAGAAGATGCAGAAGGCGGCAGCGGACTTGAACTTCGAGGCGGCAGCAGAGCTGCGTGACAAGATGATCGAATTGAAGCAGAAGCTGAACGAATTGGATAAGGAATAGAAATTTTGCAAACACCTATATATTTCAGGATGAAAGAGGAGATACAGTATGGACGAAGTAAAGAAGATGCTCCCTAAGGAGTATATCAGGATTCGGGGGGCTAAAGAGCACAACCTGAAAAACATTAATGTAGACATTCCCAGAAATGAGCTTGTGGTTTTGACCGGCATGTCCGGTTCGGGCAAGTCTTCGTTGGCTTTTGATACCATTTATGCAGAGGGACAGAGACGCTATATGGAGTCCTTGTCCTCCTATGCCAGAATGTTTTTGGGACAGATGGAGAAGCCCAATGTGGAGAGTATTTCAGGGCTTTCACCTGCTATCTCTATCGACCAGAAATCCACCAACCGTAACCCTCGCTCCACTGTGGGTACGGTGACGGAGATTTACGATTATTTTCGTCTGCTCTATGCCAGGATTGGTACACCCCACTGCCCTAATTGCGGACGTGAGATTGCCAGACAGACGGTGGATCAGATGGTAGACCAGATTAAAGCACTGGGTGAAGGAACCAAACTGCAGCTTCTTGCACCTGTGGTGCGGGGGCGTAAGGGCGAACACGCCAAGGTGCTGGAGCGAGCCAAGAGAAGCGGCTATGTGCGTGTGCGTATTGACGGCAGTATGTATGAACTGACAGAAGAGATTAAATTGGATAAAAATATTAAGCACAATATTGACATTGTAGTAGACCGTCTGGTGGTAAAGGAAGGCATTGAGCGCAGACTGACTGACTCCATTGAGAATGTGCTGGCATTGTCGGAAGGGCTGTTGGTGGTGGATATTATCGGCGGGGAGCCGCTGACCTTCAGCCAGAGCTTTTCCTGCCCGGACTGTGGCATCAGTATCAGCGAGGTAGAACCTAGAAGCTTCTCATTCAACAATCCCTTTGGTGCATGCCCGGAGTGCGTGGGCTTGGGATATAAGATGGAGTTTGACGTCGATCTGATGATTCCGGATAAGCGGCTTAGTATCAATGAGGGCGCTATTCAGGTGATGGGATGGCAGTCCTGTACAGACAAGTCCAGTTTTACCAATGCGATTTTGCAGGCGCTATGCAAGGAATATAAATTTGACCTTGATACCCCTTTTGAGAAATATCCCAAGAAGATTCAGGAGATTCTGATCCATGGAACAGATGGAAAAGAGGTGGAGGTTCATTATGTAGGACAACGGGGCAGAGGTGTATATCCGGTAGCCTTCGAAGGACTCATACGAAATGTGGAACGCAAATACCGGGAGACCTTCTCGGATACCATGAAGCAGGAGTACGAGACCTTTATGCGCATCACCCCCTGCAAGCTGTGTAAGGGGATGCGTCTGAAGAAAGAGGCGCTTGCAGTCACTGTCTGCGACAAAAATATTCATGAAGTGACTTCGCTTTCCATCGGCGATTTGTATACATTTTTGCAGGAGATGCAGCTTACCCATCAGCAGGAGTTGATTGGAAAGCAGGTGTTGAAAGAGATTCATGCCAGAGTGGGCTTCCTGATTGATGTGGGATTGGATTACCTTTCTCTGGCAAGAGGAACGGCGACATTGTCAGGAGGCGAGGCACAGCGTATTCGTCTGGCGACGCAGATTGGCTCCGGCTTGGTAGGTGTATGCTATATTTTGGATGAGCCCAGCATTGGTCTGCATCAGAGAGACAATGACAAGCTGTTAGCGACTTTGAAGAATCTGCGGGATTTGGGCAATACGCTGATTGTGGTGGAGCATGATGAGGATACGATGTTGGCGGCAGATTATGTGGTGGACATCGGACCGGGAGCAGGCTCTCACGGTGGAGAGGTGATTGCCTGTGGTACAGCCCAGGAGATTATGGACAATCCTGATTCCATCACGGGCAAGTATCTGAGCGGGGAATACTGCATCCCTGTGCCTTCCACACGCAGAAAGCCCACAGGTTATCTGGAGATTCTGGGAGCACAGGAAAATAACCTAAAAAATATTAATGTGGAGATTCCGTTGGGTGTAATGACATGCGTTACCGGTGTGTCGGGCTCCGGCAAGAGTTCGTTGGTCAACGAGATTTTATATAAGCGTCTTGCAAGAGACTTAAACCGTGCGAGAACCATTCCCGGTAAGCACAAGGATATTCAAGGACTAGAGCAGTTGGATAAGGTCATCGATATTGACCAGTCTCCCATCGGAAGAACACCCCGCTCCAATCCTGCCACTTATACAGGCGTGTTTGACCAGATTCGTGATCTCTTTGCATCGACGGCGGATGCAAAGGCAAGAGGTTACAATAAGGGGCGTTTCAGCTTCAATGTGAAGGGGGGACGTTGTGAGGCATGCGGCGGCGACGGTATTAACAAGATAGAGATGCACTTTTTGCCGGATGTGTATGTGCCCTGTGAGGTGTGCGGCGGAAAGCGTTACAACCGTGAGACACTGGAAGTGAAATACAAGGGAAAGAGTATTTTTGATGTGTTGGATATGACGGTGGAGGAGGCGTTGCCTTTCTTTGAGAACCTGCCCTCCATTCGTCATAAGATAGAGACGCTTTATGATGTGGGCTTGTCTTATGTGAAGCTGGGGCAGCCATCCACGACGCTGTCGGGAGGCGAGGCACAACGTATCAAGCTTGCTGCAGAGTTGTCCAGACGCAGCACCGGCAAGACTATCTATATTCTGGATGAGCCTACTACAGGCTTACATTTTGCAGATGTGCATAAACTGGTGGAGATACTGCATCGACTGGCAGACGGTGGCAATACAGTAGTGGTTATCGAGCACAATCTGGATGTGATTAAGACGGCGGACTATATACTGGATATCGGACCGGAGGGCGGCGACAAGGGTGGCACAATCATAGCCAAGGGTACGCCGGAGCAGGTTGCGAAGAACAAGAAATCCTACACCGGATATTATGTAGGGAAGATGTTGGAGAAGGCAAAAACAAAAAAATAGGTGCCGGAGTATAAAGTTATAGCGGTCTTTTGCCGATATTTCTTACAGAAACGAGGTGCACGGACGCAGGAGTAGAACAGAAGGAGCTGTTCTACTTGCTGTGTCTTTTTTTAAAAAATTTTACAAACCCCCTATGAAAATCATCTATTTTCAGTTATAATATATTTCGTATGACTAAAAGTCGGCATGTAGTCAAGAATAAAAAGGGAGACTGTTTGACCGGCAGATATGACTAGAGGTAGTTAAAGCAACTGAAAATATAGAACACTATGATTAGAATTCATAGAAAGGGGCATAAGGTAATGCAGTGCACAGACATTGGAATTGATTTGGGTACAGCCAGCATATTGGTTTACATTAGAGGAAAGGGTGTCGTTTTGAAGGAGCCGTCAGTGGTGGCTTTTGACAGAGACACCAATCGTATTAAAGCGATTGGCGAGGATGCGAGACTGATGCTGGGTAGAACTCCCGGCAATATCGTAGCGGTAAGACCCTTGCGTCAGGGTGTTATTTCAGATTACACCGTCACAGAGAAAATGATGAAGTATTTCATCCAGAAGGCGTTGGGCAGAAGAACCTTCCGCAAACCGCGTATCGCAGTATGCGTGCCCAGCGGAGTGACAGAGGTTGAGAAGAAGGCAGTGGAGGATGCAACCTATCAGGCAGGTGCAAGAGAGGTTTCTATCATTGAGGAGCCTATTGCGGCAGCGATTGGAGCGGGAATCGATATTTCCAAGCCCTGCGGTAATATGATTGTGGACATTGGCGGCGGTACCTCCGATATCGCGGTGATTTCCCTGGGTGGCACGGTGGTCAGCGCGTCCATCAAAATTGCCGGAGATGATTTTGATGAAGCGATTGTCCGTTATATGCGCAAAAAGCATAATCTTCTGATTGGTGAAAGAACCGCGGAGGATATGAAGATAAAGATTGGCTCTGCTTATAAGAGAGCAGAAGTCGATTATATGGATGTCAGAGGGCGAAATCTTGTAACAGGTCTGCCCAAGACAGTACAGGTTTCTTCCGAGGAGACGGAGGAAGCGCTGCGAGAGACGACTTCACAGATTGTAGAGACGATTCACAGTGTTCTGGAGAAGACGCCGCCTGAGTTGGCTGCGGATATCGCTGACAGAGGAATTGTGCTCACCGGCGGCGGCAGTCTGCTGCGCGGGTTGGAGGATTTGATTTCTTCCAAGACCGGCATCAACACCATGACCGCTGAGGATCCGATGACAGCGGTTGCAATCGGTACCGGCAGATATGTGGAGTTCCTGGCAGGATATCGAGACAACTAAAATTTGATGAAAAGAGGGCACTGGTATGGTAAAAGGCTTATACACGGCATACACAGGTATGTTAAATGAACAGCACAGAATGGATGTCATGACGAATGCGTTAGCCAATGTTACCACGGTGGGCTATAAGAAAGAAGGCACTACCAGTCAGTCCTTTGACGATATTTTGGCACTGAAGATTAAAGACAGTTCCGTAGGACTGCAGAATGTTCAGCGCATTGGAATTAACAATCCCGGCGTAAAAATTGGGGAGAACTATGTGGATTACTCTCAAGGCTCTTTCCGCATCACAGATAACACCTATGATCTGGCATTGTCCGGCGATGGTTTCTTTGCCATTGAATTTACCAACAAGGCGGGGGAGACTTCTACCAAGTATACTCGTGCCGGACAGTTCACCTTGAATAAAGAGGGCTTTCTTGTGACACAGGAAGGCGATTATGTACTGGACACCAATAACCGTCGTATTCAGTTGGATACCTTAAAGGATTCCAAAATATACAGAGACGGTACCATTCAGCAGGATGGGGTAGATGTGGCGAGGATTCAGGTGACAGATTTTGAGAACTATGATTACCTGCAAAGATACGGTGAGACTTACTTTGAACCCATTGAAGGGGCGCAGATGAGAGCCGCGGACGCAGATATGTACTCCGGATATCTGGAGATGGCGAATGTGCAGTCCGTGTCGGAGATGGTAAATCTGATTTCCATCACGCGCCAGTATGAGTCGAATCAGAAGGTCATTCAGACAATCGATGATACCTTGCAGGTAGCAGTGACGCAGTTGGGCAGAGTACAGTAAAGGAGTAGTGTATGGTACGCAGTTTATGGACAGCAGCGACAGGAATGATCGCACAGCAGGTAAATGTTGACACCATTGCCAACAATCTTGCCAATGTAAATACCAATGGATACAAAACACAGGTCAACGAATTCAAGAGCCTGTTATATCAGAATATTCAGACCAAAACCACATCTGCCAACGGAGATGCGAAGCCGTCAAGTGCACAGGTAGGACTGGGCGTGCGCAATTCATCCATTTCCTCTGTATTTAAGACAGGAAGTCTGCTTGCTTCTGAAAGCGACACTGCCTTTGCGATTGATGGTAAGGGATTCTTCTCCGTCAGGGGCGAGGACGGTAATACATACTACACCAGAAATGGTAATTTTAAATTTACATTGGCGACCAATGGCGCGAATATGCTGGCAACCTCAGATGGATTGCCGGTTATGGACTCCACAGGTAAGCCGATCATACTGGATCAGAGTTATATTATGAGCGAGATTAGCGTTACGAAGGATGGCGAACTATGTTATCCGGACGAACTGAATAATCCCCAACCTTTGGGCATCCGTATTGGTGTATACCAGTTCAACAATCCCAATGGTCTGGAAAAACTCTCAGACAGCTTATTTCAGCAGACTGCGGCAAGCGGGCAGCCTTTAAATGAGGCGACCAATGATAGACTGGAGAAGAGTAAAGTTATTCAGGGCTACCTGGAGGGCTCCAATGTACAGGTGGCAGACGAAATGGTTAATATGATCGTAGCGCAACGCGCCTACGAACTGAATTCCAAAGCAATCACTGCATCCGACGAGATGCTGCAACAAGCCAACAACTTGCGGAGGTAACGCGCCAAGGAGGAGAATCATATGGATATAAACAGCATTTCTTCCTACTATAATGATATGTATACCAATGCTTCCAAACAGCAGGCGGACAAGCTGGAGGACAAGCTGAAATCAGACTATTCGCAGGCTACGGATGAGGAGCTGATGGACGTCTGTAAGCAATTTGAGGCTTATTTTGTTGAGCAGATGTTTAAGGAGATGGCTAACACCATCCCTGTCAATGAGGAGAGAACCGGAGCAAACGCTACGCTGGTGGATTATTACAAAGATCAGATGATTCAGAATATTGCTACGGAATCCACGGAGCAGAGCGGCTTGGGACTGGCGCAGATGTTATATGAGCAGATGAGGCGCAATTATGGTCTGGATGCTGCGGATATTGCAACAGAGTGAGGGGAGAGCCTGCTCTGTTGCGAAAATATGTAAATAATCAAAAGGTCTAAAATTCTTATGGAAACAATCAATGGTTATGTGGATCACATAATTTACCAAAATGACGAAAATGGTTATACAGTTCTTGCACTTATTTCAGAGGGCGAAGAGATAACCTGTGTGGGGAATTGTAAAGGGCTGACGCAAGGGGAGACCATTGCGGCGCAGGGGGATTATGTGGAACATCCGCTTTATGGGATGCAATTTAAAATGAATGAATACCATGTGGAGGCGCCCAAGGACAGTGTGAGCATGGAGCGGTATCTGGGGTCCGGCGCAGTCAAGGGTGTAGGAGCGGCTCTGGCAGCCCGCATTGTAAAGAAATTCGGAGATGATACTTTTCGGATTATTGAGGAAGAGCCGGAGCGTCTTGCTGAGATTAAGGGGATCAGTCTGCGCAAGGCACAGGAAATAGCGGTACAGATGGAGGAAAAAAAGGATCTCAGAGAGGGACTGGTATTTTTGCAGCAGTTTGGTATTTCCAATGCCTTGGCAGTACGAATTTATGACACTTATGGAGCCGGTCTATACTCGGTTATGAGGGAAAATCCTTATCGGCTAGCAGAAGATATCAACGGTGTGGGCTTTCGAATGGCTGATGAAATCGCAGGAAAAATCGGGATTCACACGGATTCGGATTATCGCATTCGCAGTGGGATTTTCTATACGCTGTTGCAGGCGGTGGGGGAAGGACATTGCTATCTTCCGATGAAATTACTGTTGGAACGCTCCAGAGAACTGCTGCAGGTGGAGGAGGAATATATTCGTCCGCAGGTAGATAATCTGATGATGGATAGGAAGCTTGTCATCAAGGGTGACTGTGTTTATGCTGCCAATTATTATTATGCGGAATTAAATTGTGCGAGAATGCTTCAGGAGCTGCATATTCCTATGTGGGACACAGAGAATCTGCCTTCGCAGGACACAATGCTTCGCAAGCGGCTGGAACGTTTGGCGAAAAGCCTTGAGATGGAATTGGACGACCTGCAGCTTGAGGCGGTGATGGAATGTATACGCAATGGAGTGTTCGTGCTTTCCGGCGGACCGGGAACGGGAAAGACTACTACCATCAATATGATTATTCATTATTTTGATGCTGAAGGGTTGGACATTTTGCTGGCAGCGCCAACCGGGCGGGCAGCAAAGCGAATGACAGAGGCAACCGGATATGAGGCGAGAACCATCCACCGACTGCTTGAACTCAATAGTGCGCTCTCCAGCGAGGATACCAGAAAGGTAAATTTCGAGAGGAATGCTGAGAATCCGCTGGAGGCGGATGTGGTAATCATCGATGAGATGTCTATGGTGGATATACAGCTCTTTCAGGCGCTGCTCAAAGCGATTGTACCGGGGACGCGTCTGGTGCTTGTGGGAGATGTGAATCAGCTCCCCAGTATTGGACCGGGACAGGTCTTGCGGGATATTATGGAGAGTCGCGAACTGCCCATGGTGGTGCTGCAAAAAATTTTTCGGCAGGCGATGGAAAGTGACATTGTTGTCAATGCACATCGGATAAATCGTGGAGAACAGATTTCCATGGATAACAAGTCGAAGGATTTTTTTCTGTTGGAAAGAAATGACAATAACGTCATATATAAGCATATGATTCAGCTCATGCAGGATATGCTGCCGGGATATGTGAATGCCACTCCCTTTGATATTCAGGTGCTGACCCCCATGCGAAAGGGGGCGTTGGGATGCGAGGTGTTAAACGGTATTCTACAGAAGTATTTGAATCCGCCGGATACGGCAAAACGAGAGTATAGTAGCGGAGAGCGCATCTACCGGGAGGGCGATAAGGTGATGCAGATTCGCAATAATTACCAGTTGGAGTGGGAGATTTTGAGTAAATATGGTATCCCCATTGATAAGGGAATGGGAGTCTTTAATGGGGATATGGGACGGATTGTTGAGATAAATGAGACTGCATCCTGTATGGTAGTGGAGTATGATGAGCATCGCAGAGTGACATATCCCTTCACATTGTTGGAGGAATTGGAGCTGTCTTATGCGATTACGATTCACAAGTCTCAGGGAAGTGAGTATCCTGCAGTCATCATTCCATTGTTGGGCGGTCCCAGAATGCTGTTTAATCGCAATCTGCTATATACTGCGATTACGCGGGCGAGAAATTGTGTCATGATTTTGGGCAGCAGTGGCACAGTGCGGAATATGATTGAAAATGTCAGCGAGAATCAACGATATACGTCGCTTGCCACCAGGATTCGGGAAATCTATGGCAGTGTACTGTAATCTATGCAGGCTGCCGCTTGTACCGGCGATTTTGGAGAAGGTCGGAAAGGCAAAATAATGAGAAATACGCTGATGGGTTTGGAGAAAACCGGCAAGATATTGACAAAGCTGCTGTTCCCGCCGCGCTGTCCTGTCTGTGATGGAATTGCTCCGTGGGGCAGTCTGATTTGTCCCGGATGCAGGGATGGATTCCGACTATTAACGGCGCCCTGGTGCATGCAGTGCGGGAAAAAACTGACCACGGATGAAGAATATTGTACGGACTGCCGAAGGAGCAGACATCAGTACCTGCGCGGACGCGCACTCTATGAGTATGAGAGTGTGGCGGATGCGATTTATCGAATGAAATATGGCAGCCGACGAGAGTATGCGGAATATTTCGGAGGGGAGATGGTAACGCATCTGGGCGGATTCATTGCGCAGGCAAGACCGGATGCGTTGATTCCGATTCCTCTGCATCCAAGGAGAATGAGGAAGCGCGGGTACAATCAGGCTGCGCTTTTGGCAAGAGCTGTGGGGGGCAGAATTGGAGTGCCTGTGCGGGAGGATTTGGTGTTTCGGATTAAGAATACCACGCCGTTGAAACAACAAAATCCCGCAGAACGGCAAAATAATTTGAAAAAGGCTTTTATTATCAAGCAAAATGATGTAAAATTAGAGTTAAAGTCTACCATTCTCATTGATGACATTTATACTACCGGCAGTACGGTGGATGAGGTGGCAGGCCTGTTGAAAGTGCAGGGTGTGGAGCGGATTTATGTGCTCACACTTGCTTGTGGAGCAGGAATATAGGCAGGGCAGTGATTTGCCCGCCTGAGCGTGCAAAAACAGAAAGGTAGGGTATAAACTTATGGAAGTAAGAAATTGTAGAGGGTGTGGACGTATATTTAACTATGTGGCAGGACCTCATCTGTGCCAGATATGCAGAGAGAAGATGGAAGTAAAGTTCCAGGAAGTGAAGGAGTATATTCGTGCCAACCCCGGTGTCGGTATGCGCGAGGTCTCAGAAGCATGTGATGTGGAAATGTCACAGATTCAGCAGTGGCTGCGGGAAGAGCGCCTGGAGGTTACGGAGAATTCTGCGATTTTTATTAGCTGTGAGGGATGCGGGGCAAATATCCGCAGCGGAAAGTATTGTGATAGCTGCAAGGCGGCTATGACGAACGGCTTCAGGAATATTTTAAATGCCAATAAGCCGAAGCAGGAGCTGCCGAAGCCTTCCCGTGACAGAGACAACCCTAAGATGAGATTCCTGAACTGATTCTTGCATGAGAGCTTAGATTATTTGGAAAGGCAAGAACAGAATTATGTTGAATGAAGAACGAATTATCCTTATGACCCAGATGGCGGCATATGAGGAGAACGAAGGGAAGAAGAATGTATCTATTGGGAATTATTTCCGCAGCGATTATATTGCCGTTCAGATGTTGAAGTCCATTGTTTATGCGACCATAGCATTTGTAGCGGTATTCGCCATGTACATTTTTTATGACTTTGAAACTTTTATGCAGGACATTTATAGGATGGATCTGCTTACATTTGGAAAGAATGTATTGATTTATTATGGAGTAACGATAGTGGTATATGGCGTGATCTGTTACGCTGTGTACTCTTATCGGTATGCAAAAGCAAAAAAAAGCCTGAAACATTACTATCAGAATTTGAAAAAGCTGAATTCCCTATATGGAAAGTAATGGGAAGACGGCAGAAGGCTTGATTTGGAGGATGGAATGACAGGTTTATTGGAATTTAGAGAAAAAATAAAGCAGCTTTACAGTAGAGGCGAAGTATTTATCATACCGATTATCAAATTTCTGGTAGCATTTTTTGTGCTGAACATGGTGAATGGTTCGTTGGGGTACATGACAAGGCTCAATAATATAGCGATTGTGCTGATCGTGGCGCTACTCTGTTCCTTTTTGCCCAATGGGGCAATCGTATTTTTTGCGGCGCTTTTCAGCTTGCTACACATGTATGAGCTGTCCATGGAAGTGGCGTTAGTGGGGTTGTGCGTGTTCCTTCTGGTATTTCTGCTTTTTGGACGATTCAGTGCAAAGGAATCTCTTGTGGTGGTGTTGACCCCGATCACCTGCCATCTTGGTATTCCCTATGTGATGCCTGTGGCGATGGGACTGATCGGTACACCTGCATCCGCAGTGTCGGTAGGCTGTGGTGTCGTGGTTTATTATTTGCTGATGACAGTGGTGAACAACGCGACTACAATCAATGCCATGGATGATGAGACCACAGAGAAGATTCGTCTGATTATTGACGGACTGATGAATAACAAAGCAATGCTGGTGTTGATTACAGCATTTGCCATTACGGTGATTGTAGTGTATCTCATTCGCAGGATGTCCGTGGAGCACTCATGGACCATCGCAATCATTGCGGGTGTGATGGCAGAATTGGTAATCCTGTTGGTGGGAGATTTGCTTTACGATACGAATATCTCGGTGTTGGGTGCGATTCTAGGAGTGATTTTGACGGTGATGGTCGCCAAGGTGATTGAATTTTTCCGGTTCTGTGTGGATTACAGCAGAACGGAAAAGGTTCAGTTTGAGGACGATGAGTATTATTATTATGTGAAAGCAATTCCTAAGATGACGGTAGCCACTGCAACCAATACAGTCAAACGGATCAACACACAGACCAGAACCTCCACGGCATCCGGTGATGGCGCTGTGAGAAGAAATGTCACCACAGAGAGAACAGGGTATTATCAGGACAATGCGCAGCGCGGGAGAGGCTCTTATAATCGGCGCAATGAGCACAGCGGCAACAGTCGTAGCGTCACAATCAACAGCAATATGCTGGATGGGGATGACGATATTGAATACGAAGATATTTTTTGACAGAGAAATAAAGAAACAGGGATTGAAGCAGTATGGAGTGGATTGACAAGGCAATAGAGTCTTTCAAAAATTTAAATTTTTATGGTACCAGAATGGAAATTGGGGATTGGCTCGAAATTCTGATTATTGCCATGGTGCTTTATTATGTCCTGGTATGGATTAAGACAACCCGTGCATGGACGTTACTGAAAGGACTTTTTGTCATTTGTGCTTTCTTGTTTTTTGCGTACTTTATGCACATGAACGTCATACTTCGAATGGCTCAAAGTATCCTGGGATTTGCCGTGACGGCGTTGGTTGTGGTATTGCAGCCGGAGCTGCGTAAGGCGTTGGAGGAGCTGGGTAAGAAAAATCTCTTAGCCACGCTTATTCCGTTTAATATTTCTCACAAAGAAGAGGAGATTTTTTCAGAAAAGACCATAGGCGAGATTACAAAGGCATGTGTGGAAATGGGCAAGGTGAAAACAGGTGCCTTAATCGTAATTGAGCAAAAGGTGTCCCTGCATGATTATGAGAGAACAGGGATTGATGTGGATGGTATCGTTACCAGTCAGCTTTTGATTAATATTTTTGAACATAACACACCGCTTCACGACGGAGCAGTTATCATTCGAGGGAACAGAATCACGTCGGCAACCTGTTATCTGCCTTTGTCAGATAATCTGGGACTGAGTAAGGAATTGGGAACAAGACATCGCGCAGGTGTAGGGATCTCCGAGGTGACAGATTCGCTGACGATTATTGTGTCTGAGGAAACCGGTAAAATCAGTGTGGCGTTTGACGGTGGACTGGAGACCAATTTGGATGCAGAACGGTTGCGCAACCGCATGCAGCAGATTTTGAACAAAAGCGGAGAAGACGAAAAAAAGAGTAAGCGGAAAAGAAAGGGAAGGAGCCATACCAAGGGATGAAGAAGCTATTATTGAACAACTGGTCGCTGAAGCTTGCCTCGGTTTTGCTCGCAGCGTTGCTTTGGTTCCTCACGGTACAGATTTATGATCCCCAGGATGTAAAGACATTTTCCAATATTCCGGTTAAGCTGATCAATACGAGCTTATTGGATAAGCAGGATAAAGTCTATGAGGTGTTGGAAGGGACAGATACCGTGCGTGTGACGATCAAGGCTCCTACCAGTGTCATCGGGCAGTTGCGTGCCAGTGATATAGTGGCAGAAGCGGATGTGAGCAGGTTGACGGATATCAACACTGTACCGATCACCTATTCTGTTCAGAATGTTGATTCGGAAAATATAACCGGCGACCACGATGTGGTTCGTCTGGATGTGGAAAATCGCAAGACGAGATGGATTAGTGTGGTATCTAATACCATTGGAGAAGTGGCTGAGGGCTACATGGTGTACAGCGCCACTCCGGATCAAAACCGTATTGAGGTATCCGGACCGGAATCCGTTGTAAATAGTGTAGATCATGCAGGTGTGGAGGTAGATGTCACCAATGCCACGGTAGATCTGTCTGCCAATGTAGAGATTACACTTTATGACGCGGAGAATCAGATTGTTGATCAGGACAATCTTACCTTAAATGAAAAATATATGCACATGACAGTAGAGGTGCTGGCGGCTAAGACAGTGCCTGTAGAGGTGGATTATTCAGGAGTTCCCGAGACGGGATATGTGGTGACGGGAGAGCTTACTGTGGAGCCTTCCTCCATAGAGATTGCAGGAAGACAATCTGCCATAGAAGGTGTGAGCAAAATTACGATTCCGGCAGAAAAATTGAGCATAGCCGGAGCTACGGAGGATGTGGTGGAGACGATTCGTATCCGGGATATTCTTCCGGAAAATACAAGACTTGCGGACAGTAGCTTTAATGGCAGGGTCACTGTCACGGTTGGAGTGGAGCCGATTGCAGAGAAGACTGTGGAGGTTCTCTCTGAAAATATATCGATTGTGAATATTCCCCAGGGTGTGGAAGCAGAATTGACAGATTCTCTTTCACGCAATATGGTGCGGGTTTCCGGACTGAACGCCCGAATTTCTCAGCTTCAATCAGGAAATATCAAGGGAACAGTGGATGTGGCGGCATGGCTTGAAAGAAATAATATTCAGACTTTGGAATCGGGTGTGTATACGCTTCCGGTAGAACTGAATTTAGAGAATGATATTACGCAGGAAAATGATATCTCTGTGCGTGTGACCATCACAGTGCCCCAAACACAGGAGGAATAGCTATAGGGATACTAAAGAAAAAGCTTGTGATAATATTGTAAATCTGCTATAGTTAAAATAGAAGGTATGGGAATTACAAGACAAAATTTATATATAGAATGTCAGATAGGAATTGGAGGGTGATCTATGGTAAGTCAGAAAGTTGTGATTAAGAATCCTACCGGTCTACACTTGAGACCAGCCGGTATTTTGTGTAAAGAAGCAATGCAGTTCAAATCACTGATTACATTTTCGTTTCGTGATAATACGGCGAATGCAAAGAGCGTATTGAGCGTGCTCGGCGCCTGCGTAAAGTGTGGGGACGAGATTGAGTTCACATGCGAGGGCGAAGATGAGGAAGAGGCGCTAGAGACATTGGTGGCAGCCGTAGAAAGTGGACTTGGAGAGTGACTGACAGCCTATCCATAGGATAGGCTGTTAGTTTGTACTATAGGAAAGTTCTCGAGTACAGTAGTGAGAAGAGCGTGCTCGAAGGAGCACGCTCTTTTGTGTAGGAAAGCTCCTTGTGACATGCGGAGCATGAGCGCATGCAGACGATGAGCGAATGAAAGAAAGGAAGGACAAGTAATATGTTGAATTACGGCAGATATCGTAGAAATCCGGTGGTGGATTATCCGGAGAGAGAGTGGCCGAACAAACAGATTGAGAAGGCGCCTATATGGTGCAGCGTGGATTTGCGTGACGGGAATCAGGCGTTGATTGATCCTATGGTTGTGTCGGAAAAGATTGAGATGTTCGAGTATTTGGTGAAGCTTGGATTCAAAGAGATTGAAATCGGGTTCCCGGCGGCAAGCCAAATCGAATACGACTTTTTGCGTCAGTTAATTGATCGTAAAATGATTCCTGACGATGTGGTGGTTCAGGTGTTGACACAGTGTAGGGAGGAATTGATTGACCGCACCTTTGAGGCGATTGAGGGCTGTAAGCAAGCGATCGTGCATATTTACAATTCCACTTCTACGTTGCAAAGGGACGTAGTGTTCCATATGGATAGAGAGCATATCACAGAAATTGCGGTGAATGGCACCAAAATGGTAAAGGAACGCGCTGCGAAGTTTCCCGGCAAAATCATTCTGGAGTACTCACCGGAAAGCTTTACCGGTACAGAACTGGATTATGCATTGGAAATCTGCAATGCGGTAACCGCTACCTGGGAACCTACGCCGGAGAATCCCATGATTATGAATCTGCCCTCCACAGTGGAGATGAATACCCCCAATGTATATGCAGATCAAATTGAATGGATGATCAGACATCTGGATAACCGCGAAAGCATTATTGTGAGTGTACATCCTCACAATGACAGAGGAACCGGTGTGGCAAGTGCAGAGCTGGCTCTTTTGGCAGGAGCTGACCGTGTGGAGGGAACCTTGTTTGGCAATGGTGAACGCACCGGTAATGTGGATGTATTGAATATTGCATACAATATGTTTTCTCAGGGAATTGATCCCAGGCTGAATATTGAACATGTGAATGAGATTATAGAGATTTATGAGCGTTGCTGCAAATTGCCCATCCATCCCAGACACCCTTACGCCGGAAAGCTTGTATTTACGGCATTCTCCGGTTCACATCAGGATGCGATTAACAAGGGCGTGCAGGCGATGAAAGAGCGGGGAAGTGAGATATGGCAGGTTCCTTATCTTCCCATTGATCCTGCGGACATCGGAAGAGAATATGAGCCTATTGTGCGCATTAATTCCCAGTCCGGCAAAGGCGGTGTGGCATTTGTCATGGACACCTATTTTGGATTTAAGCTGCCCAAGGCAATGCACAAGGAATTCGCCAATGTGATTCAGGAAATTTCTGAGAAGCAGGGAGAGGTATCGCCGGAACAGATTATGGACAGCTTCCGGGAGGAATATCTGAACCGCAAGGAGCCGATTCATTTCCGTAAATTAAAAGTCGATGATTTAGGGAGCGATCAGGAGACAGAATTTGACACCTCTGTCACAGTGGTCTACACGGATCATGGACAGGAAAAGACCTTTGAGGCGGTGGGGAACGGTCCGATTGACGCAGTGCAAAGAGGTCTGGCGGAGGCGTTGGGTGTATCTGTCAAGATTTTGGATTATGAGGAGCATGCGCTACAGAGCGGTGCGAATTCACAGGCGGCAGCGTATATTCACCTGTTGGATAGCGAAAGCGGTCGAGTAACCTACGGTGTGGGTGTGAGCTCCAATATTACACGCGCCAGTGTACGCGCCATCTTCTCTGCCATCAACCGTTTGGGACTGGGTGAGAAATAAAAAAATAGAGGGCTTGGAAAAATATTGTGGAAGCCGATGAGATGGAAATTATGGAGGAACGAATGAGTCTGTTGAGTGTAATTGTTCCCTGCTATAATGAAGAAGAGAGCGTGGAATTATTTTATTCGGAATTATTTAAGAACCAACCCTTTTTTGATGAAAAAGATATTGACGTAGAGCTACTTTTCATTGATGACGGTTCCAGAGACCAAACAGTTGCTGAGGTGAAGCGTTTGCGCGCGCAGGATGAGAGAGTGCGCTTGATTTCCTTTTCGCGAAACTTTGGAAAGGAAGCTGCTATGTATGCCGGTTTAGAACACTCCAAGGGAGATTATGTGGTTATCATGGATGTGGATCTACAGGACCCACCGGCGCTTTTGCCGGAGATGTACAGCTACATGGAGGAAGGCTATGACTCTGTGGCAACCAGACGGGTAACGCGCAAGGGAGAACCGCCTATTCGTAGTTTTTTTGCAAGGCTGTTCTATCGGCTTATGAAAAAAATATCGAAGACAGAGATGATGGACGGCGCAAGGGACTATCGTTTGATGACAAGACAGATGGTGGATTCTATTCTTGCCATGGAGGAGTACAATCGCTTTACCAAAGGCATTTTTGGTTGGGTAGGCTATCGCACCAAGTGGCTGGAATTTGAAAATGTAGAGCGCGCCAAAGGCGAGACCAAATGGAATTTCTGGAAGTTGTTATTGTATTCTCTGGATGGAATTACGGCATTTTCTACAGCGCCCCTGATGCTTTCCTCCTTTATGGGAGTGCTGTTTGCCATAATTGCTTTTCTGTTGATTGTGTTCATCATTGTCAGAAAATTGATTTTCGGTGATCCGGTATCGGGATGGCCCTCTTTGGTGTGCATTATTTTATGTACCAGCAGTATTCAGTTTTTCTGTATAGGAATTGTAGGACAATATTTGGCAAAAACGTATATGGAGGTCAAGCGACGTCCAATTTATCTGGTGAAAGAGGAATTATAGAGGTGATAAGGAAAAATAGGGCTGAGAAGCCACAGAGTATACACAAAGCGGGGCTTTCCGGAGGGATATTGCTCACAGAAAGCTTGCTGATAGGATGGATGCTTGTTATATGGCTGGCTGAAGCGGCGCACTTATGTGCGCTTGTTTTCGGTTGGTCTTTTTCTATGTGCGAAAAGCTGTTTATAGGGGAGATGTCGGTTTTTCTGGCGGCGGTGGTCGTGCTGCTTCTGGTAAAAAGACATCAGGAGCACAAAAGTGTCAGCAGACGTAAGGAAAGAGAAAAAGTGAAGGCGCACAGGAAAATGGGGGACAGACAAAAGGGGATAGCGCAACAAGTGATGGGATTTCTGTTTGCGGTTCTTGTACTGTTGCAAATCATCCTGCTGCTGATGGAGCGGAAAAGCTATATGGTGGGTGATGCCACCACAGAAACGGTGAATACCATATTGTCCACAGATACCATTTATCAGATGAATCCTTTCACCGGACGGGCTTATACGGAGGGGATTCCACTGAGACTGCGCATTCTGTGTCTGCCCACGCTCTATGCGTTTTTGTGTGACATTTTCAAGATACCGGCATACTTGATGACATGGACCATTGCGCCGATGATTACGCTGCTTTTGGGGTATGTGGCATTTGATATGGTGGGACAAGCGCTCCTTGTAAAGGAGAAGCGCAGACTGTTTCTGCTGTTGGTGGCGGTGGTGCTTACCGTAGGCAACTATGCGGTGGGCATGGACGGTTTCGGCGCGCAGTATGCCGGTGGGAGCGGAACGACGATTCGTGCGCTCATCCTGCTTCCCTGTGCGCTTGCTGCCATGCTGCGACGCAAGTGGTGGATGGCGGGGATGTGTGTTGTGACGGAAGGTTGTCTGGTATGGACCTTGTACGGTATGGGGATGTGTCTGATGTTGGCAGTGGGGATGCTCTGTGTACAAGCTGCCACAGAGGGTGTACGGCGTTGGAAGCGGAAGTCATGGCAGAAAAGTGATGACGGCTCCACAAGACAATCCGACTTGCGAAAGGAGGATAAAGCATGAGCGGGCTGATGGCTGATGGATGGGCAGGGTGGCTGGCATGGAATGCCAATGGCAAGTTTATGGCGCTTTTTCTGGCGGTGCTGCTTTTTTTGTGGTTTGGCGATGCCAGGCGGCGACAGGGAAAGGCGGGGTGGATGCTAAGTTATACCACAGTGTTTGCTGCGTTTTGCATTTTTCCGCCCACGGCGGCAGTTCTGTTGCGGTATCAGACAGGATTTTATCATTATGAATGGCTGTGGAGTCTAGTGCCGGTCACGGTGCTGCTGGCTTACGGAGGCACATTGCTGTCAGACACCTATATCAGGGACGGTGTTCGGGGTACCGCACGGGAAAAATGGCGCAGTGCGGGCTTGCTTGTCCTGCTGGCGGCAGTACTGCTTTTGAGCGGTGGTCTGGGGCAGAGCGTGGAGGGTGTAGAGATAACGGCGCAGCGCACAGCAGATGTGGCGGATATTCTGGATGAATTAAAAAAGGAACAACAGGACGCTGGGGAAATCTGTCTATGGGCCCCCAGGGATATTCTGCAATATACCAGGGCTGTGGACGGAGATATTACGTTGCTCTATGGGCGCAACATGTGGGATCGCTACTTGGACGGCTATACTTATGATACCTATGATGAGACGGAGAAAGGGCTGTTTCTCTGGATGGAACGGCTGGCGGGACAGCCTTCATCAGAGGACATAGGCACATGGAATGTGCGGGAGGCGGTGTCGCTGGCGCAGGACAAAGGAGCCAACACAGTGTTGCTTCCGGTTGCGCTTCCGGAGGAGGAGCTTATTGCGTTGGAGAAGGAATTGGGGCAGCAGGCACGGAAGATAGACGAATACTACCTGCTCGTCCTGACAGAACGATAAGTCACTTTGAAGGCATGATGATATGAGATAATAATAAACAATGTAGGTAATTGCGAAGCTTAAGTTTTGATTACTGCCGATTGTGCATCTTATACAATCCCACCGCAGGCACGCTCGCGCTACATGAAATCAGTAGTGGTACTAAGGCGCCTAGCGCTTTAGCGCTATGGTACAGCGCCTAAGGACCAACGGATTTCAAGTACCTGCTTGCGGAATTGTACAAACTGCATAATCTAATTAATGAAAACAGGAGTTTCGCAAATGTCTAAATAGTCAATGAATATGGAGGGGAATATGATACCAAAGATATGGACAGGCATTGCCATGATGATTTTACTTGGAAGCACAGCAATGAATGGGACGGAACAATATGAGTACGATGAATTGAACCGGCTCACAAAAATCATTTACCAGGATGACAGCTATGTACAGTATGAATATGACGCCAACGGTAACATCACACATGTAGAAGTGCATGATGCGTCGGAGAAGCAAGAGACAGAAAAAGAGAAGCCGGAAGAGCACTCCGGAGGCACGGAAGAAAAAGAGAAGCCGGAAGAGCACTCCGGCGGCACGCAAGAAAAAGAGAAGCCGGAAGAGCACTCCGGAGGCACGCAAGAAAAAGAGAAGCCGGAAGAGCACTCCGGTGACACAGAAGAAAAAGAGAAGCCGGAAGAGCACTCCGGTGGCACGCAAGAGAAAGAGAAGCCGGAAGAGCACTCTGGTGGCACGCAAGAAAAAGAGAAGCCAGGGGAGCACTCCGGTGACACAGAAGAAAAAGAGGAGCCGAAAGAGCACTCCGGTGACACACAAGATGAGGGAAACACGGAGGATGACTCCCAAAGAGGAACGAACAAATCTTTTTTTGATACTGTGAAAAGTATCATTACGAGTGTTGTAAACACAGTGATAGGCTGGGTAAAATCCTTATTGGGATTTTGGAGACGGTAATAGAGGAGCTTCATAAACGCCTATAAAATACAGGAAGATAAGGAGAAACATAGTCTGCCATATGGCAGGCAGTGTGTGAGGGAGAAAATGAATCACAAAAAAATACATATGGCGATTGGTAAAAGAAGTGTGGCATGCTTGCTTGCGGTGGTGCTTGCCACCACAGGCAGTCTTTCGGAGCTGTCCACAGTACAGGCGGCGGGGAATGAAACTATCCCAACGCAGGAGATAGAGATATTCAGTGCAGTGTCCGACAATGACGTAATGCTTGCGGCAAATGTCTCGAACCCGATGGAGGTGACCATAGACGAGACACTGACGGAAGATAGGATGATAGACGAACTGATTATCCGGGAGGGTACACTGGATTTGAACGGCTACACGCTTACCGTGTTGGGTGACATACATATGATGGGCGGTACGCTTGATTTGCATCAGGGAAGTGTGATCTGTGGCGGCAATCTGTTGCAACCGGGCGGAACCATCAGCATAGAGGGCGGTTTATTACAGATTGAGGGAGACTATCGCCTTTGCTCCGAGGAATATGATGCGGATGCCCATCAGTACGGCAGTGGTGACGGCGTCCTCCTTATGTTGGAGGAAGAGAGCACAGTGCTTGTAAAGGGAAGCTTTACCAATACAACGAGTGTAGACCACCGACAGAAATTGGAGATGGGAACGTTTCAGGTGCAGGGAGATTTCTTTGTGGACTGCGCCTATTCAGCGTATGCTTTTACAACAAGCTATAATTTAGAGGTGGTACTTGGCGGTCAGGGGCAGCAGACCATATCCTTTGCACATAATGAAACATACGATTCCTATCTTTACGATATAACGTTCCAAGGGGGAGAGCATCAGAGGATCACTCTTGGAGAAAATGTGTATGTGACAGGCGAGATAGAAGATAACGGTTGTGAAAAGGCGGGATATCTTCTGTGTGGGAATAACTGTTATTTTGTCAATCCCTATTACGGAGACCTTTATTTTGTGAAAGACAGTAATGTCAGAGGAACCATATATGGTAATGTACTGTTTTCGGAGGTTTTTTGGATAAGTGAGGTGGAGATTCACGGGGATTTGACGAGTGTCGGTGCACATCATCAGATTTATTTGAGTGGAGGAAAGCTGTCCGTCTACGGCAATCTGACGCTGGATGGCGCCGAGGAGTCGGGGGGAATCGCCACAGGCTATCCCGGATATATATATGTGCAGGGAGATGTTTACTGCGGGGAGCATGAGCCGATTTATTTACATAATGGAAACCTTTGGGTGGATGGAAATCTGACCGTAAGTAAGAGAATAAATACAGAATGTACGCTTATTTTGGGCGGTGAGGAAAAACAGACCGTCACATCAGGGGACGGTATCTGTGTGCGTACCCTTGAGCTGCGCAATCATAGTGAAGAGGGCGTATACTGTGCGGAAACCATCGTGTGTGATACCCTGATTCAAAATGGATGTAGGCTACAGTTCGGTGATTTTGAAAGCGTAAGCGGTTGGACACTGGCAGAGGACGAGGTGTATGAGGGGGATCTGGTGTTGGGCGAGGGCACGCTGAAATTAAATGGGCATACACTGACCGTGACAGGTGACTTGATTCATATGGGGGGAGAGCTGCTTGTGGATGGCGGCAGCCTGTTGGTACAGGGTGATTATTGTCTTGCCACCGCCAGTGAACAGGAAGGGGAACGGCTCTATGGACTGGGTGACGGTGTGCTCATGATGGTGGATGAGCAGGATTATGTGTCTGTAGGTGGCAATTTTCTGCTAAATTGTGCCAGAAATCAGGGCAGCCTATGGGCAGGTACCTTGGAGGTACAGGGGGACCTGCGCAATGAAAGTTCTTTTTATGCGCTCGGTTTCTTTATCGGTGACTCCTTTACCTTGAGATTTACCGGTACAGGACAACAGACAGTAGATGGCAGAGCATACCCTCTTGCCATGACAAATGTAGAATTTGCCAATGAGAGCGAAGAGGGAATCCGGGTGGGTGGCAATGTGTCGGTCAGTGGACGGATTGAGGACAATGGGTGCCCCAAAAGCGGTTCCCTTGAAATTACGAAGACAGCAGTCTTTGCGAGCGGAACCTACACCGGAGATATTTATAGTCAGCAAAAGAGAAGCTTTGAGGAACCGCTTGTTATTCGTGGAACTGCGACATTTGATGCAGATGTGACCATCAACAGTGATTTGACGGTCTATGGCAATATGACAGTGGCACGCTCCAAAACACTGGAGCTTTCATCAGCCCGCCTGAGTATATATGGTGACCTGATTGGTGATTTATACGCCAAAATGCGTGTAAGCGGGACATCTCCTTATGTATGCGTGGATGGTAATCTGGACTGGCAAGGCAGCTTATATGCGAGTACACCGGTAACCGTAGAAACACACTCGGATATACGGTTTACAGATACTGCCATCACAGACGCCAATATCACCTTCCTTCTGAGTGGTGATGAAAAACAGTGCTTTTATGTGCCAAAGTATTCACGGATTGCCCGGTTGGAACTGCAAAATAGCAGCGAAGAGGGCGTCTGGTGTGAGAACCCCGTAGAAATTTACGCGCTCGTGCAAAATGATACCCCTTTTTGGTACGGTGATACCCTTGCCGTGGCAGGTTGGAGGCTGGAAGCCGATCAGGTGTATGAGGGCGACCTTATTCTGGCGGCAGATACACTGGATTTGAACGGACATACACTGACAGTGCAGGGAAATCTGATACAGTTGGGCGGTGTTGTCTCTGCCAATGGGGGCAAGCTGCTCATTGCGGGGGACTATTTGGTGTCAGCCCAGTCCTCGGATACAGCAAATGAGAATCAGCGCAAAAGCTTTGGAACCATATCCATGCGTAATGATGCGGATTACGTTTTGGTGGAGGGAAATTTTGTGATGGACTCCGACGCTTCACAGGAGGGAGTGCTTTTCGGCGGTGTGCTGGAGGTGAAAGGAGACTTCACATGGACGCAGGCGAATGCGTTTAGAATAAGTGCTTCCCACAAAATACGCTTAAGCGGTACAGACAAGCAGCTTGTGTCTGTGGCGGATGGTGTCACCCTGGGAACAGTGGAGTTGGATAACCACAGTGAGGAAGGGGTATATTGTGCACAGATATTCAAACGTGCGGCGTTGCTTCGTAATGGTTGCAGATTGCGCTATGCAGGAATGGAGGGAGAGTTCGGCTGGACGCTTACGGAGGATTATGAGGTTGAGGGTGATTTTGTATTGTTGGATGACACCCTTGATTTAAACGGACATTGCATGAGCGTGCAGGGAGATTTGATTCAGATTGCCGGTGAGGTTCGGATGAATGGCGGCAGTCTGAAGGTACAGGGAAACTACCGACAGCAGGCAAGAATCGGTACGGGAGAGGAAGCCCGGTATGAAGCCGGCGCCGGAAAGCTTCGGATGCAGAAGGGGGAAGACAGGGTATCGATCGGGGGAGATTACATCCTCCAGACCAGCGAGGAGGTGGGAACCTTCAGTGCCGGAACATTGGAGATTGGCGGCGATTTGATACAGCTTGGCACCAACACCCTTTCTGCGTCCGTCGGTCATACCCTGTCCTTCGCAGGAAGCGGCAGGCATACTGTCACGGCAGCATATATGCCTACGGTGGGCAATCTGACCATTGCATCTTCGGAAGAGGAACCCTTCGTGCTGAACAGCCCGCTTACCGCCTTGGGCATAGTGACTGTGGGAGACAGAGAGATTGACGGAACAGGAACGCTACGAATCAGTGCCGTAGAGCAGCTTACGCAACGAAGCTGGGACGGAAACCTTACACTGACAGAGAGCAGCAGACTTTCCTGTGACTTAAATGTGGGTGGCAAGCTGACAAACAGCGGTAGACTGTACACCAATGACCACATGATTCGCGCCGGCGCCATAGAAGTTAAGAATGATTTTTACCTGGAAAACGGCAAGGTATGGTGTGACGGTGATTTCCGCGTGGATTCATACGGTAAATTGTATATGCAGCAGCCCTTTGGCAGAATCGTTGTGGGCAAGGATTTTTATATGGCATCCCGCTATTCCCATAGCGGCTGCCTGACGGACGGATTTTTGGAAATTCGGGGAGATTTTACGCAGAATAGCTCCGCCAACTTTATTGCCAGTGAGAATCATACCACCATCCTGAGCAAGAATCCCTTAAGGGAAGGTGGTAATTATGTTCAGACGGTTTATTTTGCCTATGGTGGAAGTGCAGCCTCCAAGGTAAGATTTAATAAGCTGGTGTTGAAAAAATCTCTGGAAGGATACCATTTTAAGAATACTCTGGAATACCTATACAACGAACTGGTGATTGATGAGGAGGAGAAGCTGCCCACGGCAATCGGCACATTAACCGCCACAGAGGTCACAGCCGCAAGCATCACCCTCTCCTACACAGAGGCGGAAGCGGTGATGGATGTGGCGGGCTATGTGATTTGCCGGAATGGTGTGCAGATAGGAGCGACCAAGGAGCTCGTCTATGTGGATACCGGACTGACGCCCGAGACAGGCTACACCTATCAGGTGTATGCTCTGGACAAGGTGGGAAATACCGCAGCGGAATCTCCCCTTCTTTCGGTACAGACCATTGCTGATACAGTGGCGCCCGCACAGCCACAGCCACCCACAGTCACTGCGCTCACAGGTGCGTCCATAGAGCTGAAGTGGACGGTGCCCTTTGATGAAACAGGTGTGGCGGGATACCGTGTGTATCGAAACGACGAACTGTTGGCGGAGTCTCTGACCGCCAATGTCTATAAAGATACAGGGCTTGCCCTTGAGAAAACCTATGCGTATACATTGGAGGCGTATGACCATTACGGCAATGTCTCTGTGAAAAGTGAGGCTCTACAGGTGAAGACACAGGCTCCTCATATCAGTAGTGTGAAGCCGGCGGATGGTAGCGCTTTTGCCACCAATCCAACCTTATATGTATATTATGCAGACCGTGGCAGCAATGCCAGACAGACACTCAAGATAGAATATCAGACCACCGAGGGGGAATGGCAGCTTGTAACGGAAGAGAATGTGAGATGGAAGGTCATTGAGGCGCGGGTTTCTTATGTGTGGAGCCTGAAAAACTTTACCGGGGAGCGACAGGTTCCGGTACGCTATACCCTCAGTGATGCCGATGGCTTCCAGGATGTATGGGAAGTCACCTATCGCATCGACAAGGAGGCACCCGAACAGGTACAAGGGCTTTCTGCGCCGCATCCCGGTCGTACCATAGCGCTTACATGGGAGCCGTCAGAAAGTGACGATTGTGTCAAATATATAGTTTACCGACGAAAGACTCAGAGTGAAAACTGGACAAAGCTTGCTTTCGTCACCGGCAGGGACAACACCGGTTATATAGATAAAACAGGTGTGGTGGGTGATACCTACGAGTATGCGGTAGCCGCGGTGGATGACCTGGATAATGTGAGCGTTTTGTCGGACTACATTACCGTCCAGGTGTTGGAGGACGCCGAAGCTCCCATTGTGGACAGTCTGACTCCCGCAGGTGGAAAACTCTACATACCGCCTACGCTCACTGCCCATGCCACGGACAATTTTGCGGTGGAAAAGATATCATTTGCATACCGCAGACAGGGGGAAGAAGCCTGGTTGCCCCTGGCTGCTGTGACTACGCAAGATGGCAGTGCAAGCTATATGTGGGATACCGCAGCCCTGCCTGATGGTGCATACGAGATAGGTGCCTGGGCGATAGATTCCAGCGGCAATATCAGTGAGGCGGAGTATATAGCGACCTTTACAGTATATAATACAGGCATGGAGCCGGTATTGGAAGAGAACCTTACATTGACGCACGACGCGGAGGTAGACGACCTGACGGTGCTGTCAGGAATGCTAGATTTGCGTGGACATACCCTGACGGTACATGGAACTCTGCTGCAAACAGGTGGCTATATAGACTTAAAAGGTGGAAAACTGATTGTAGAAGGGGATTATCAGCTACAGTCCGCCGGAAGTCTTATCATGACGTACCAGACGGATGAAGTGTTTATCGGCGGAGATTGGCTGCTTCATCTGAATTCGGGCGGTCAGGTGGTCTTAACACGCGGCGTATTAGAGATAAAGGGAGACATCCGTGGAGAGGTGAAACCCGGCTTTCGCAAAGTGGACGTGGGGACAGACCACACCCTTCGACTGAGCGGGAACAGGAGACAGGCACTTGACTGCGCGGGAGTCTTTATTGGTTTTGATAAATTGGAAATAACCAATGATAGCGAGGACGGAGTGTGCTTCGTCTCTCCTTTGTGTATCACAAATTATGTGAAGGATAACGGATGCCCCAAGGAGGGGACCCTGTATGTTTACCCTACCACCAAATTCGAGGGCGGGGTATATACCGGAGATCTTTTGGTGTGGGGCAGTGGAACCCTTGCAAGGACACTTGCTGTTAAGGGAACAGTGACGAATCGGGGAATTATGACTGTCACGGGAGAGCTGCAGGTTGAGGGAGATTTTGTCAACCAGAGAAAGCTGGAGCTGTACGGTGGACGACTTACGGTATCCGGTGATTTTCGTTCCGACACAGACGATAGGGACAAGGGATTGTTTATGACAAGCACTGCGGCTTACCTCTATGTGGGCGGCAACTTTACCTATAAAGGCTATGTGAACGGTCAAATCAGCAAGGGAACTCTGGAGGTGGCGGGAGATTTTACTGCCACATCGGGATTTTGGGCAACGGATAGCCACAAGCTGATTTTAAGCGGTGACCGGAGACAGACCATAACCATGGCACAGAACCTGAAATTGGCAACACTGGAGCTGCGCAACTACAGCGAGGAAGGAGTGTACTCAGACAGGATTCTGTCCGAGGATAAGCTGGTTGGCAATGGATGTCGGTTGACCTACTCTGACATGACTGGTCTGGTGGGGACAACCCTGACAGAGGATACAACCATAGAGGGAGACTATGCGCTGCTTGATGGCAAATTGGATTTGAACGGACACACCCTGACTGTGAAGGGTGATTTCATTCAGATGTTGGGGGATGTGTATGTACATGGCGGAGCATTGATTGTACAGGGAGATTACCGGGGGCAGCTTGCACGACATGAGGAAGAAGACTGGAACTATGATCCCGGCACAGGCGGACTGCTCATGCAGACGGACGCAGACTATGTGCAGATAAAGGGCGACTTTATCTTCCAGCCTGCGGAAGACAATCGAACCCGTCTGACGGCGGGTACACTGGAGCTCGCCGGTGATTTGAGGCAACTGGGCACACAAGGGCTTGTGGCAGAGGGAAAGCACACCTTGCTCCTTGCGGGAGAAGACACCCAGACCATTACGGCGGACACAGAGATAAAAGCAGCCAATCTACGCATAGCGAACCCCAGTATGCAGGGACAAAGCGATACAGCCAGAACCCTGGTATTGCAGGCAACCATTGCCGCTTCCGGTACAGTTACAGACGGCGGTGCGACCATCCTGGGGGATGGCGCACTCTCCCTTGCAGACCCCGACTGTTTGGAGGAACACTCCTGGAGTGGGAATCTGGTGCTGGAGACGGATCAAACCACAGAAGAAGCAGCGACGGATACGATATTGCTTGCGCAGGATCTGACGGTGGGAAGAGGACTGACGGTCAAATCCCCCCTTGCCCTGGGCGAACACAGCCTTCATGCGAACAGCATTACGTTGGAGGCTGCTCTTGACGTGCAAAATGGAGCAGGATACTGTGAAAACGACTTTACCGTGAAAGAACAGGGACGTCTGCTCATGCAGGAGGAGCAGGGACGGATTTTCGTGGGCGGCAACTTTACCTTCGCCTCCACATACCCCCACAGCGGACTACTGACTGCCGGAGAACTTGAGATACAGGGAGATTTCACCCAGAAAACAGCCCCCAACTTTATTGCCACAGAAACACACACCACCATCCTCAGCAAGGATACCAACCAAAACGCAGGAGCTTACAGACAGACCATCTCCTTTGCCCACCCCGGCAGCGCGAAGATGAATATCCTTGTGTTGGAGGAAGATATTACACAATACCTCTATCTGAACGATAGAAACACCATATGCAGACAACTGATTGTCCGCAAAGACGCGGAAGCACCGGCGACACCGGCACTCCCCACCATAGCCGCACGCACCGGCTCCGCCATCACCCTAAGCTGGAGTGTGCCCTACGATAACGTGGGCGTTGTAGGATACCATATCTACCGTGACGATGAAAAGATTGCATCCGGTGTGACAGACACCACCTACAAAGACACCGGACTGGAGGCAAATACCATCTATCACTACACCATGGAAGCCTATGACGCGGCGGGGAACATCTCCCAGCGCAGCGCCACGCTTGCCACAACCACCGTGCAGCCCCACATCACCCAGATACTCCCCGCAGATCACAGTGAAATGGGCGGAGAAAAAACAACACTCACAGTACGCTTTGGAAATGCCGGAAACAGCACCGGCAACTGCATTTCCATTGCATACAGGGACGAGACGGGACAGTGGAGCATACTCACCCCCACCCCCCTCCCCCA
>JAFVDW010000033.1 GCA_017478245.1 Lachnospiraceae bacterium
ACACCTAAGGGATCGATATTTTCAATGAAGCAGACAGTAATCATATTGTTGTCTGCATCGCGTACAACCTCTAACTCCAGCTCTTCCCAACCCAAGATGGACTCTTCTACCAACACCTGACCCACAAGAGAAGCCTGCAACCCTCTTGCACAGACAGTCTTCAGTTCTTCTACGTTGTAGACCAGTCCGCCGCCTGCACCGCCCATGGTGTAAGCAGGGCGCAAAACAACGGGATAATGCAGTCTTTCCGCAATCTCCAGTGCCTCTTCCACGGAGTAAGCGACTTCACTTCTTGCCATCTCAATGCCGAGACTCTCCATGGTGTGCTTAAACTCAATACGATCCTCGCCGCGCTCAATGGCATCCACTTGCACGCCGATGACCTGTACATTGTATTTGTCCAAAATACCTTTCTGGGATAATTCGGAGCAAAGGTTTAAGCCGGACTGCCCGCCCAGGTTCGGCAATACCGCATCTGGTCTCTCCTTTGCAATAATCTGTTCAAGACGCTCTACATTAAGAGGTTCAATATAGGTTACATCTGCAATCTCCGGGTCTGTCATGATGGTAGCCGGGTTGGAGTTGACCAATACGATCTCATAGCCCAGCTTACGAAGTGCCTTACAAGCCTGTGTACCGGAATAGTCAAACTCGCATGCCTGTCCGATAATGATAGGACCTGAACCAATGATAAGTACTTTGTGAATATCTTTTCTCTGCGCCATTTCTTTGTCCTTTCTGTATAAAAAGAATCTCGTCCGCGATTAACGGCTCTCCACATTTTTGATAGATATAAAACTCTTTTAATATTATATCAAAAAAGTGTGATTGCACAATATTTATTCTGCATAATTATTTATTTTTTCGTAACAGTTCAGCCATGCAGAAATCGATGATGTTCGTCTGTGGGTGCTTGCACTCTAAGGAAGAACACCATTGATTTCTATAGGGCGGAGCTGTTACATTTTTTCATCATCTATACCGATATCGTCCAACGAAACCAGTGTGTTGCCATCGTTTGACAACATATAGGTCTCCTCTCTGGTGATTAAAAGGGCATTTTCCGCCAATTTTTCCCCATGTAAGGAAAGTATGGCATCTATGACCTGAATGGGCTTGATATTCCCCGCACTGGAAGCATCTACCAACATGCTCAAGGTATGCTCTGTCCATTTCAATTCATAAATGCCGGGCTTAATATCCACTTCTCTGGGCCCGTTCTTACCCTCTTTGGTGATCACAATCTCCTCTTGCGCAAGGAAGTCCTCCAACAGTCTGGCAATCTCATGCTCCGCTTTGTTCCCGAAAACATCAGGTTCTCTGCCTTCCCGAAATCGTACCGTATAAGCCGCAGCAGCCACACTTGCCATGGCATTGCCTGCCCCCTCCGGAAGTACCTTGACACTAACCACCTGAATTCCCGGCACACTGGCTTGGTTCAGGCGCTCCATGGTATCTGCACAGGAGGTCAGGGAGTTGACCTCAATATCCATATATTCACCGTTGCTCTCCAGCCCAACCCCTAAGGGGGAGGCAAAGGACATGATCTGATGAGGGCTATATCCTCCGGAATATGCCACATCGAGCCCGGCGCGGCGAATGGTCTTCTGGAAGAAGCGCATTACATCCAAATGCCCGATAAACCGAATGGCACCATGTTTTTGAAACTTTATTCTTACTTTCATCTATTTTGAATACACCTCTCTTGTGATTTTCCGGTAGTCTGTATCAGACTTCTCCCGTGCGTGGCACAAAGCAGATTCCACCGCCAAATCTGGCAGCTCCGCAGCCCTGACATTTTGCCTTGCAATTCTCGGAAATTTCTTCCTTACAGGCTTTTTGCCACTCTCTCTTCAAAAATTCCTTGGTGACACCGCAATCTATGAAGTCCCAAGGAAAAATCTCGTCCAGACTTCTCTCTCTCGTTGTATAAAAATCCAAATCCAGACCGCATTCTGCCATGGTCTCCAACCATACCTCATTTTTGAAATATTCACTCCAGGCATCGTAAAAGCAGCCCTTTTGATAGACCTTTAAGATAACCTCCGAAAGACGTCTGTCGCCTCTGGCAAGTACTCCCTCCAGCACACTGGCATCCGCCTCATGATAATTGTACTTGATGCTCTTCTGGTTAAGCTGTCCGGAAATTGCCATCTTGGTCTGGTATGCCTTCTCCAAAAACTCCTCCTTGGTGCATTGGGGTGCCCATTGAAAGGGGGTAAACGGCTTGGGCACAAAAAAGGAGGTGCTGGATACGATCTGCACCCTTCCGTTGGTGCGTTTTTCCTTAGGGACTACATCAAAAAACACTGCTGCAATCTTGTTAGAAAGCTCCGCAATCCCCCGTATATCATCCTCCGTCTCTGTCGGCAGACCTAACATAAAATAAAGCTTTACCCTGGTCCAGCCACCCTCAAAAGCCAGTGCCGCCCCCTGTAGAATCACTTCCTCTGTCAACCCTTTATTGATAACATTCCGCAGTCTTTGGCTACCCGCTTCCGGGGCAAAGGTAAGGGAGGATTTCTTCACGTCCTGCACCTTGCTCATCACATCCAATGAAAAAGCGTCGATACGAAGGGACGGCAGGGAAATATTAATATGCTTTTGGTTGCACTCCTCGATTAGGAAATCGATTAATTCCGGCAGCTTCGAATAATCACTGGAACTGAGGGAGCTGAGGGAAATTTCTTCGTGCCCTGTGTTTTTCAGCATCTCCATCGCCCAATTCTTCAGCGTATCCACATCCCGCTCCCGCACCGGGCGATAAAGCTGTCCTGCCTGACAGAAACGGCAGCCTCGGATACAGCCTCGTTGAATCTCCAGCACTACACGATCCTGGGTAACTTTGATATACGGAACCACCGGTTTCATGGGATAATAGGTGTCCGTCACATCCATCTCAATCTCTTTGAGAATCGTGGCGGGAATCCCCTCCTCCGTAGGCGTAAATGCCTGAATTGTGCCGTCCTCGTGATAACGCACTTCATAGAATCCGGGCACATATATACCGGGCAGCTTTGCCGCCCTGCGCAGAAATTCTTCTCGACTTTGCCCTTCCGTCTTACAGCGCTTATATAATTCAATCAGATTTTGATACTGTGTCTCGCCCTCACCAATGTAAAACATATCAAAAAAAGCAGCGATGGGCTCTGGATTGTAAGCACAGGGACCGCCGCCGATCACAATGGGGCAATCCTCTCCTCTGTCTGCAGCAAGCAACGGAATCTGTGCCAAGTCCAATACCTGCAGGATATTGGTGTAGCACATCTCATACTGAATCGTCACCCCTAAGAAGTCAAAGTCTTTGATAGGGTCCTGGGACTCCAGAGCAAATAGGGGAATCTGTTCTTTGCGCATAATGGCATCCAAATCCAACCAGGGCGAATAGACTCTTTCACACCATACATCCTCCATGGAATTCAGCATAGCGTATAATATCTGAATCCCCAAGTGGGACATACCGATTTCATAGACATCCGGGAAACACATAGCGAATCGTACCGCTATCTTTTCCTTGTCCTTTATCACGGCATTCACCTCATTCCCGATGTAGCGGGCGGGCTTTTCAATTTTCATCAATATATCATCGGACAGAGCCAAATTATTATTTGCAACAGTCATGTGTTATAAAACCTTTCTGTTTTATTCATTGCTTTATTGCACAGCATCTGCTTAACTTTCCTACTGTGCTATTTACATGCTTCGCGCATGCGCTTTACATCCTCGGCAGTGCTTTCCTCGTTGGAATATCGCGCTTTCTCGTAGATAGCTGCCAACTGTATACTTTCCAGCTTGCGGGCGCTTTCTCTGGCTGTGAATAAGCCCAGAGCGGACACATTATTCTCTTTTATCAGCATTGCCTTACTAGCCAGTAACTTTTTGCGATAAAGCTGCCGGATGCGTGCAGCAGGCTCCAAGCGTTCAAAGGGATTGGTAAACAGCGGCTTGTGCTCTTTAGGCAACTCAATTTTTTCATGCACATCCACCACCTCTTCCAAGGATTTTTGCTCTGTCAGGGGGTGACGCTTGAGTCTGCCCCGAATGAACTTTATCAGTTTGACGATACCTGCCACAAGCAAGACAGCCAAAGCGATGGACATGGCAATACTGATGATATTTTCCAGAACCTTCCATACCCAGAACGTTTCACCGGTCAAATCCACATCCCCAGCCATCTGCTGTGCCATTTCCAAATCTGCATTCTGGGAGAAGCTCATTTCCTCGCCGCCACCCTGGGGAAGAAATTGCAGGAAAAAACGTAATATAGCAAGCAACGCATTTTTAATGATATCCACAATCCCTTTCATCCAGGTCAGATGTGAGGTCAACAGCAGCATAAGCAGCCCCAGCAATGAAAATACGGATACCAATCCTAAACCGGAACGAAACATTTCCTCCGCCGGAATATGACTCGCACTACTACTGTTGACAACAAGAAACCGCTGATATTGTTCAATATAATACACCACAAAATATACCGCGATTACACAGATCAGGACAAAACCAAAACGCGTACTCCAGTCGTCATAGCCTAAGCGATGCAGTACATAGAGCATGGCGAATGTCAATCCTCCGGCAAAAGCAGGCATCAGCTTTTTGTCTTCCCGGTCATCTGTCTTCGTCCAGAGAATCAAGGAGTATATGGTATATATAACAGCCATCCCCACATACACAATTCTCAGAAATGTATACTCAGCGGGCAGCAGGAACATCATTCCCACCATCGCAAAATGTATGGCAAAGAAAAGGAATGCCTTGTGAACATAATATCTGGTTAGAAAGAGTACAAAAGGAATGACTCCAAAGACCGCCCATAAAAATACGGAGGCTTGACCGGGTAATTGAGCTTCCCTCCCCCATATGGCATTGTCCTGCATGATTACATGATATCCAAGGGTCACAACCATCACATACACCGGCAGGAACGCCCAGTGATTCATCTGTGTAACCAAAATCTCTTTCAGCAGTTTTATTCTTTCCGACTTCATACTTCCTCTACTTCTGCCGTATAAACGACTATATAAAAAATGTTTTATTTTCGTAAATGAACAAGTTGAATATGTTTCTCCAAGCCCGCAGGCAGCCTGGGAGCCGTATAATCCCACACAGGATAGAACCAATGATAGGATTTCCCTGCTTCCTGTAGCTGTTCTATCAGATGCACAAAGGGCTCATACTGATTGGGGGATATGAGAAACGTCATAGTACTGCCGTTTGTACGCTCCAACAGTTCCTCCTTGAAGCAACCAACGAAATCTGCAGCGGGCTTTGTGGTATCCACTCTGGCAAGCGTGCGATATATCTGCTCCATCTGCCCACTTCCTGCGCTGGCAGCGATGGATGTTGTTTCACCGGTCAGAATATCCACGCCATTTCCGAAGCAGGACACCCAAATCCCCTGGGATAAGAAATATTGGCATAGTCCTGCCGCCATCTGCAGGGTCGCCTCCACGCATTCTTCTTTCTTTAATACACCATTGTCTTCAATATTGAAAAATATCCGTACAGAAGGCAAAGCCGTATAATTCCTCTGATTCACCTTCAAATCTCCAGTCTTGGCTGTTGCCTTCCAGTTGATGCTTCGCATGTCATCAAAAGGCTGGTATTCTCTAATCCCCCGATATTCAAACGGATCCTCCAATAAATGTCTTTTGGTCAGCACTTCCCCATTCAACTGCTGTATGGACTGTCTGAATTCACGGTTATCAAAGGGCTTGGGATACACATAGAGACTCTTGCGGATCGGGTAAGTCTGCGGCATCTCTACACTGAGAAAGAGATCAGACGCAACCAGTTCCATCTCTGTAATAGAATAATAACCACGCTTTCCGCCCACAAAAGGTATGGTTCGGGTAATCTTTTCCCCGCCTGCCACATGAAAAATATCATTGCGATAATATTGATCCGTGGTTCTGGAGCCCTTGGAGGCATCAAAAATCAGATTGCGATTCGTTTGAAACTTTACCTTCAACATAGATATCGGCAATCGTTTTCCGTTCTCAATCACCTCTTTCAGATAACCCTTTTCACCCTCAAAAATATGGTCTGAAGTAAAAGAGATATCTGCGGACAGGTTGCGATTCCATATTTTCTTATATAAAAGCTGCTGTGCAAAAAAGAGGGCAAACGCTACTAGCCCAATTTCCAGTATTTGAATCATTTTGCCTCCCAATTTTAAGCTGTAAAATCCTCGGTAGGTGCAGGTGTCGACTGTAAAATCTGTTCCACAAACTGCTTCGTATCCTGATTGCTTCCGTAACCGGTCACAATACGGTGCGCCAGTACAGGAACAGCTAAGAGCTTCACGTCATCGGGTATTGCATAGCCGCGTCCTTCCAGATAGGCATAGGCTTTCACACAACGAAGCAGCGCAAGGCTTCCACGAGGACTGACGCCCATCGCTACACCGTCAGTTTTTCTTGTCTTTTCAATGATATCCACCATATATCGCAGCACGGATTCGTGTACAAAAATCTCATTCGCAGCCTGCTTCGCCGCTTGCAATTCATCCAATGTCAAAACACTTGTCAGCGCCGTCAAGGGTTCTTCCTTCATGTAGCGCTGCAAAATAGCCAGTTCTTCTGACTTATCAGGAAGTCCCATGGAAAGCTGCATCACAAAACGATCCATCTGCGCCTCCGGCAGAGGAAAGGTTCCCGCTGTCTCGATGGGGTTCTGTGTCGCTATAACGAAAAAGGGTTCTCCGGGCTTGTAGGATACGCCATCAATCGTCACCTGACGCTCCTCCATACATTCCAGTAGTCCCGCCTGGGTTCTGGGTGTGGCACGGTTAATCTCATCTGCCAAGAGAATGTTGGTAAAAACAGGACCTTTCCGCAGCACAAACTGATTCTTCTCTCTGTCAAAAATATTCAGACCAGTAATATCACTAGGCAGTAAATCGGGTGTAAACTGAATCCGGGAGAAATCTGCCGAAAGAGATCTGGCAAGTGTTTTAGCAAGCTTCGTCTTGCCTGTGCCGGGTACATCCTCAAGAAGCACATGCCCGTCCGCTATCAACGCTGTCAGCAGCAGCTTGGCAGTCAATTCCTTTCCTACGATGACCTTGGCAATATTGCCAAGTATTTTATCCGCAACTAATTTTCCGTTCTGTTCCATGTTCTAATCCTCCATGTAGGTACAATATATATAAGTATAACATATAACAGTGGTAATTCTCCACCACTAATTTAAATAATAGGGTTTGTTCAGGTAATTACGCAACTGCTATAATTGTTCATAAGAATGTACATCCTGCACAATCATAATAACATCCAATTTGGAGGGGACAGTATGAGTGAGATAACCGTAGAAAATAAATTACAGTTAGTACAGCAGATAAAATCTCAGTATCAGAGAAATCGGTATGACTTAAAGAGGCGGGAACAAATTTTGTATGGACGTTCATCTGAACATTCTTATGATAGTGAGGCGTATGATTCATCCATGGATATGGATGACCCGGAAAAAAATATGCCTGACGCAGAAAAGACAGCCATTCTATCTTCTCGCATCAGGCTTGTTGTTGCAATTTTACTGTTTGCAGTTGTCATCACCTGTGATCACCGAAATCAAACAATATTTGGATATCACACAGATACGATTTTTACAGCCATATCACAGGATATGGGCAGTAAGCTTGAACACTGGATCGCTGTGAATGCCAATACTATCGATTCGCCAGTTCGGTAGTAATCTCTTCCCAGGTGATCTCCTTCTCTGCCATCAGCACCATCATATGGTAGAGGAAATCACTGATCTCATATTTGATTTCGTTGGGATTGGGATTTTTGGCAGCAATCACAATTTCTGTAGCCTCCTCACCCAGTTTTTTCAAAATCTTATCAATTCCCTTGTCAAAAAGGTAATTGGTATAGGAGCCTTCCTTGGGATGAAGCTTGCGATCCTTGATTACATCGAACACTTCTTCAAACACTTGCAGGGGATTGGAGCTTTCCTCATATTCTTTTCTGGTAATCTCATGGAAAAAACAGCTCCTTGCGCCGGTATGACATGCCGCGCCCACCTGTGAAACCTTTGCAAGGATGGTGTCCATATCGCAGTCTGCAGTAAGGCTCTTGACATACTGGAAGTGACCGCTGGTCTCGCCCTTCAGCCATAATTCTTGTCTGCTGCGGCTGTAATAGGTCATGCGCCCGGTCTTTAAGGTGGATTCATATGCTTCTTCGTTCATATATGCCATCATCAGCACTTCATCGGTACGATAATCCTGTACGATTACAGGCACCATTCCATCCGAGTTCAGCTTAAAGTCAGACCATTTATAGGCTGCCTGAAAGCTTTCCACCTGGATATTATTTTCTTTACAGAGTTCCTTTAAGGCAAGAATTTCTTTCACATTATCGTTAATGGTATTGCCTGTCACTCCGCATACCGATTCATATCCAAAAATTTCGATCAGCTTATTTAGAGCAATCTGATTAATCTGTACAAAGAAAGGCAGCTTTGTGATTTCCATGGTTTCTCGTATCTGATGAGGATTCATCAGCACCATACCAGAGCTATATTGCTCCACAAGCTCCAAATTCTCTTTCAGTACCTGAGGATCGTTATAAGAAATCAGAATCTTATCCTTTCCAAACTTCAAAGAAACCTCTTGTGTAATACCGATATTAGACTCCTTCTCATAATCAAGAATCGCCTTTTTACAACCGGTATAAAGGATTTTCTTAATATCCTCCATACGTTTGACATTACCTGCACCGATTACATCCATCTCTGCCATTGCACAGATTTCCTTCATCATATCCAACGCTGTCTCGTGTTCGGCATCTCCTTCAGACAGATCAAACACAATCAATTCATCTGCATTATTTTCATTGTATAGCTGTACCAGACGCAACGGATCGGTCTCCACAACGGATGTGTCTGTCAGACTCTTCACTGCATGCTCATGATATAAATAAATACAAGGGACAAATTTTTTGATAATCATTTTTTTCCTTTCAATCCTGCATATTCTTGTGTAACTGAAAACCTTCTTACAGACTTCCCTTGGTGGACAGGACATCTGTAATCCTGTCATCATAAGATACCGCCTGATCTAACGCTTTCGCAAACGCTTTAAATATCGCCTCAATCATATGGTGATTATTGCTTCCGGACAACATCTTGATATGAATGTTCATCCCTGCACTATACGAAATTGCATAGAAGAACTCTTTTACCAACTCCGTATCCAGATAGCCTACCTTGGGCACTGTAAATTCACATTCAAAGTTCAGATAGGGACGTCCGCCCAGATCGATCGCACAAAGTGCCAACGCATCATCCATGGGCAGTAAAAAGAAGCCGTATCTGCGGATGCCCTTCTTATCGCCAACCGCCTGCGCGATCGCCTGTCCCAGGACAATCCCCACATCTTCTACTGTGTGATGACCGTCTACATCCAAATCGCCGTTCACAACACATCTCAAATCAAAAAGCCCATGCTTGGTAAAGCCCTCCAACATATGATTGAAAAATCCAATTCCGGTGTCAATATCATATTTTCCATGCCCGTCCAGACGCAGTTCCAAAGAAATATCCGTCTCCTTGGTCTTGCGTGTAATTTTTGCTTTACGCTCTTCCATGCGAAACCAGTCCTCCACAATCTTCATCTGATATTCTTAGCCACAACATTGCTTGCGCTTCACTTTATTGCTCAAATCTTACTTTAATACTGTTTGCGTGTGCGGTCAAGCCCTCGCTCTTAGCAAAAAGCTCAATCTGTTCATGTACCTTACGAAGTGCCTGCTCGGAATAAGAGATAATACTGGTTTTCTTGATAAAGTCATCTACATTTACCGGCGAGAAAAACTTTGCCGTGCCATTGGTGGGCAAAATATGATTCGGTCCCGCAAAGTAATCTCCCAGCGGCTCAGACGCATACTCTCCCAGGAAAATAGCGCCTGCATTCTTAATCCGCGTCATGGTATCGAAAGGATTTCTGGTGAGAATCTCAAGGTGCTCAGATGCAATCTCATTGGCTGCATCAATGGCATCGTCCATGTTCTCAGCCAACAAAATATATCCATAATTATCCAATGATTTCTGTATGATAGGAGCTCGCTCCAACACCTTTACAAAACCATCAATCTCATCACTTACTTTCGCTGCCAGTTCTTTGGAGGTAGTAATCAGGATGGCACTTGCCAACTCGTCATGCTCCGCCTGGGACAGTAAATCTGCCGCTACATACCGGGGATTCGCTGTGCCATCTGCCAGTACCAGAATCTCACTGGGACCTGCGATGGAATCAATGCTCACATATCCATACACTGCTTTCTTTGCCAATGCCACGAAAATGTTGCCCGGCCCGGTGATCTTGTCTACCTTCGGAATGGACTCCGTACCGAAAGCAAGGGCTGCAATCGCCTGTGCGCCACCCACCTTGTAGATGGTGTCTACACCGGCAATGTCGGCTGCCACAAGCGTTCCGGGATTTACACTACCGTCCGCTCCGGGCGGTGTGGTCATCACGATTTCGCCGACTCCCGCCACCTTTGCAGGAATCACATTCATCAATACACTGGAAGGATAAGCTGCTTTTCCGCCCGGTACATACACACCAGCCTTTGCGATAGCAGTAAACTTCATACCTAAGATTGTACCATCCTCCTTGGGGTCAAACCAACTATTGCGAAGCTGTTTTGCGTGGAATGCACGGATATTCTCCGCGGATTGCTTAAATACCTCGATTAGTTCGGGAGCTAATTTCGTGTATGCCTCATCTATCTCCGCTCTGGTTACCTTGATATTCTCAGGTGTCAAGGTAAATTTATCAAATTTTTGTGTATACTCAAATACAGCTTTATCGCCGTTCTCCTTTACATTTGCAATAATTTCATTCACAGTTGCTTCGTATTCAGAATAATTATTAGGGCTTCTCTTTAATAAATCATCCAAAATACTCTTCTTGGTATCACTTGTAAGTGTTACGATTCTCATTTTATACCTCCCGGTCCGTTGGAACGGACATTCATTCAATAAACTTCAGTTTTCCGGACATGCCGCCTCCGGGCGGCGCTCAGACACAAACTAGTAGCTTTTAACCGGAATAATACTCATAGGTTCCGGTTTGGGAATGATAGCTTGCTGTCACACCATGTTCATCCACATGTTCGTGAAAGTCTGTATCCATGCCACCGGTGACCTGAATCTCGATATCCTACTGATTCCCGATATAAACACAGATGCCAGAGAAACCAGATTCCCTTGAGGATTTTTCCCAGTTTTTGTATCATGCTTTTCCCTCCGCAAGTTGACGAATCTGTGTGATCAGGTTCTTGATACGCTCCTGCTCCATCTGCATGCTCACAGGATTCACGATCATTCTGGCAGACAAGGGACAAATCTCCTCCAAGACCTCCAATCCATTTTCACGCAAGGTGGAACCGGTCTCCACAATATCCACGATCACATCTGAAAGCTCCACCAATGGTCCTAACTCCACAGAACCGTTTAATTTGATGATATCTACCGTCTGGTGCTTTTTGTTGTAAAAATAATCCTTTGCAATGTTAGGATATTTGCTTGCCACACGAATACGCTCATGGTGCTGTAAAAGTTCCCTGGCGGAGGCGGGACCGCAGACACACATTCTGCATTTTCCGAATCCCAGATCCAACACCTCGTATACATTGCGATTTTCTTCGATAATGGTATCTCGTCCTACCACTCCGATATCCGCCGCCCCGTATTCCACATAAGTGGGCACATCCGGTCCTTTTGCAAGGAAAAAACGCAGCTTTAACTCTTCATTTACAAAAATAAGCTTGCGGGAGCTTTTGTCCTTCATCTCCTCGCAGGTGATGCCTATCTGCTCTAAAAGCTCTAATGTTTTATTTGCCAATCGCCCTTTTCCTAAGGCAAAAGTCAAATATCTTTCTTCACCCATTTTATTAACCAAACCTTTCTGAACATGTCAGCGTTGTGACAAATTGTATATTTTGAAATAATAATATGGCTTCTATGCGTCGGCATTTGTCTCCGGTAATAATGCGACCGCTATGCCTCTGGAACGCAATTCCCGGGCTTCCTTTAGCCTTTCCGCATAATTTCCATGGTTATAATAAAGCTTTGTAGTCTCGGCAGCGGTCTTAAGTGCTAGCTTCTGTCTGGAAAGTGCCTCCAACAAATCGTCAATGGCTACTACAAAACCAATGGCGGGGGCATCTTTCCCAAAATGTTTGAGAAGATTATCGTAGCGTCCACCCTTCACCACTGCATTACCAACACCATAGGTATAAGCTTTAAAAATCACACCTGTATAATAATTATATTTACTAAGCATCCCTAAGTCAAAGGAAACATACTGTTCCACACCGTAAAGCTTCAGCACCTCATAAAGCCTCTCAAGCCTCTCAATGGCAGCCTTAGAACGTTCATTCTGCACCATATCCTTCGCTTCTGACAGAGATGTCATATTTCCAAACATATCTGCCACTTTTAATAAAACCTCCCGATAGGGCTCCTTTACATTGCGTTCAGCAATCAATTCCTGTGCTGCAAAGTAATTCTTACCGGAGATGCACTCTCTTAAATCCAACTCCGTCTCCTCGTCAAGTCCGGCTTCTTCACAGAGACCTTTAAAATATTCCAAATGCCCGATACTGACCTGAAATCGTTCCAAACCACTGCTACGCAGGGTTTCTATCACCAAAGCAATCATCTCGGCATCTGCTTCTACAGAAGGTTCACCAATCAGTTCAGCACCCATCTCAGTGACTTCCTTCAGCTTACCCTGAAGGTTCGAGGTATTTATGAAGGTATTACCCAAGTAGCTGAATCGAAGGGGCACCTGCTCTTCCATAAAATATTTCGCCGCACAGCGGGCTACGGAAGGAGTGAAATCCGGACGCAACACCAACGTATTCCCTTCCTTGTCAAAGAACTTGTATAATTCCTTGCTGGGTGTCGTTCCTACCTCCTTTGAAAACACATCAAAAAATTCAAAGGTGGGCGTCTGTATATCGTTGTAGCTATGCATGGATAATACATGATGCAACTTATGAAGCACCTTTAATTTCTTCTTGATCTCATCATCATATA
>JAFVDW010000003.1 GCA_017478245.1 Lachnospiraceae bacterium
CGTTTCTTTTCTGCCTGTCTTGCCGCCACGCGCTTTGCCTCCGCTTTTCTTCTGGCAAGCTCTCTGGCGCGACGATTGTTCGTCTCAGACTTTCCATTGGTCTGGCTGCGTTCCCTCTCCTGCAAGAGCTCATCCAGCTTTTTCTCTTCCTCGGTCTCCTCCGCTGACTTCGAAGCCAAATCCACATGCTGCACGGTGCCAACACTGCCACTTTCTCTCAGGAAAATCCCCGTGGCTCTGACCACACCATTCAGTCCACCGCTCTGTCCCTGCAGAGAGAATTCCGTGCCTTGGTTTCCCAGGAAAATAGCGCCCACATCTGCTGCTTTCAAATCCATTAAGATATCCTCACCATTTTCTCCCTTGCACCATACTTTCAGCTTACTGAATACTTCATCGTTTTCGTCTATCCATCCATTGCCATCACTGTCGTACTTTCGCAGATCCGCAAAGCCATCTCCGCTACTGGTACCAAACAACTCATTGCCATCATTGATAATCCCATCTTCATTCAAATCCAACGCCAGAAACCCAGTTCCCTTGCCCGGCATGGAAATCTCTTCTTGCACGCCATCTCCATCCAGATCAAAACGGAATTTCTGATCGAATATCTGTACCGTATCTGCACCCACATTGATCATCAGCGGATCCGTTAGTGCGTCTGTGAGTACCGGAATCTGAACATCCGCGTATTCCATAAAGCTTCTGGACATCAAGATATCCACATTGAAATCGATGGTTCTGCCATCCTCTGTGGTTGCCTGTCCTTTCGCTACAAAACCCGTTTCCTCCGCCTCATAATAAGTCATCATACGCTGTGTAAGACTGGTATAGATGGGCTTGCCAAACATACCTGCCGACATAAATCTGCGCATCATACCGGACAAAAGCTTATTTTGCACTGTGAATGTCTCATTTATATTCTGTTTTCCAAAAAACTGCTCCGCCTTCCGGGTGACGCCCACTGCATCTCCCTTTAATGTATTTATCTGCTCTTCCCCACTTCCGCCATTCAACTGATAGAATAACCTGCCACTGCCTCCATAATTGGAATACCACAAATCCTTTCCGGATGTGCCATAAAAGCTTTCCGTACTGCTGCTCTCAAGCTGACTCTGTGAACCAAAAAGCATTTTCGTCTGATTCTGACTCTGTCCGGTTCTTGTGCCCGCCTGCTGGTACTTTCTGTTGGATGCCATACTGATATGACTGTCTGCAATTCTCATAGTTCCCTCCATTCCACCCAAACCTACAGAAATGTATAAAAAAAGACCCATGACGCAAAGCGGCTTCAATCCTTTGAATACATGTGTCGTCCCTGAGCTTCTCTATGATATTGTTCTGTACATTTGTGTATATTAAACTTTCTGTATGATGTTTCGGAGCAGTTCTTTTCATCATGAATAGCTATGGAATGAAACCCTGCGGAAAGGGAATCAAATTGAGTTTGCCTCATCATTTTTTCAAATAACTCATATAACTTTTCACGAATTCGTTATATTTTTCCTTAGAGAGGAATACCTTCTCCCCATTGGATAACCCAATACTGTCACTGTTGTATTCCACAATGTGCTGCATGTTCACCAGATACCCTCTGTGGCATCTGTAAAACCCGTGCCCCAACTGCTTTGCCAGTTCCCGCATAGAACCATAAATTTCTATATTTTCATCCACGGTATGTAGGATAACCTTTTTTAACTGATTCTCTGCATAATAAATATCCTGCTTCTTCAATGAGTAGGTCTTCTGCTTGGTCTTGAACAGAAGCACCTGGCTCTCTGCACTCTCCTTTTCTTTGCTTTCGATGGTCTCTCTGGCACGCCGGAACACCTCTCCGAACTTGTCCTGATCAATCGGCTTCAACAGATATTGAAAAGCAGCTACATCAAAAGCCTCGAATACATATTCTCTCATGGCGGTCACAAAGACAATCAACATGTTCTGTGGTCTGGCGCGCAGTTCTCTTGCAGCCTCCATCCCATTCATTCCATCCATCGGAATGTCTAAAAAAAGCAAATCAATAGACTCTGCAAAGTCCAACAATTCCTCCGCAGAAGTAAACTCGACGATCCGACTGTCAGGCTCCTGCTTTCTAATCAAATCCCGCAGTTGTCCTCTGATAGGAGCCTCCTTGTCACATATTGCTATTATCAAAATTCACACCCCTCATGCTAAATTTTTAAAGTCTATTATTGTATCGACATACCTGCAAACTTTTTTAGAAAAGAGGAATGAAATCTATCGCAAAGGGAATGAAAAGGAACTGCACACTAATTACTTAGTACACAGTTCCCTCTCCTTCTGTCTATTTTATGGCACTTAAGATTCTCTCATTGGAATCCACCAAATACCACACCTGATTCGTCTCAATAAATCCTTCACTGATAGAAAACCGCTGCGCTTCCTCTTCGCCGGAATATAGGATAAGAAGATATTGATAGCCTGAGCGGGATTCCTGATCCTGTCCTGTCACATTTGCTTCCAGAATACCTACAAGGATTTCATCAATAACATCCACATCCTCTATCACTTTATCTTTGCCGGTATTACCGTCTCGGACTATGATTCTGGTAATCTCACGTCCGATAACCGGAATGGGATTGGTGGAAATACGCCAGAAGTCTGTAGACACAGCCTCATTAATTTGTATATTCACCAGCTCTGTTTCATCATCCTCATGCTCTATCACCACCTCTGTGGTCTGTCCCGAATCCGCTTTTGCATTAAGTTCCTGCTGCGCCTGTGTCAGTAAATCCACATGATCTTCGAGGATGCTCTTGCGCTCCTCCAAGGTCTCTATTTCTTGTTGTAATTCTGCCTCTTCCTCCTTGGTGCTCTTGCGCTCCTCCATAATCTCCATTGCTTGTTGTAATTGTTGTAATTCTGCCTCTGTTGCTTCCTGTACTTGTTGTAATTCCATCGCTTGGGTGCTTTCTGTATCTATCTCATTCTCTTCCCTCCTGTTTCTCGACGTCAGAAATCCAATGGAAATCGTAAGCACCAGAACTGCCGCCACGACCACGGTCGCGATTGTAGTTTTCCTCATCTTCATAATCGCTCTAATCCTCCCCTGTATATCATTTTTTCCAAACGCATTGTAAAATGGCACCAAACCGCTTTTTTGCTCCTCCATACCAATCAGTGTCAGCGCATAATTTTTGCGCACACGCACACCAAATCTCCTGACTACCGTCTCATCACAGGACAACTCAATATCTCTGTTCAACAGCACATACATCAGCCATACTGTCGGATTAAACCAGTGAATGCACAGCGCCAGGATCATCAGCAGCTTCAACACCAGATCAAATCTCTGAATATGCACAAACTCGTGCTCCAGGACATATCGCGCGCCACTTTGCTCTGTCCAATCGAAGGTCTTGGGCAATAGAATGGTGGGCTTGAAGATACCATAGGAAATCGGCGCTTCAATGGTATCAAGCTGCCGGATCTCCAACCGCCTCCGCAAGGGATGATTCCTGCGCCATCTCTTTAAAAATTCATTGTTAAGAGGCAGTCCCATCCGAAATTCCCGCATACAAAGGTAATAGGATATTGCAAAATATCCGCCCACGCCCAACACACCCAACATCCACAACACCGTCATCCAGGAAACCTGTTTTGCACCGGTTGACAGCGTACCCGCCAAGGCATTGTCGCGTATATAATATACCGTTTCTCCCTTCTCCTGCACATGATGGAGCTCTGTACCTATAACTGCCCCATCCTCCGTCTGTATCTTGGCAGTATGCCATCCCATGTGATTAAGCGCATTGCCCGACAGTGTGTAGGCGCTGCATACGGAAGGAATCTGAAACGGTATCAACAACCGCAACAGCACAACGCTCCATAATATGATAAAGGTTCTTTTCGGCAAACGGTTTAATAACAGCCCTCGCGCCACTGCTACGACTGTAATCATCACCGCTGCATAGAGACTCATTTGTAACAAACTCATATTCATATCCCACCTTTTTGTCTTACATATACCTCATTCACTCAAATTCTCCAACAATCTGTTTCAACTGCTCAATCTGCTCGGTGCTCAGCTTCTTGCGTCCCAAGAGCGCCGCAAACAATTTGTCCGCCGAGCCGTCAAACACCTTGTCAATCAGTTCGTTGGTCTCCGCCTCCTGCACCTGCTCCTTGGGAATCAGAGCATGACATACAAATCCCGGTTCCGTGCGCTCGATGGCTCCTTTTTTCATACAACGCTTGATCAAGGTGTAAGTCGTATTTTTGTTCCAGCCTACTTCCTTCGTCAACACATCTGCAATATGCTTTGCAGGCACGTCACCCTCCCGCCAGAGCACATCCATGACCTTCAATTCTGAATCAAATAACTTGGTTCCATCCTCCTGCATGTTGCTTTCCTACCTTTCTTACATCTTCTATATCTTTCTGCTTTACCCAAAATAAGACTGCAGTAGTCTAATCTGTATCATCAGACTACCACAGTCTTATATCTTTGTCAATAGACTACTGCGGTCTTATGATTTTTTTTCCAACGATAGCTCTCCTGTTATACATCGACCTGAGGGTAAGGTAACATCATCATATTTCCCTGCCCTGTAGGTCAATAGATCCACAAAACGCTTATCCGACACCCGATAGTACATACGGTATCTATCCCCATTCCCGGCGGTCAACACGAACTCAATCAGAGAGGTTTCCCCGGTCAACACAGTGGGCTGATAGCCATATTCACATTTTACGATTTGGGCTTCCACACCAAAAATCTTTACTAATTGTTCTTCTGCCTGCACTCCCAAACTCTGGATTTCCTGTAGCAGGGTCTCCTCTGTATAAGAAGTCACAGATGCACTTCTTTCCGGCCAATCCTTATACACATTCATATAAGAATACACGGTTAAATGCTCCGGCGTGCTGTCTGTAGTGAAGTTGAAAATGACCGACTCCTTCTCATCTTCATACCTCGCCAGATAGTGCAACGTATCATCTCCATACAATGTAATCAGCCAAGACGCTTCCCCGGTATCCTTTCCGGTCAGTTCTTTCACCTTACGGACGACAGCCTGTCTGATCCGTTCCTGATCCACCTCAGGCACATCATGCACGAAATCCTCCATTTCTGCTTCAACCGCTTTCAGCCGGGCTGCTTCATCTGCATCCCCTTCGCCGTCTGCTGTAGTATGATCACCATCTGTGGCTGCAGCATTTGTCAGTCCTCTTTCCCCATTGATGACGCCCAGGCTGTAATTTCCTTTTTCCCACACATCAATGATCTGAAGCAATTCTTCATCTGTCAGCTCCCGCTCCGGCAGATAGAAAACCATATGGGTGCAATCATAATAAAAAGTCTCCTCCACTTCGCCTTTATCCACAATGACCTCTTTACTGCCATCCACTATCACCATGGCTTGTTCGGGGAATCGTTGACCGCTCTGATATAATTGGCGCATCTGATTTAGTCTCTCCTGCTCGTTCTCTGACAAAGGTCTGGAGAAGGTATCCGCGTCCTTTGTCCCCTCCTGAATCTCTTCATAGCGCTCCTGCATCTCCTCACGACTCATCTGCTCCATATATGCCTGATAAGCGCTCACTGCCCCATAAGCAGTAAGAGTCGTGGCCGACAAAACACCCACCACCAACACTGCCGCGATCTGTTTGGAATAGACAAACCATTTATTCTGTGCATGCTTCTGCTGTAAACAGTTATTCACAATACTCTGCTTTTGTTCTTCGGATAGATTGATCTGCTCCATCAATTCACAAAATATATTTTCTTTCATTCTCATAACCTTACCCTTTCTGTTACTTGTCGACCACCAGACGATGATCCTCGTATTTTTCGCGTAATTTCTTCCTTCCACGCTCCAGGCGTTTCTTGACGGCTGCCTCCGATATGTTCAGGATCACTGCAATCTCTTTCACCGAATATCCCTCGTAGTAGTGTAGAAAGATTACTTTTTTCAGTTTTCCATCCAGGCGCTCTATCAGCTCTCGCAACACACCTTGTCTATCCGGGCTATCCTGAGCGCTAATCGTGAAGCACATCCCTGTCCCATAGGTTATCTCCTCTCCATTGTCGCCAAGTGCCTCCAAACTGACGAAGTCACCACGCCTTCGGAAACGCAGCATATCCCTGCACAAGTTGTTCGCCACCCGGTACAGCCAAGCCTTTTCCTGCTCGGGTACTTCAAAGAAAGGTGCTTTTCGCAGATATTTGATCATGGTCTCCTGCAATACATCCTGGGCATCCTGCTCGTTGCCCAACACAAAATAGCTCATGCGATAGAGGGATGCACCGTACTGTTCCATGACTCTATTGATCTCTTCTTCCTGTTGCAAACATATATCCTCCTGTCTCCTTGCTTTCACAAATGCATCTGTGTCATAATAGGAGGCTGACCCTGCCTCCTATTCTATAAACGTTTTAGGAAATGATTTGGTGACAATGAAATGAAAATAAAATAAGATAAACTAGAAAAAGGCAACTTTACTGATAAATACCGATTATCCGGCACTGATACCGGTCATAGAATTACTTCCAGACCGATCTTCTGTGTCTGCAGTCCGCAGCTTGCATAAAATCTCTTGGCACTCTCATTTTTCTCCCAGACATTTAACGTCACATTGTAGCAGCCGCTCTCCTTTGCAAACTGTATCACATAGTCATACAGTGCTTTTCCAATATGCTGTCCGCGACACGCTTCATCCACACACAGATCGTCTATGTAATAGGTCACGATATCGGGGAAATTATTATCCTCCACATGAGACTGGAATACACCGAAAGAATAGCCCAACACGTTGTTCTCTTCATCCACTGCCACAAAAATGGGCGTGTTATCGTTTTTGATAATATCCTGAAGCTCCTCTACTGTATACTTGGTCTTGTCCCTGATAAAGAGATCGGGTCTGCCCTCGCTGTGAACGTTGTTCACCTGTACCAGGAGTTTCATAATTCCATCTGTATCTTTTACTTCTGCTCTTCTGATAATCATCTTACTTTTCCTCCAGATTCCAATACTTGGCACTACACACTCGTCATTATCCTCTATTTTTATGTATATTGCAAGATGTATATGCACATACAAATGGGGAACGGCTCTTTCGTTCCACCGTTCCCCTAAACAAAATGTGTACAACACGCTGCCTATCTTTTATCCGGATTATAAAAGATAAAGCATTCAATATAAATATCGGCATATCATATCAAAATCCTTAGATTCTTTTCTGCAATTTGTTTTCAGTGTCGCAATTTAATCAGTTCGTATGATTGGTTCGATATCTAATGATATTCATCAGGTATCGAATATTATTGCGCAAACGATATGCACTCAATTCTCCACTTTTTACCGCCTGCAAAATCGGCTTCACATAGGTATCGTCCTCCGAACCCGGTGTCATCCAACAATTTCCGGCGGCAACCGCGGAAGGAATATCAACCGTATCATAGCTGTTCCAGTCTGTCATGATAAATCCGTCAAAACCAAATTCATTTCGGAAGATACCAATCAGTAATTCCTCATCCTCTGCTGCAAAAACGCCATTCAGCGCATTGTAACCGGTCATAATCGTATCCGGTTTCTGCACATCAAAAGCAATTTCAAAAGCTCGCAGGTAGATTTCTCTGAGTGCACGTTGTGATACAATACTCTGGTTCCTTTTGCGGCTTGCTTCACTGTTGTTACAAACCACATGCTTCATGCTGGCGGATATGCTCAAATCTTCCAATCCTTTACACTGATGTCCTGCCATCAACCCGGTCAGCAGCGGATCTTCGCTGAAATATTCAGGGTGTCTTCCACATAATGGATTCCGATGAATATTCATTGCAGTTGCCAAGATCATCTGAATGTCATTGTCTTTCGCTTCCTCAGCAATTACCCGCCCCACCTCATATGCAAGATGCTTATCCCAGCTTGCACAAAGCAGATTGCTACATGGCATACCGATGTTACTATGATTGACATTCACCCCACTATTTCCATCTGCACAGGCAAAATAAGGGATATCTTTGTCTTTCAGCCGATAAATCTTACCTGCCTCCCCTTTCTGGTGCATGCCCCATCCGGCAGAAGCACAAACGGACATGCGTGCCAATTCTTCGAGCGACCAGGAATCTACTTCCGGCACATCCGGAACGTTTTTTTCATTTATATGGAGCCTTTCCGCCCTTGGCTGGAGTTCATGCACTCCGACTTTCATTCCCGAATGCTCTCCTCTCGGTTTGCTACCACTGTATTTTGACAGTCTTTCAAAGCTTATGTTTGGTTTGCAATAATTACCCACTGTACGGATTATCCGCGTGTCTAAAAGCTCTAGTTTTCCCACCAAAGCCGCATCAGAGACCGCTCCTCCAAGATAAAAATGATATGTTCCTGCCTCTAACACCCAGGAAGAGGACTCTTCTTCAAAGCTTGCCAAATATTTCATCGGAACAACTAAGGTAACTGTTTCTCCCTCACCGGGCTGAAGTAATGCGGTCTTTTCAAATGCGACCAGCTGTCTTTCCGGCTTTTCAAGCGTCCCATCCGGCATAGAAACATACAACGCCGCCACATCTTTACCGGAACAGTCGCCAATATTTTTTATATGCACCGGCACTTTCAATTCATTAACCGTCTCCATTCTCTGTTCGATAAAGGCAGACTCATTGCAGTTCTTTTCAAAAGCCGTATAAGATAATCCATGTCCAAACGGAAACGCCACCGGCTTTTTGAAGGTTTCAAAGTAACGATAGCCAACATAAATATCCTCTTCATAGCAGGTATCCACCCATATATCATGATCCGCGTCCAACGCTTCCTCAGGTGTTTTCGGCTGATAGAAATTTGCCGAGGAAGGTATATCCCAGTAATCACAGCTCCATGTATCTGGAAGCTTTCCACTGGGATTTACCTTACCGCACAGGATGTCAGAGAGTGCCTGTGCCCCCAACATTCCCGGAAATCCACACCAGATAGCCGCCTCGATTCCATATTCTTGAAGCCATCTGACATCCATCGGATATCCGCTATTGATGACAGCAATCACATGCGCATAATGATCTGTAAGTCGGGCAATTTCTCTCTTCTCCTCCTCGCTCAAATAATATTCCCCCGCATAAGCATTATTATCGTAATTCTCTCCGGATGCACGGCTGATCACAATCATAGCCATAGCTGCCTCCGGACTCAATGTAAATCCGTTTTGTTCCAATGCGGTCTGCAGGCGCACAATATATCTGGGATTAATCTTACCCGCGCCTACGGCACTGACACGAAACTGCTCCGTACCGGACACATAGATAGGCTGTGCATTTACTGGAAGAAGTTCATTGTCATTTTTTAACAGAACTATACTTTCCGAAGCCGCCCGGAACGCCACCTCGTCATGCTCCGCGTACGCCGGATCCGGCAGCATCTGCTTCTGCGTCCGAAAGCGCACATCAGCCGGTTCAATTGTCAAGTCATCCTCATCCACAAACCCCTCCAGATGAAGCGAGTACTCCCGATCGTATTCCTTACAGATATCCCGGACAAAGACTCCCAGAATCTGAATGCCACCCGCTGCGCTGACTGATACAAATTCATAGGGACACTCTGTCTCCCCATAGGTTACACTGCCTCCATGGTCTTCCTTCATGGTCTTACTGAACTGAAGAAGAATACATCCGGAAAAACGATGATCCAGCATATACATCGGTCCGTCCACATCATCAATGTTGTAATCCTCCATCATCCTCCCCACACTGACCGTTGCGGGTGTCGTATGAGGATCTGCCGGAATATATGTCGGCTCTTTTCCATTGGCAATGTCAATCACGGCTTCCATCAATTCTTTTTGCCCTTCCGGCAGCATTTCCCGAACCTGAGCTGCTGTCATGGCAACGATATAATCAGATGCAGGCGGCTGCATCATCTGGGGCATCATTTTCTCTAAAAATGTACGAACCTCCTCTTTTTGAAGTAACTCAGTTATTGTCGATTCCATGACAAACATATGGCTTTGGCTCCTTTTGTTCCAGATTCTGGCGATTGCATACAAGCTCGGTTTCGGTGTCCGAATCTGTGTGCTACGATCTACCGCAATCAGTCCAAATGTCTTCTGAAAGCCCTGCTGCCACTCAAAATTATCAAACAAAGACCAATGCAGATAACCAATCACCGGAATTCCTTCTGCCACCATTTCCTTGAGATCGCTTAATACCCTTTCAATAAATTGAACACGGTCTTTATCCTCTGATGTAGCCACTCCGTTCTCTGTAATCAGAATCGGTTTTTTCAGTTCTGATGCCACACGTCGCACCACATGACCCATAGCCTGTGGATAGAATTCATACCCCATCTGTGTTGTCTTAGCCCCCTCCGGAACCGGTAGTTCACTGTCTTTTCCTGCAAGCATTCTGGTGTAATTCTGAACACCGATAAAATCATCTTCCTGAAGATAAGGCAGATAATGGGTAAACTCTTCCTCCCACTGTGATCTCGCATATGCCTCTCCGCCTTCTGCCGGCTGAATATCATGAAGAGAAAGTGTCAGTCCCACCTTCAAGTGCGGACATGCTTTTTTCATGGCCGTACGGGCTGCCTGATGCGCTTTCATAATCAATACATCTCCGTCTGGCGTGCATGCACTTAGGAAAGTATTGACCGCCTCCACTCCTCCAAATGCTTCCCGTTCCTCTCGTTGACTGATCTGATACTCCTCCGGAAGTTCCAAATTGACTCCCACTTGAAGGTTTACTCCCATAGCCTTTGCGAGCATCCGGATAATTGCCGCCATCTGCAGGCGCATATTTGCCTCATTGATGGTGCACACATACTCCATATCATCTCCCAGTTCCCCTGCGATGTACGCACAGTAAGCTGCAAAATATTCTACGACCTTTTCATTCTCCCAGCCGCCTTCCTCAATCAGCCATTTTGGGGAAGAGAAATGATGCATTGTCACTACCGGTGTAATACCGTTTTCCTTGCAGCAAGCAAGCACCTCACGATAGTGTTCCGTTTCTTCTCTGTTATAGCTTCCCTTTATCTGCTCGATTCTCGCCCACTCAATCGAAAAGCGATAGGCGTTCAGTCCGGCTTCCTTCAACATCCGGATATCTTCCTCAAAACGGTTATAATGATCTACAGCATCCCCGGATGGCTCCAGAAAGGATGTGTGCGGTAACTGTTCGATTGTCCAAAAATCACTGTAACGGTTGTTACCCTCTACCTGGTAGGCTGCTGTAGAAGCCCCTAACATAAATTGTTGACTCATAATCTTCTCCTTTTCATTCAAACTGCCAAATCACCGTTACTTTTCACTCTCGTTTCTCCAACTCCGCTTCAATTTCCGGCAGTTTTCTATCCAACGATTTATAAACCAACGTGCAGATAAGCATGACCACCATGGCTGCCATCGGAACAAAACTGTAAAGAACACGAATCATATGCAATGCACCCGTACTTTGGACAGTCAGTTTTCCGTCATAGCCTCCACTGGTTTTCAAAAATTTAATTATGAATCGACTCGTCTGCCACAGTCATAGTTTGCGGACACGCACTAAATATCCGTCAACAAATTTTCCATACTCTTTAAACTAATCAGCAGGGTGGAAGAATTGTGCAAGAGTGCCGACGTGGTTGGTGCAAGCACACCCGCCACACCAAGCAGGATCAGTCCGGTATTAAAGCCTACAATCAATCTATAATTCTTCTGAATACGCTTCATCAGGGCATTGCTGATTGCCTTCAAGGTCACAATCTGGTACAGATCATCCGCTCCCACCATAATATCAGCAATCTCTCTGGCTATCTGTGCACCATCGCTGATGGCAATCCCAACATCTGCCGCAGACAGTGCCGGAGAATCATTGATACCGTCTCCGATCATGACTACCGTCTTGCCATCTGCCTTCTGCTGTTCTATGAACCTGGCTTTATCCTCCGGCAGCACTCCGGAACGGTAGGAATCTACCCCTACCTCCGCTGCAATCCTGCGGGCAGCATGTTCACTGTCACCGGTCATCATCACAATATTGGAGATGCCCAGGCTCCGCAACGCCTCCACTACCTCTCTCGCATCCTCTCTGACCGGATCTTCAATACAAAGCACTGCCTCCAACACATTATCGATTGCCAGATATAATCTGGAATACTCCTTCGGCAACGCTTTATACCGCTCTTTCATACTGTTACGCACTACACACTTCTCATCCTCAAATACGAAATGATGACTGCCGATAATCACACGCTTATCGTTAATGGAGGATACAATCCCATGTGCCACCACATATTCCACCTGGGAATGCATCTCCTCATGCTCCAAGCCTTTCGCCTGTGCCGCTTCCACCACAGCCTTCGCCATGGAATGGGGAAAATGCTCTTCCAGACATGCAGCAATCCGTAGCAGCTCATCCGGCTGTCTCTCGCCGAAGGAAATCACGTCTACCACCGTGGGATGTGCCTTCGTCAGGGTTCCGGTCTTGTCAAAGACAATGGTATCTGCCTGTGCCAGCGACTCTAAAAATTTGCCGCCCTTGACTGTCACCTGATGGTTGCTTGCCTCGCGGATTGCCGACAACACGGATATGGGCATCGCCAGTTTCAACGCACAGGAATAATCTACCATCAGCACCGCTACCGCCTTAGTCACATTTTGCGTGAGCAGCCAGGTCAATGCTGAACCGCCCAAGGTGTAAGGTACCAACCGATCTGCCAGATGCTCTGCCTTGCTTTCCAACGCAGATTTTAGTTTCTCTGATTCCTCAATCATGGATACAATCTGTTCAAATTTACTGGAGCCGGTATCCATCTTGACACGGATAGTCAACTCCCCTTCCTCTAGAACGGTTCCTGCATAGACGTATCCCTCTATCGTTTTGTGCACCGGTACAGACTCGCCGGTAAGAGATGCCTGATTCACCATGGCATCCCCCTTAGTCACCTCTCCATCAAAGGGAATCACATTCCCCATATGGACTACTACTTCATCTCCTTGTGCAATCTCCCCCACGGGCACCAGTATCTCCTGTCCATCCCGTACAAGCCATGCCTTCTCCACCTGCAAGGAGAGGCTCCTTGCCAGATCCTCCACGGATTTTTTATGCGTCCACTCCTCCAGAATCTCGCCGATTCCCAACAGGAACATAATCGAACTCGCCGTATTATAATCCTGTCTGAGCACTGATACCGCCACCGCTGTGCCATCCAACACCGGTACTTCAATCTTTTTATGCCACAGACTCTTAAGTCCTGCCCATACATAAGGCACTGCTTTCACCGTCGTGATCACACTGCGGATAGACATGGGCAAAAAAAGCTTCTCTCCGGCACGGAGTACCACGCGATTCACTAATTTCTCCCAGTATTCCGCATTCAATTCTCTGCCTGAATTCTGTAGGAAGATATCCGGTACCTCCACCTCTTCATATCGAAACTTTTGCAGAGCCTCCAAAAGCTCCGTCCGTTCTCCTTCATATACGATGGCAGCGTCTGCAGTGCGCTCATACACTTTGGCAGATATCACGCCCGGCAAGGTGGTAATATAGTATTGCAGGCTATCCGCCTGTGCGAAGGACATGTCCTTCTGGATGACGTGAATGCGGAGACGTCCTTTGATTTCATGCTTGATAATAAATTTCATACTGCCTCTCATTCTGCCGCTCCTGCGGCTCGTAAGAATCATGTATCATACGATAATCATCGAATGTACAAATGAGCACCTGCATCATCTACAGGTGCTCATTTGATCATTCTCCAATCTCTGTTTCCTCAGCCGCTCTCTCTTCATTCATCTGCTTTGCTTCTGCGTAAATGTCCTCTGCATTCTCCTGAATAATCGCTGCACGATCCATCACGCAATCCTTAGCCCGAAGCGTTGCTGCTGTCACATGTGTGTATACCTTTTTGGCATCCTTACTGGACAGTGCCTTGATACCTGCAGTACCGAACAACACGCCTGCTGCAAAAATACATGTCTTGGTAGAGTCCCAGTTCTTAAAAAAGCTCATCTTCATACCCCCATTTACTTCATCTCTTTTGTCCTATTTTTCCGACGAGCGGAAGTCAGCTTCTCTTTTATTATAGTCATTCCAAAACCATTTGTCTATAGTATAAATTAAATTTCGTATGCTAATTTTGGTTAGACCATACTACCTTTTATGCCTTCCAAAGACTGTGCAGGTTGCAGTATGCGTAGACTACTTCCACTTCCTCCCCTTCGCACAATGCAAAACATACCTTAGGCTCCTGTCCGGGAGCAAGCTCCTTTCTCTGTACACCGGCATTGGTCTGGAGTGCTACCCACTCAATATAATGTGCCTCCAGCATGGGATGCTCTACCTCGCCCACCGTCACATACACCTTACCGTCCTTCACTTCATACGCCGGTACATGCTTCTCCACTGCGGCATCCGTGGTGCCCGGAACAAGCTCAGTCATCTTCTGTCCACAGCACATCACCGGTACCCCTTTGTCCTTTACCATTGTGATGATATTTCCACAATGCTCACATTTGTAAAATTTCACTTCCATTTGATTTACCCTCCTATGTATCATAATATATTTATTTACGAGAAATACTTTTCCATCATCTGCTCAAAAGAGATAGGACCTGCATAGTAATCTCCCTGCATACTGCTGATGGATAACTGCCTGAGTACCTTACTGAGTTCCTCTGTATTCACGCCTTTGATATTGACGTGCGTTCCTCTTGCCTTTACCATTCTGGCAAGGTATTCCAGAAGCTCTCTATCCTGCTCATTATGCTCAATGCCTTCTACCAATTCACTATCAAAGCATATTACATCCGCCGACATCTTTTTCAGGAATCCGATAGAGTCCACGCCACTGCCAAAATCGTCAATAATTACTCGAATCTGGTGACTATGTAATTGTCCGATCACCATGCTGGAACGCTCTACATCCAGCAGTCTGCAGTCCTTCGTCAGCTTCAGGCAGAGGTTCCGGGCGGGAAAGCCCGTCTCGTGCAATGCCTGCAGCACACTGTCCACAAAGTAATCATCCTCCATCTGCACAGGGGATATATTCACCGCCAAAACAAACTGGGTATCCTTCTCCACAAATTTCACTCCATCTGTCAGAGCCTGATGCAGTATCCAATCTCCCAATTCCTCAAACACAAAATCCCTCTCCAGAACAGGGATAAACGCCGGTGCACCTATGTTTCCATAGCGCTCATCCTGCCATTTGACACATGCTTCCACTCCCAACAGCCGTTCTCTGTGCGCACTGACAATCGGTTGATACTCCAATAAAAATCCCCTGCAATCATCCAGAATACTGTCGCGGATCGTACTAAGCACTTCCAGCGTTCCCTGGTCTTCATAATTGATGCTCCCATTAAAATCTACCAATTCTCCATGCTTGCGCTGCTTAGATTCCCTATACGCATAATTGAGACAGGAATGAATGGTAGCGGCATCCGCACCTGCATCCTGGGTGGATATTAATCCGCCGTTTGCAACCAGAATATTCCGCACGCCATCCACACGGATTCCTCGTTGCAGCTTGATACGAACGGTATCATAGATTGCTGCCACTTCCTCTCTGGATACCTTGTCTGTCAGAATAGCAAAAGTAGCTCCATCCATTCGATATACTGTTCCACGTTCCTTTACGGTCTCCTGCAACAGCCATGCGATTTCCTGCAGGACACGATTACCGTAGGTATATCCATAGACCTGATTGATTTCAGACAGCTTGCTGATTCCCACCAATAGGGTCACAGTCTTCTTGTCCGCTTTCATCAGCTCTGTCAAATCCTCATAATACCCATTCTTATTGCGTAGCACTGTCACCGGATCCGTGTTCTCCGTAAGTCCCTGATTGATCATGACACCCCCGATCAGACTGGGACTGCCCTCAGCGTCTCGAAGCACTGCCCCCATCACACGGAAATTGACATATGTTCCCTCCTTCGTCCGCACGCGATAGTTCAGATCATAGGTCTGTCTCTCCCCGGTGACAAGCGGTGTCATCACATCCATATAACGTTTGCGATCCTCCGGATGCACATAATCATTCCAATCCATGGAACCGTTGCGTATATACTCTCCGGAAAGTCCAAACAGCTCCACCGCACTGGGAGACCATCTGGTCGTATCTCCCTGCACATGCATTACATTGGCAATATTACCTCCCGAAAGCATAGTGAACGCATCAAATACATCGTCCAACATCTGTTTATACTTGGGGTCCATATCAACTGTCATCGCCATCCTCTTTTCTGCGTTGCTTTTAATGGTTTCAGGTTTGTGAATGCAACGCGGACACAACAACCCTATCTTTTATATCAGCTTCAATCCTCGTCTGAAATCAAGCCTTGCAAAGTAGCTGTGAGCTTATCCGGCTCCACCGGCTTGGAAAGATGAGCATTCATACCTGCCTGCAGGGAACGCTGCACATCCTCGTCAAAGGCATTTGCCGTCAATGCAATAATCGGTATCCGTTTACTGTCCGGATGCTCCGAAGCCCGAATGCTCTCTGTAGCTTCCAATCCATCCATCACAGGCATGCGCATATCCATCAGAATGGCGTCATAATAGCGAGGCGGCTTATGGGTAAACATCTCCACCGCTATCTGTCCGTTCTCTGCATGCTCTACTTCCATTTCACTCATCTGCAGAATCATCATAATAATCTCCGCATTAATTGCCATATCCTCTGCCAACAAGATACGTCTGCCCTTCAGTTCTACTTCTTTTTTCTCCTCTCTGTGGGTCAGCTTTCTGCGGGATATCACCTGTTGAAACTCATAAAGCACATTCGATGCAAACAAGGGCTTCGCCATAAAGCTGTCAACACCTGCATGGACAGCCTCCTCTTCCACCTCCGTCCAACTATATGCCGTCAGAATAACAATAGTGGATTCCCCATTGTAAAGCTCTCTAATCTGCCTGGTAACCTCGATTCCATCCTGATCAGGCATGCGCAGATCCACCAAAATAAGGTTATACGGAGTCCGTCTGGCATGACGTAGCTGCATCATCTCCAATGCTTCCTTGCCGGACGTGGCTATATCGGACGCAATACCGATCTCTTCCAACACAAGCTTTGCATGTTCGCAGTCTAACGGATCATCATCAATGATCAATACACTCAAATCCTGCGGTCTTACTTCGCTAAGCTGGTGGCTGTCTGTGCGGTCACTGCTGCGCAAGGTCACATTGACGGTGAACTCAGACCCCTCTCCCTTTTTCGATGTCACAGTGATATTACCGTTCATCATCTCCACGATATTTTTCGTGATTGCCATTCCTAAACCGGAGCCGCCATACTTGTTGGTGGAAGTGGCATCCTCCTGTGAAAATGCCTCGAATATCTTCGGAATATATTCCTCGTCCATACCGATTCCGGTGTCCTTCATTATAAATCGAAGTGTCACTTTATCCTCAAACCGCGCTGTCTGCTCCACGATAAAGGACACAGTGCCCGGAGCAGGAGTAAATTTCACCGCATTCCCCAGAATATTGATGAGCACCTGCTTCAGCTTCATATCGTCACCGATATAATACTCATCTACCTGTCCCTGAAGCTTGCAATCATAGGCGAGCCCTTTGTCCTGACACTGACTGGACACCAGCGTATTGATCTGCTCCAGGAAGCCGCGGAAGGAAAATTCCTCATTTTTCAGAACCATACGTCCGCTCTCAATTCTACTCATATCCAGAATATCGTTAATCAGCCCCAACAGATGCCTTGCACTGACACCGATTTTCTCAAACTGCTCCCTCGTATGAGGCTGTAGCGTCTCATCTCTAAGTGCAATATTATCAATACCGATAATGGCATTCATGGGCGTTCTAATCTCATGGCTCATGCTGGACAGGAATGCCGTCTTAGCCACATTTGCCTGTTTTGCCTCCTCCAAAGCCACCCGCAGTTGCTCATTGCGCGCCGTCTGTTCTCTGGTCAGCTCTGTGGTATCACTCTTTAACACAATATAAAACTTTGCTTCCGGGTTGACGGAATAGAAATCAAACCGCTTGTTGTAGGTCTCCCCATCTATGGAGATGGCAATATCCACCACATAGGGGGTATCGGTCTTCGTGTGTGTCTCGATAGCTTCCAGGGATAGCAACTGCTTTATCCTGTCATGATATTCCTTATCGCCCTCCAACACCGGAAGCACCTGATTTTCCACATACTGCTGATAAATGCCTTTTTGCGTGGTTGGAAAGATATTACCCTGTCTGATACGGTTGGCATCGCCGATGGACACACCGTAACTCCCATCCACCAGATATGCCACCATGTCAAATTGCTGCGAAAGAATCGTATTCATCAGCGTCTCCCGCACTTTTTCTGCATTACACTCTTCTTCTGTAATAAAAGCAATCATATCTCCGGTAAGCGGATGTCTGGTCATGGTAGCTGTCACATTGACAAAGCAGCAGCTTCCGTCATTGCGCTTAGAATAAAGCATCTCCGATGCCGTCACCTTGCCCTCCAGATAACCGTCACTCAAACGTTTTCTGTCAAAGGTTTTGCGAAAACGCTCCTGCTCTTCTTTAATGGGGAAGTGAGAAAGTCTGCGCTCGATTGCCTCGGAATAGGGATAACGAGCGGCGTCCGCTTTCAACATATCCTGCCCTTGAGACTCCTCGATGACATCTCTGGTCAGATTTACACGGGATAGTGCCAACGTCTTTTCATTGGTCTGATAGAAATTACTTCCCAGATTGACATATACACTGCGCAGACGTTCTTCATAGGATTTGAGCACCGTCACATTGGCATAGGTACAGTAAATATAATGCTCGCTGAAATCATCAATAAACGCATAATGCACGCTGCACCAGATTCGCTTCTTCTTCGCTGTAAGCTTTTGAATCGTCAGATCACTGGTGCCATCATCCCCCACACGCCGCTTTAACATACTGCGCACGAAAGGGCGGTCCTCCGGATGGGTGGATTTCAGAAAACCGATGCCGTCCATCATCTCCATGGCTTCCTTCACCGTGCACTCCATCATCCGGGCAAAAGCTTCAGAGACATAAACCGACTCTAAACGTCCATCTTCATGCTGCTGCATTAACACAGAATTATTCTGCATCTGATCAATATTGCGCAGAAAATGTGTCTTGGATTCCTGCTCCTCATAGTCTGTGATATTGGTCAGGAAAAAGCCCGCATAAGGTGCAGGAAGATTGACCATGGGTTCAAAATGCAAATGCAGATTGACCATGGGCATATAGGTGGAAAAGGAATGGGGCGTCTCCGTTCGAAAACGATCCATCATACTAAGCGAATAGTCATCCATCAAGGTGCTCTCCATCAGATAAGCCCCGATATAGTTGTCATTATGATAGATTGCATTCCAGTCTCTTGCAAAGACACGATTGGCATATACGACACGATAGTCCTTCAAACTGCCGTCCTCATTCAAAATTGCCTCATACACAAAGGTGCTGATAGGCAAATCATCATAAACCCATGTCTCAAATGGCAAGGTAATGTGTGACATAAAAGCCTCGCTTTCTCAGAAAGTATCCTTTCTGGATTTATTCCGGTGCAAATATAAATTTAGTTTACCTTAATTTGTGCTTTTTGTCTAGCAATTCTGTCGCTTTTAGGTTGAAATCTGTCAAAATTCACCTATCATTTTTGATTGACGAAGGGCAGTCGGAATTTCTCCCGACTGCCCTTTTGTTTCATCCAAGCTATATAATGTAATACCAGTCCTCACTCTGTTTTAATTCTACCGGCACACTTTCTCGTGGTGTGCCGTTATGGAAGTTCAACTCCTGATTTTTGATGCTCACCTTGGTCTCTTTTTCTACAGAGGAGGTGATGAACGCGTTACTTCCGATTACGGAATTCTCACCGATGACTGTCTTACCTCCCAGAATAGAGGCTCCGGCATAAATCGTCACATTGTCCTCTATGGTAGGGTGACGCTTCACAGACTGCAATTTCTGTCCGCCTCTGGTGGATAGTGCTCCGATGGTAACGCCCTGATAAATCTTCACATGCTCTCCGATAATAGAGGTCTCCCCCACTACAATACCTGTCCCGTGGTCGATGAAAAAATATTTGCCTATGGTAGCGCCGGGGTGAATATCAATCCCTGTGCGAGTGTGTGCATACTCTGTCATGATTCTGGGGATCAATGGCACATTTAAAAGGAACAGCTCATGCGCCAATCTGTATACTGTAATCGCGTATAAGCCCGGATAGGACATGATAATCTCCTCATGGTATTTCGCTGCCGGATCTCCATCAAAAGCCGCCTCCAAATCTGTCTCAAGGATGTCTCGAACCTCAGGAACTTTCTTAAAAAATGCAACCGCTATCTGCTGTGACCGGGTCTGAATCGTCTCCTCGTCATGCTCCTGACCAGAGTATGCGAGTGCCAGAGCAATCTGCTTGTTGAGATGATACATGACATCCTCTACTGTCATAGAAAGCTTCGTATTGATATTATAAATCTTATATGCCTTATCCCAATAGTATCCCGGATATACGACCTTCAATAAATCTCTGGTGATTTCAATAATCTCATTCTTGTCCGGGCGCTTGAAAATATCGATTCTGTCAATGTACCTGTCAGTGTCATAGCTGGAGAGAATCGCATTCACTACGCCGTCTATCTCTTTTCCAATAATGTTCTCCATAAGCCCCTCCGTCTCGGTAATTATATTCTGCATACCATTTTAGAGGATGAGACTTCTTTCGTCAATCAGAGATTGAAAGTTTTGATCGGTCAGGCGACCTGATGGTTTTTATATTTTGTTTGCGCAAGCCAAATGGAAGGAAGGACGACAAGCAAAAATATAATTGCCCGCAACAGGAGCATCGGGGTGGACACGGCAGAATGGATTGCTCCATTCATGCAGGAGTACAGGGGAGTGCAGTACAGAATTCTATACAGTATCTCTTGTGTATGCGGTTCGGCATTCCCCATAACAAGATAGAACCATATCACACCGGGCAATGCAAAAAAGACAATTCCCAGCATCAACGCTTCATACACCTGCCTCGCCACGGCAGAGGCAAACAATGTGAAAGCCACAAGCATCACCATTCCGATTGCCATCACTGCGACAAACAACAGCAGGAACTCGCCGATAGTGTAATAACTGGTACTGCCATACCACCCTTCGGTCAAGGACCATGTGTTATCCAGCATTCCCGCAAAGCAGTTCAGCCCCTGTACTCCGTAGCAGCAGATACAAAGCACAACTGTGATACATAGGCTTATCCCTAACGCTCCCAACGAAAACAAAATGCCCGCCACCATTTTCGCTGCAATTCCCTTTCGTTTGCCATGCTCCGTCGTAAGCAGGATGGGCGCTGTGTGAATCGCATATTCCTCAGCGAACACCGGAGACAGGGCAATGATGCTTAACAGCGATACCAATATACCCACCATTGACATTATGGTAATCAATACTCTCCACCCCTGTATGTAAGCAAAGTAGATGGGCTTCTCTGTCAGACTGCCCATGGCTGTCTGCTGCAAAGGAAGCACCTCTGTAGCCGTAGCATAGTCAGACAAATTTTGGTATTCTCCATTGGTCAGACGATTTTCCGCCAAAAAGATATTCAGATAATTACCGTTCACGGGGATATTGGAAATGCTCTCCTCATTATGATAATATTCCAGCATTCCGCCTGCTTCTGCCATACGCTTCAGCTTTTCATCCGTAAGCTCTCCTTCAAATCCCTTCGCCAGCTCCCGGTCACGCTCTATGGCAGCCAGACCGGAAAGGGTTTCTTGCCGTATAGTCTCTAAATCGGAACGTGTTTCTGTGCCTGTTTCAATACGACTCCTCTCATTTCCGGGACCTGCTACGATAAACAGCAAAACAATACATAGAAGGAGCACTCCAAAACACACCCTGACAATCCTACGATTTATGATTTTATAGAACTCTTCTCTTATTAACGCTCTCACTGTTACTCCTCCGTCTCTTGCTCAAAATAATACAAATACACATCCTCCAGTCCCGGCTCCACCGAAACAGCATCTTCCACCGGCTTTTGGGATGCCACAATCCTAAGCTCCACTTTTTCTCCCTGATTTTTCAGATTGGAAACCGCATATTTGCGATTGTATTCTTCTGCTGTCTGCGCATCTACCATACAGGTCCAGACATGCCCCTCCACTTGCTCCACAATCTCCTCCAAATTGCCCTGTCCAATCAGTTTTCCCTGTTTCATCAACAAAATCCGGTCTGCGATGTATTCCACATCCGACACGATATGGGTGGAAAGAAGCACGATCCGATTCTTAGAAAAGCCACTGATCAAATTCCGAAAACGGATACGCTCCTTGGGATCAAGCCCGGCGGTGGGCTCATCCAGAATCAGAATCTCCGGATCATTGAGCATTGCCTGTGCGATACCAAGTCTGCGAATCATACCGCCGGAAAACGTCTTAATCTTCTTTTTGCGCATTTCGGACAGCTCCACCAACTCCAACAGCTCTTCTATTTTACTATCAATCAGACCCGGAGGCACTGCCTTCAGCTCCGCCAGATAACGTAGATACCGCTCTGCCGTCATGTTCGGATAGTAACCAAACTGCTGCGGCAGATAACCGAGGATTCTGCGATATTCTCCATCCATTTCATCAATCTCCATGCCATTGCATAAAACAATCCCGGAAGTCGGCTTTAGAATGTTGCAGAGCATACGCAGCAACGTGGTCTTTCCTGCACCGTTGGCTCCCAACAGACCGTACACTCCCTCCTCCAGCTTCAGCGAAAAATCGTCCACTGCTTTTTTCTGTTTATACTGTTTGGTTACGCCTCTCAATTCCATTGATAACATATCATTTCTCCCTTCTCTGCTCCTTTCAGCAGCCAATGTATTTCTCCTATCAGAATCATCCCGGAGCAGACTGCCATTCCAATCCAGACTGCCATTGCTCCACGCGCATAAACCAAAGAGTTTCTCAGGAAAAAGCTCCACACTGCCCCAGACAGAATGCCGGTCGCGCCAAAGCTCAAAATGATATTTTTATCCCGCATCCGTAATAGGATTGCATAATAGAGACAGTTGGACACCAAAAACGGCGTAAGGATATACAGCAGAATCCTTAAAAACTCCATCTGTATCCATCCCCTCATCACAATGGAACAGGCAAGCAACAACACCCCATTGATAAAAGCTGACAGCGTCATACGAATGGCAACCAATTCCCCGATGGAGCAGAAGCAGGAAGCCTCCAGTTCCCCCATGTGATTGGAAAACAGTCGGCTGATACTGATCGTTCCGAATATGCCAAGCAACGCAATAACTGCGGACAGCACCGTAAACAGCTCTACCTCCCGTACTCCGGTTTGCTTCATGCCATTTACAATTCCTAATGCACCTGACATCAAAAGCACCGGAAATACAAAATACCCCTTTTCCAAATATCGAATCTGAACACCGATTTTGTGTACAAGAGAGGGTCTCGAAATGATTCTTTTTTCGCCTGCTGTTTGACTGATCATACGGAGGGCTTGCTGTTTTTTGAGACTATCCACCGTAATATTTTTCATAGCAAGCTTCCAAAAACGTCTGTCCCTGCCCGCACCATACAGACTCCAAAGCTCTGTTTTCTTTCTTTTCATACCTCAGCCACCTTTCTATTCCTTGAGCCATTTCTTTAATTTGTCTGTTCCCTGCCTGATCCGCGACTTCACCGTTGAGAGGTTCGTACCGGTTACAGCCGCGATCTCCCGCAGCTTTAAGTCATGGTAATAATATAGGAGCAGCGCTTCCCTCTGCATCCGGGGCAGTTGCCACAAAGCAGTTGTCAACGCCTCCCTCTGCACCAGCTTAGAGAATTGGTCTTCCGAAGACACCTCCTGCCAGACCTCATTGGGCGTCTGCTCGGTCAATGATACCTCCTGCGCTTTGTCTCTCATATAGTCGATGCAGATATTTCTGGCAATGGTCAATAAATAGCCTTTTAAGTTCTTGTATTGATAATGATCCACATATTTGATGAATTTCAGAAAGGTCTCCTGTGCCAGATCGTAGGACTCCTCTCTGTATCCTGTCAGGAAGTAACAGAACCGGTAAATGTCATCATAATATTTATTTGCCACTTCATTCAAAGCTTCTGTCTGTCCCCGCTGTATCCTGGCTATCAGCGTTCTGTCATCCAATCCGACACCTCCCCTCCCGGCTTGTAAAATGTCTTACATATTATATAACCATTTTTGACGCAGAAAAGTTTTATTTTTTAACGACAAATAAGGCGCTCCCATGAGGAACGCCCTATTTGCCGTTTTGAATTATATAAATTATATAATTGAATTCACCTTAGCCTTCAATCGCAATATATTTCTTCTCTTCCACCTCCGGCTTTGCCTGCACCTTGGGCACAGTGAGGGTCAAGATGCCGCTGTCATACTTCGCCTTAATATCCTCCTGCGCCACGTCACTTCCCACATAGAAGCTTCTGCTGGCAGAACCATAGTAGCGCTCTCTGCGGATATATCGATCATTCTCGTCCTTCTCATCCTTGTCCTGGGAAGAGGTTGCGCTGATGGTCAGATAACCATCCTGTAGTTTTGCCTGAATATCCTCTTTCTTCACACCGGGCAGGCTGATGGACAGCTCATAGGCATCCTCCTTGTCCTTGATATCTGTCTTCATCAATTCATTGCCTGACTGAAAACCGGAAAAACCACGGAACGGATCTCTCCAAAAATCATCCATCAAATTCTCTCTAAAAATACTGGGCATCAACATAAGTCATTCCTCCTCTTCTTTCTTGTTCTATTTGTACTATAACACATGTGTTGGCACTCGTCAAGCGCGAGTGCTAATAATCTTTGTAAAACATTAATAAACTAAATATTAACAAAAAATAAGATACTTATATTATATGCAGATATCTGTTTTTTAATCACATATTATCAACTTTACTCCCAGTCCTCCACCACACGGAATTTGCCCAGATTAAATATAAGTTCTCCATTCTCATCATAATCAATCAGCACCGGCGCTTCCAGAATGGGCATATGCTCATACTGCACCGTAGCCCAGTCCTCTACCAAAAAGCCCACCATCACTCGATACCGGATCGTATCTCCCAGAATAAATTCACAATTATCTCCCAGGGCAATCCCCAGCAGTGCACCTCCTTCGTCAGTGTCCGGTATCCCTACTATCTCCGCCACCTCCTGACTGTCAGCCAAATCCAGCAAATGCAGGGTTTTTGATGCTTCGTCGTAAGTAAATCCAATTCGCTCCTCCAAAAGCGTCGTATAATCGCTATAGCCGAATGCCGCATCCGTCAAGGTTCCTGTGTCGTATTGCCTAAGCACATGCAGCTCCTCCGCACTCACGCCCGTCCCTGTGAAATTATACAATGACACCTGCAACTGTCTGTCATCCGCCTTCCAATAGACAGAAGGATAACGAAAACGCGACGTTGCATAATACCAGTCAAAATAGTTGACATCCTCCCCGATCTGTATCGCTACCCCTCTGAAGGAATACTCCTCGTCATTGTAGCCATACATTTTCATGGGCAGCCCCGGCAATTCGGCAATACAGAGTATATCCGTAAAATCCGACGCCACATCCTCCGTAAGGGTCAGCCTCCGCGCCTCAATCTCATTCCAGTCCATTTGCAGAAATCTGCCCAGAATATCCGGCTCATAATCCTGCGGCACCCACATACCGGATATTCCCGTCCCACTATCTCCCAAACGGGTCATGGTGATCAGAAACTGCTGCCCATCCTCGTGGAAAGTGATACGCAGATCAACCTTTCCGTCATAACGTTCCTCTGACAACCGCTCAATTTGAACTTTATTGGGATTATCTAACAGGTTCAGCAACGTCACCACCGCTGTCTCAGGCTCGAACAGTCCCAGATAATTGAGTTGAGAGCTGAGCAGTACCGTGAATTCCAGACTCTCTCCCAGACCATTCGCCATGTAATCCATTGGTGTTCCGCTAATATACTGATAACATGCGGCAAACTCACTTCCGGACGCTATGTGATCGAAGGTTCTAAGCTCCCAGTCCGACACCTGATATTGATCTCCTACCACATCCACGGTCAGCGTTTCTCTCCACACAATCACACGCGGATCCGAGGTCACGGCATAATAAGTAATCTCTGCCTGATTCCCATGAATGTCATAAATCTCATAACCCGGAGCATTGACTTTGACCTCTTTGCTGTGCACGCGCACCAGACATGTATCATCTAAGGGCCAGGCAAAGGACTGCCTGCCCAAACCATATGCCCCCGGCTCACCGGTCAAAAGCTCCCTGTCTCGCAACGCTTCCTCCACGGAAGCTTCCGCCAACGCCACGATTGCTTCAGCGTCTCTGTTGCAAAATGCCTCGCCCCACTCCCTTGCAACTCGCAATACCTACTCTTCATCGTACACATCATCTGCCGGAGGCATCACAGATTTCTCATTGCCCTCTTCCTGGTCTACATTTGCCTTCTGCCCATCCGTTCTGTCCTTTGTTTGGGGATTGGTCATAAATCCCAACGCCACCACGATACAAAGCACAAGCGCCACCACCGTCACCCAGAAACGCGGTTTCTTGTAATCCAGCACCGACTTGATGCGTTCCTTCACACTCACCTCTCCAAAGGCAACCGGGCAGGCGCCAATGTAGCGTCTCGAAATGCTGCATTCCAACAAGGTCGTAGAATAAGCCTTCCTCTCCTGCGCGTCGTAATCCCGAATCACACATTCATCACAGGCAAGCTCAATATCCTTGCACAACAGATAATACGCTGCCCAGACCAATGGGTTAAACCAATGCACACAAAGCACCAGAAACCCCAACGGCTTCCACAGGTGATCATGACGTTTCAGATGGGCTCTCTCATGTGCCAGTACATAATACATCTGCTGTCCTTCGATGGTAGAGGGCAAAAAGATGCGCGGTGTGAACACCCCCAGAATAAAGGGAGAATCGATTCTGTCACAGAGCCATATATTTCCCCGCAGCCTTACACCCTCACGAATCTTATGATATAAACGCAAATAGCTGAGCAGTGCATAGCTTCCAAGCCCTAGCACCCCCAATATCCATACCGCAGAAGCTATCCTTCGCCTTGCCTGCTGCCCGGAGATACTGTCTGTCTGATGCGGCACGACAGCTTCCCCCCTTTCATTCACTGCTGCAATCCGGGTGTTTACAGGGGGCTGACTGATGGTCTTAAATGCCGTATCCGATTCCTCATACTGTATTCCCCAATCAGTCACAGTCTCCACCGTCTCCGACTTCGGCACCAGGCTAAACGCGCTCTCAAAGGATAAGGGACAGATCAGCCTGATTCCTACCAACGCCCACAGAATACACCGTATATTTTTCGGCGCTCTTCTAAAGAGCAAACGTAAGACCATCACCGCAAGAATCAGCCAGCCGGCAGCATAACTCATTTTCAAAATCTGTAAAAAGATGTTCACCATGCTCATTCCTCCCCATAGGAATCAATCATCTTCCGTATCTGCTCCACCTCATCCCCGGACAGCTCCTTCCGCGCTGTAAAGGCTGCCAGAAAAGCCGGCAGAGACCCACCAAAATGCTCCTCCACAAACTGCTCGCTCTGGGCAGAATGAAACTCCTGCTTCGAAAGCAGGGACGTAACCGTACCATTGTCATTCTGAAACAAACCGCGCTCACTCAATCGCTTCAATACGGTATAGGTGGTCGTCCGTTTCCAACCAAGCTCCTTCTCACAAATCTTTACCAGCTCCCCGGTGGCAATGGGTTCCTTTTCCCAAATAATATCTGCAAATCTTGATTCAATCACACCCAATCTCATTTCCTGCATATCTCTTCCTCACTTTCATCTCTCCCGCAGTAGTCTACTATCTGTAGACACATATAGTCTACCACCTGTAGACACACTTGTCAATATCCATTTCCTGACGCTGCGATGAAATATATTGCGTTGCCATGGCGGTTTTCGCCATTGCTCCATTCAGAAAGAAATAGAATATGGATTGGGACTTACAAGATATATTGGAGAACTATAAAACATGAGTACTGCTGAACTTAGAAAAATATATAACAGGATGTTTTTTATTATCCCTTTTAAGCTGTGATAATAAATGGAACAGACGATTCCTAAAGGTTTATATTTGGAGATTAATCCTGGGCTACATCTCTTTTATATATTTCCACCTCACCTGTGGCACATTAATCCATAGGTGAGGTGGAAATACAGAATGTGAAACACACCGAACAATCAAATAGGTAATGATTACACTAAATTTTTTTCTGTCATCACGCACTCAAACAGACCGCCGCCTGAGCGGTTATTGTAATCCGGAGTGTAGCCTAGCTTTTCGTAAAATCCCAGGGCGGCTGTCCGGGAATTGATGTATATCTTGCGGACACCATTTTCCTGCATCCATTCTTCTGCCTCACGGATTGCGACTGCACCATATCCTTTGCCGCGGTATTCTCCTACAGTGGCTACACGCTCTATTTTGCCGACGCCATCCTCCAAATAATGCAATCTGCATGTGGACACCGGATAATTTCCATCCAACACCAGAATATAGAGGCTCTCCGGCGTATCGTCTGCAAACTCTCCGTCAAGACTCACACCGAATTCCTTAATCATCGCATGTGCCCGCACAAAATGCACTCCGGCTCTCTGCCACTCTTCTGTTACACGAATCACTTCCATCTTTTTCTTCCTCCCTGTTCTTATCTATAGAGCTCCTTTAGCGGTCCAAATTTCTCCGTCCTGTTATTGGGCTCCTCCCACACGCTCACATCCGGTCCCAAGGGCAGAATCTGGTAAGGATTCTCTGTGCGGTCTCCCAGAATGTAGCCCTTCTTGATGGACTCAAAATCTGTTGACTCCTTAAATGCCGGTATGGAATAAAGCTCCTTTGCATAGTTCCAAAGATTTTCATAATCCCGGATGCGTTTCTTGTTCAGATGGAATACAAAATAATAAGCCACATCAAATCTTGCCAGTGTCACATACAATCTGATATCCGAATCCGTCAGTCTGTCTCCAAACAGGAAACGATTCTTTGCAAGGCGCTCCTCCAACCAGTCCAGACGATTGAATACCAGATGATAATTCTTCTCATACTCCTCCTGACTTCTGGCAAAGCCTGCCTTATAGACGCCGTTGTTAATTTCATGAAACAGAATGTCATTGAGTTCATCAATCTCCCCGCGCAACGCCTCAGGATACAGATCCGGCGCACCCTCTTTGTGAAAGGGCTTCCAGACCGTCTCCCAGTAATTGGTAAGCTTGTGATAATCATTATTCACCACAATATTCTTTTTTACATCCACCACCGTGGGAACCGTTGCTCTGCCACTGTATTCCGGATCGGTCTGTGCATAAATTTCAGGAAGAAAGCGAATCTTCAGAACCGGGTCCACACCACCCTCATCCAGTGAGAACTCCCAGCCGTTCTCCGTGCGCACAGGAGCTACTTTACCAACACTGATCACATCCTCCATACCTAATAATTTCAATGCGATGACCTGTCTGGTAGCCCAGGGACAGATAGAAGCCCAGATCAGACGATACCTCCCTGCCTCCACAGGCAGCTCTCCCTCACCGTCCCCAAAGGGTGTATCAAAGCGATTCTTCTGTCTGACAAATGCTCCGTTCTGTCCCAACTCATGCTCGCTTTCGGAGGTCGCTACCTTCCCAAAGCTCTGCTTATTCGTTTCATGATCCGTTCCTTCTTTGTATTCAGCCATTTTTTCTCTCCTTTTCCTACTGCTTGGTTTCTGGCGAGTTTATTTTATATTTTTCCCATGTGTTTAGTATGAATTATATATAAATAATAAACCCGAACATTCCGTTTGTCAACTTTTTTCGGGTTTATATTTTCGTCTACTTGAATCCGGTGATTTGCTGATGCTTATGCTTTATCTCTATCCGTATACTATTGAAATTGGGATAATCTAATTCCTTGCGCAGGGGCTCATCCTTCCATAAATAAAACGTCCCCAACACAATGTCCAATAATAACAGTATCACAAAGCCACTGTTCCAGAATACCATACCGACTGAAGTTATCATGTGTAAAATCAGAAACAGATTGTTTCTCATGATTCCCCATACCAATAAACTGACCACTGCCATTCCCAGGATAATAAAATAAATGGGATGCCGATTTGACAAGGCATTGGATATCACGAGAATCCCCAAGCCCACCACAACACTTCCCAGCAGATATCCCTTTTTTATCTCCTGCAGCTCAATCATCCTTGCCCGGTTGCTGCTCATACGCCGGTTGTAGGCATCAGCCTCCTGTAGCATTTCTTTGTTATCCACGGGAATTGTAATCACTCCCTGTTGTATGATTGATTGCGTGATATATTTTTCCTGCATTCTCCCTCTCCTTGGCTCTTAGGAATTCTGTTGCTTCATGAACTCCACAATCTGTCTTTGTATCTCCAGCTTCACTGTTTCATTTCCCGCCGCTTCTAACTGCCTATTCAGCTCCTCCACTCCAGATTCATAATCAATATAGCCCAGCTTCAGCGGATCATAATAATTCTCCATCACCTCTCGGATTGCAGCATACTCTGTCTGTATGGGACCCAGATCAAGAGAAAAATTCACCAACGGTGTATCTACGGATTGTACCTCAAACTGTGCACTCATATCCAGAGCGTCCTCCGGCAGAATGCTGTCCCAACATTTGTAGCGCTTGTCCCGAAATCCCCATGTTCCCGGCTCATTTCCATAATCTTTGTTGAGAAATTTAATCTGACGTCCATTGGTGGTATAATGATACCCTTCAATGCCATAGGTCAGAAGCATGTAGTACGCTTCATCATTGCGTAATTTTTCCAACAGCATCATTGCCCGCTCCTTATTGGCAGATAACGCCGGTATAGCCATAGCATCCTGTAGTGCTGTCTGACGCACCACCGGACTGGTAAGATTATAATAGCGCAGATCCTTATCCAGATTCAAGCCATACTCTCCTAAGTACGCATCATAATTGTGAATACGGGAGGCTGCCAAGCCGGAATCCAGCATCGTCTCGTCCTTGCTTGCCAACACATGATCGCTCCAATATCCTTTCTGATACCAGTCCTTTGCCTGGGATAAATATTGCTCTATGCCGGGACATTCCGACTGGAAATACACCCGGAACTGCTCGTCATTGAGCTGTACCCAGTAAGGGCTTCTGCTAGAGCCTGTTACCGGATAATAGCCCTCCGACATCACATACAGAGTGAAAAAATCCATATTCATGGAACACATACCGGTAGGATCCATACCCTCTTCCCCTGCAATCACGTCACAGAATGAAAGATAATCCTCAAAGCTTTCTATGGGCGGTATGTGATACTTGTCCATCAAATCTCCTCTGGCAATCACACCCAGCAGATTGTAATTGGTGTAATTTGCCGGAAGCGCATAGAGGTGACCGTTGACCGTAACCTGATTTCTCTCAGCTAAGGTCAACATCTCATTAGACTCAGGTGCGTATTTTGCCACCAATTCATCTAAAGGGGCAAAAGCACCTCGCTCTGCATTTTCATAAAAATCCAGCCAGTTTGCCGCATAGATAAGATCAATCTTTTCATCGGTAGAGAGCAGGATAGGATAACGGGAGGCAAATTCTCCCCAACCAATCCACTCAATTTCTACTGTACAGTTGAGCTCCCGTCGGGTGAGCTCATTGAGTTTTTCCAACACCATATCCATATCCGTAGGCTCCGCACCGATAAAGCAAATGGTAAGCTTTGCATCCTCCAACAGCTCCTCCGGGCTTTCTGCTCCTCCACGATACTTCCATACTGTCATACTCACAATTCCCACAAGCAAAACACAGCCTATTAGCCCCAACCATTTCTTCATAGCAGCTTACCACCTTCTTTCGGAAATTTCAATCTGACTGTCACGCCTCCCCACGGATTATCCATATACTGCAATCCATATTGCTCCCCATATACCAACCGAAACCGTTCATGAATATTGCGCACGCCATACCCGCTTCCCTTTTCTTCATCCAGTATAGTGCTTTTTTGTTCCTCGCTCATACCACATCCGTTATCAGATACTTCCAAAATCAGGTCTTCTCCCTCATCATAGCCCTTGATGCAGATAGAAAGCACTTCTGTCTCTGCCTTTCCTGCCATACCATGCACGAAAGAATTCTCCACCAACGGCTGCAGTACAATATGCAGCACCTCATAATCCAGCAGCTCCTCCGGAACCTCCTCCGTAAGCTGCAACCTGTCATCATATCGGAAATTCTGAATCATGATATAATACCGCACATGCGCAAGCTCCTCCCTGATATGGGAAAACTCCTTTCCCTTGTTCAAGCTTAATTTATAAAATTTTGCCAGGGCTCTGGAAATCTTCGTAATCCGGTCTGCCCCGCAATCCAACGCCTCCCAGTTGATGAGATCCAGCGTATTGTATAAGAAATGAGGATTAATCTGTGCCTGCAATGCCCTCAATTCAGCATGTTTTACCGTCTTTCCGTTCTCATACTCCCTATTCATCAACTCCTCCAGACGATTGGACATAGATTGAAAGCTCTGATAAAGCTGACCGATTTCGTCATCATATCCCTTCTGCTCTTCCTCCTCCAAATGGGGAATTCCCTCCTTTACGGACTCCATCTTGGCTGCCAGACGGGTAATACGGGAAGTAATCGTATGAGACACAAAGGCAGAAGCCAGAATCACAACTCCAATCAATGCAAGCGTCACTAAAAACAACGCTGTCAGCAGACTGTCTCTATTCTGAAAAATCTCTTCCCTGGGCATGACAGCGACTAACCTCCAATCAGTCTGTGGAATCTGTACTCCTCGTATATAGTATGCCCCATTCCCAATTTTCACCAACGACCACTCACCCGGAAGCTTTTCTGCTTGCAGATAGGCATGAAAGCCTTGCTGTATGTCCTGATAAAGCTCCTCATTGGAGCAGGCGAACAACTCCCCCTCTTCATTCTCAATCCACACACTACCCGATATGGTGATATTAGATTTCTCAATCATTTCGTGAATATCCGCACTCCGAACACTGATACGCGCCACAGCTACAGGATTTTCCAGACGATTTAGATCGCGAATGGTCTGCAAATAGGAAATGACCTCCACCGACTTATAGGTGTCTGCGCTATAGAGCTCCTGGGGCGGCAGCCAGATGCCTGACTCCTTCCCCTCCATCAGCAGGGCGTACTCCCTGCTCTCCCGAAACGCATCCAGATTACGAAACAAAACCTCTTGATTGGAATACATCAGATAATCCGGCAGGTAAAGGGAAATCTGATAAATATCCACGGAATTACATATGGAATAAATATAGTTTTCCAACGTCATCATGTCTTCCCGCTGTTGAATGATATCCCCCTCCACCTGACTTTGCTCCTTGGTGAGAATCCCCTGCACACTCTCATTGACCCGCAGCACATTGGACACATAGATGACTGAATGAATACGATAATTCAAAAACTCCTGCACCTGTTCGAAGGACTGGCTTGCCGAATACAGCAACTGTTCCTTATAAATTCTCGTCATATGCAGATACATCAGTAAGTACACCGCCACCACCGCAATACTGAGAATCAACACATAAGAGATTAACATTTTAGTCCTTATTTTGGAATTCAAAAATTTCTCCCCAAGCTTCCTCATTGATTATATTTCTCCCGGTATTCTGAAGGTGTAATGCCCACAGACTTCTTGAAAATTTTTGTAAAATAATTGGCATCCCGATAGCCTACCCTCTCCGCCACGTCGTAAAGCTTCAAGGAACGATTGCGCAACAGCGTCTTTGCCTGATCCATCCGCACATCCACTATGTATTGGGTAATCGTCTTGCCCATTTTCCTGCGAAAAAGACCGGAAAGATAATTCTGTGATAAATAGACATGCTCCGCAATCTCCTCCAGTCCCAGCTCTGCTTCCTGATAATTGGTCTGAATATATGCAATCACAGAAATGATGGTTCTGTTATTCTCCGCCAACTCCTTCACATTCTGAAAGAACCCCTCTGTCTCCTCTTTCAGATAAGCCTGACACTTCTTAAGCGTCTCAAGCTCGTGAAGCTTTTCCCAAATCATTCCCACCATTCCTGCATCTGAAGCCTCGTCATTTCCTGCTGTAAACTGTGCATTCTGAAACAACGCTTCCACAAAACGGAAATATATTCCCTTTACACTGCTGACCATACTTCCTTGCTGCAGTAGCATAAACGCATACAATTTTTCCTCCGCCAGCACCACCATATCCTCTCGATACTGCTTCATGCCGCTTAAAAATTCCCCAAATATCTGCTCGTCAAATTGCAGCGGTTTCTCTGCAAAATAATGCTCATACACAAAGCCTGTGCGATTCCAAAATGTCATCTGCTGCAGCTTAATCACGGCGGATTGGTAAGATTCGTAAACCTGCTCCACACAAAGAACCGGGTCTCCCACAGCACAATAGAGCATCTGTTTTCTTTGCGCACTGACATATTGTGCCAGACGTTCTACCAGACTATTTATTGCCTGTGTGGGAAAGGCGCACACGAACAAAAGGTGCTTTGCTTCTTTGCGGGTATACAGATAGCTTACACCTTGAAACTGCTCCTTGATGGCACGCGTCACGTCCTGCTCTCCTACCCGACTCTCACCCAGCCTGAATAACACCACAAAAAATTCCTGCATAGAACTCCAAGGCAGATTTATTTTTTGTAAATCCGCCTGAATCCCTTTGCTTGCCGCAGTGGGCAGAATCATACGCTCAATCAGCCGACGTACGGTCAGGGAATAATTCTCATTTTCCAGACGCACCAGCTTCTCCTTCTCCTCCAACTGTCTCTGCTGCTTGGCGCAGGCTCTTTGCAGGGCTTCCTCCACCTCCGCAATATCGATGGGCTTCTCTACATAATCCACCGCCTCTAAGCTGATCGCTCCCCGCAGATATTCCTTGTCCGAATAGCCACTGAGAAAAAGAATCTGACATGCACTGTGCAGCTTTCGAATCTCCCTGCACATCTCAATACCATTCATCCCCGGCATGTTCACATCTGAAAGAATAATATCCGGCTTGCACTCTGCTACAATCTGAAGTGCCTCCCTTGCATTACCGGAATCATAGATTGTTCCAATGCTTAATTTTTCCCAGTCGATATGGGTTCTCAGCCCTTTTCTGGTAATCACTTCATCATCCACAATCAATACACTTAACATAATACCCCTCGCTCCTGTTGCATACCCTCACTCCAGGGCTGACTCCCTTTCTTTTTATTGTACCAAAAAAGTGATCCGAAGGGAAATGATTTCCCTTCGGATTACTATTGGGGGTATATATATAAATGAAAAGAAGCTTACTTTACGGCGTACACCTCAAATTCATAGAGAGAATAACCATAGATTGCCATGGTCTTACTGGTACCATTCAACCGAACATATCTTGCCGAAGCTGCTGCAAAGCTATCCTCCCTGGTCTCTCCGGAGACTCCGTTATTCACGGCATAAACCGTTTTCCATTCATTGCCATCTGCGGAGACTTCAATGGTGTATTTTGCGGCGGATGCGTTTTCCCATGTAAGCTTGAAGGAATCCACTGTATAAGTATCTCCCAAATCAATCAGCAGCCATTCCGCGTCCTCTTTCCCTTGTACGCTTTCCCAACGGCTGGTCGGATTGCCATCCACTGCATTGGCTGCCACATTGCCGCCCAACTCTGTGGAAGCGGTAATGGTCTTGCCTGCTGCCACATTAAAATGTTCTTTGGTGGAGGTATCCTCCCCCGGCTGTGTATCCTCTCCCGGATTGCTGTGTTCTGCGCCTGTATTTTGTTTCTCGCCGTAGATTTCCAGTTCATAGAGAGAATAACCGTATACCGGCATGGTCTTAACTGTACCATACAAACGAATATAGCTTGCAAGCACTGCGTCAAAGCTTTCACTTCTGGTTTCGCCGCTCTTACCATCTGTCACTGTATACACGCTCTTCCAACTGCTGCCATCCGTGGACACCTGTATCTGATATTCCTTCGCTGCTGCATTTTCCCAGACAGCCTTGAAGGAATCAATGGCGTACATTCCGCCCAGATTGATTTCGATCCACTCTGCGTCCTCTTTGCCCTGCACGCTCTCCCATCTGCTTGCGGTGTTACCATCAATCGCATTGGCTGCCACATTGCCGCCAAGCTCTGTAGAGGCGCTGATTACTTTGCCTGCTGCCACATTACTATGCTCTGTGATAACAGGAAGCTCTGCCTCCTCTTCACCGGGCTGCTCTGTAGGCGGTGTATCCTGCTCCTGCTCTACACCATATACTTCCCATTCATACAAGGAATACCCATAAATTGCCATGGTCTTAACCGTGCCATACAGACGGACAAAACGTGCCGATACTGCATCAAAGCTTCCGGTTCTGGTCTCTGCATTCCTGCCATCTGTGACGGTATAAACATCTGTCCAATTCTCTCCGTCGTTGGAAACCTGAATCTGATATTCTTTAGCAGCAGCATTTTCCCATATCACTTTAAAGGAATCGATGATATAAGTGCCGCCCAAATCCACTGCAAGCCATTCTGCATCCTCTTGATTATGAACGCTTTCCCATCTGCTGCCTTCATTGCAGTCCACCGCATTGGCTGCCACATTTCCACCTAATTCAGTGGAGGCGGTGATGTTCTTGCCCTTCACCACGTTCCTACGCTCTCCCTCAAGCACGGGCGGCTTTTCCTCTTCTTCGCCACCGCTTAGTTGGTCTACCACCACCTTATCTTCCGTGATGGCACCCGCTTCCCATCCCGCGGGATTGCCCACCTGTTTGTAAGCCTTACCTGCTGCTGTAAGCTGTCCTTTCAGAGGATCATTGCTGCCACAGTAGAACAGACCGCCTGCGCCATTACCATATTTATCCGTGTTTGAGCCATCAAAGGGGAACCAGGCATAACGCTCTACATAGGGAAGCTGATCAATCTGCGGGATTACATCCTTCATGAAATCCACGATCAGGCTTCTCTGCCAGTTGCCCTCGTCCGGTCCACCAGTCCAATCAAAATCCTGTACCTGGCTCCACTGTCCCACACCCCACTCTGTAATCCAGAGCGGTTTATTAGTTGTCTCGTGAATCTGCTCCAAAGTATCCAGTATCCACTCACCCGGATAATCAAAATAAAAATGTACTGCGGTAAATTCATCGTGATACTCTGCAGTAGCCATCAGTTGGTCATACTTGCCATACCAACCGCCTACGGTATTGTAGTCATTGTTGGTGTCAGGATAGAACACGGTAGGAATTGCTACCACCGGTGAGCTCACATCAATAGAGGGCTCATCACAGATGGGTTCAATCTCTCTCCACAGCTCTACCGCCCTCTCCGGCGTCATATGGGACTGGTCTGTGAAATCCGGCTCATTAAAGGTGAGCAGATAGCGATAGTTCCTCCAATTACCCGCTCTCAGCCATTTCCACTCATTGACACGGTCTACAGAACGCGTATCTGCCTCGTCACCCCATACCATAGGCACGAAGTCTACATCCTTGTCCACTCCATTCAATTCATAGGGAGACCAGGTATAATACCAGCTCAAATTCAGTTCTTCAATCTTATCTGCATCATCCTGCCAGATGCCCATACCTTTCTTGGATACATAGAAAGCACGGACATTGGAGGTCACCTTATCATTGTTCTCCAGGGTTGCCACCACATAGATTGTATGCTTTGCCACCTCTACACTGTAGAATTCCACCTGATATTCTGCTGCCTGTGCATCTGTACCGGAGATGGTCTCTATCAGCCTGCCATCCACATACACTTCATACTGTATGGCACCTGCAAGCTTTCCAAACGCTGCATCAATATAGCCTGCTGCCACCAGACCGCCTTTGGACGGATAAGTGATGGCATTATTCTTCCAATCTGCATATGCCCCTTCTGCCACACTGCCCTCTGCAAAGTTCAAGCCCAGTCCTGCATATACATCCGGCGCTTCCTCCTCTATGGGTTTTTCCGGGTCATCGGAAGGCTCTTCCTTCGTGATATTTTTCTCTGCGGCGGGATCATCGGTAGGTGTCACACCCATCTCCTCCAGTACCACACCGGAATCATTGCCGCCCGCTTGATAATAGTCTTCCAATACAAGCGCTTTCTTGTTATTGTAGGAGAGCAACGCCTGTCTTGCATAGCCCTGTCCGCCTACACCATTTGTGATTGCTGCGCCTGTGCCATTTACAATATGGTTAAAGCCCACATAAGGACCATCGGCATTGGCAATCTCCACCGTGCAGGCATTTTCAATCCTGACTCCTGCTGTGTCGGGCACTTCAATGGCATTATCCATGAAAATACTTGCGCCGTTGGTGTTGATAAATACATCATAGGAGCCCAGTCCCACTGCATAATGATTCTTCACACAATTGGCTACCTTGTAAGCTGCAAAGCCTTTTACCGTTCCCTCATGGCTCATCCAGTCTGCCTGATTCTGAGGATCATAGCATTTCTCATTCTGAAGGAAATAGGTCTTGCCGTTTTCTCCTCTCCAGAGCACATCGTACTCCTGGAAATGCTCTACCATCAAACCATACATGGTTACGTTGGCGCCATTGACTACCACGCCGTTCTTTGCCTTGTTCAAATTCCAGCCCACACCTTGTCCGTGATCTGCTCTCCAAATCCAGAAATCGTCACCGATCACATCATTACTGTTAATTACCACTGCCTGGTCTGTGCTTGCCACACCACCATGTACACCACCGATACGAACAAAGAGATCCTGCAATACGGTAGGATTGGATGCGTGGTTTTTATTGCAGCCCTCTTCACCTACTACCAGCATATTCTTAGAATAGGAATCCGCATCCAGAATCACGCCTGCCACTGTCACACCGCCCACATCATCGATTTTGATAGCGGTCTCGTTGTTCGTAGGAATAATTGTCGCCAGTCCCAGTCCCAGGATTACTGTATTTGCCTTCTCTACATGGATAGGCTCCTCCGCGTAATAGATACCGGGGGAAAGAAGAATATGCTTTCCTTCCTTCAGCGCCTGATTGATGCTTGCTCCGTTGTCCTTATCTGCCCGCGCGATATAGAAATCGCTGATATTCAGACTGGTACCCTGCCCCATATTGGTGCGGAACCAGGAAACTCCTTTGGCATTCTCCCGCAAAGCCGGTACAAACACCTTGTATTCCTTTACGCTCTCATCAAAATAGAGGAAAGGCTTTTCCCGAATCACATCTGTGGAGTCAATCAGGGTATATTTGCCGCCACTCCTCCAGTTGGTCTGACCCACACCGCTCTCCAAAGCATACAGCGGGTGATTCTGATCTGTCACCGTGATACCCTTAGTTCCCTGTGCCACCATATTCCAGTTCACACCATAGAAATTGTTGTTCAACTCGGAATTGCGAATGTAATACTGCTGCTGTGTCCATGAGCCCACCGGCTGAGCAAATACGCTGTCCGCAATATAACCGCCGCTGGACCAGCCATCCCACATGAAGTTCAGCGAAGCCGGACGCTTCACGGAAAGTCTTCTGGCAGGTGCCGCCTGGGATACTGACCACATAAAGTTGTACCATGTATCTGTGGAGCCATATACAGACTCCTCTGCAATCTCCAGATTCTCAATATCCATCCAAAAATTACAGGTCACATTCCAAGCCGGCAATACCGGCGGTACATGAACATTCTTGAGTTTTACATCGGTGGGTACCTTGCCCAGACCGATTAATTGCATATAATAGGAGATATCAAATTGGTCTGCCTGCATCCCGGTATAATCGCCGGTCTTGAAAGCAAAGGTATAACGACCACTTCCAAACTGCTGCCCCTCATGGGCATCACCATTTCCATCCACACTGCCCTGTATCAGATAGATATCATTCACAGCCTGATAGACCTGTTCCACATCGTCATTGGGAGAGAAAATATACATATCCTCTCCAAACATACTAATCTCTAAAGAAATGGGCGCCGACAGTTCCCCGCTTCCTGCCTTTGCCACCTTGTAATAGTGTGCATACTTATCCCCGCCCACCGCGGTGTCTGTATAAGTTGTCCCCTTGACAGTAGCAAGCTTCGTGTATGTTCCGTAACGACTTGCACTGTGATACACATCGTATTCGGATGCATTCTCTATGGCATCCCATCCAATCTCCAGACCTTGCTCTGTCAGCCTGATCTGCCCTTCATTTGCGGAACCCTTACCGCTTGCCGCCACAACCTGCTCCGTACCGGCAGCATACACCTTTATGTCGCCTGCCGCCGTGGACAACAACATCGTCGCCCCCAACAAGATTGCCAGCGCTTTTTTACCCCTGAACATAACCCTTCTCCTTCTTTTTTGATTTTCCGGGTCATCATAAATATCTGTTTCGCCAAAAACTTGTACATGCTTTCGCAAAATAAAAACGTTTTTAGGGATTCCCGGAATTTGTTTGTAGATACATGTTTATCTTAGCGGAGATTTTTCTTTTTCACAAGTTTTCACAGGCAAGAGCATAAAATCTTACCTGTAAACGTATTTTTTTACCCCCTCCAAAAAGATGTTAAAAGCCTCCGGGAATATATCACATCCCCGAAGGCTCATGTTATTGTCAGTTATATGGACTGCTTCTTTTCTTTAATCTCGTAGGAGCGCTCTCTTCGCGAATAGATTAAAAATACTGTGATTGCAAACACTGCCAACACAACGAGTATCCAGCCCCACGTTGGCATATCCAGAATATTATAGCACCGCACACTAATCCACATCTGATTGATGGCGGCATTTGCCTCTGCATCAAAGTAGCGCATGATAGCACTTCGTTCCATCACTTCCTCCTGCGGGTACTGGGCATACAACTGCCGTCTGGTCTGCTCTTCGGGAACCGTGAGAAGATATGTCTCCTCTGCTTCCGGCTGCCCTCCTGCAAAGAAATAAGACACATCGTATGTGGCAATCTCTTCCTCCTCTTCCTCTGCACCGTAAGTCCAGTCCAGGTATTCCCACACCTCATCGCCATCCTCACCTCCGGCGATTACAGAGGTATAACCGATATAATACATATTGCGCACAGCATTTTCGGGAATAGAAAGGAAATTGACAAATGCCTCTGCCGCCTGTTGCTTGTCCGCATCCCCCGCAATCCCATTCTTTAACATGACCCAACCGTCAAACCACAGATTGGTACACTCCTTTGGCACAGAAAAATTCAGATACAGTTCATCCTCTTCAGCCTGATCCATGGCGTACACTGCATCTCCGCTCCATTGAAGATTGGCAAGTACTTTACCTGTCACCATGTCTGCCTTACCGCTATCTGTCTCGAAGGAATAGACATTGTCCTTCACATCCTGCAGGTAATCCAACACCCTCGCAATATTTTCCGCTGACACGTCATTCATCTCATCTGCCAGGTGTTCCGGATAATCAGGGTCTGATACAAATGCCTGCGAAGTCAGCTCCTTTGATTTCACAGCACCCACCGCCGCAAAAAAGGCATCCCGCACATTATCCTTGATGGTCACCTGACGGAACAGCTCCGGATCAGAGAGTGCTGCCCAGGTGGACACCTGCTCCTCACTCACTTCCTCCGGATTGTATAAAAGTCCCGTGATGCCCCACATATATCCCGCAGCATATTGATTCCAGTAAATGCCCCCTATCTCGTTGGTCTCAAACACATTGCGAATGTAGGGGGATACATTGCGAATGTAATAATTGGCGGGATTACTCTCATCGTAAAAGTCCTCCGAATAGGGCACTAGCCAATCCTCCGCCAGAAGCTTCATAATCATATACTCCGATGGGCACACCAAATCAAATTCATCTCCCAGGGTCAGCATATTATAAAGCTCCTCGTTGGTGCCGAAACAACTGTATTCCACCTTTACCCGTTTACCGTAATGCTCATAATACCAGTCCTCAAATTCCTGATAGAGCGCCCTCTCTCCATAGATATCTCCACTCTCCAGATCGATGGTCTCCTCCTCATCCCAATCGCCCAGATCCATATATTCTTCCCAGTTGCACACCCGCAGGGTAATCACATCTTCCTTGGTGCTCTTAGCATCAATATGCACTCCTGTACCATATATCGCGCCTACAAACATCAGAAATGCCAGCCCTAAGGCTCCCAGACATGTTACTCTATGAGGCAATCCGGTCTGTCTGTTCTTACTTGCTTTTTTCATACCCGTCTCCAATCTGCCGCCTTTGGCTTGTTTCACGCTCTCTCCGCGGCTTTTGCCCTCCGCTCATTGTCTGTTCTTCCCTGCATGCGATTCATCATCAACGCCACTGCCAGCACGATGAGGAAGATAATGGTGGAAAGCGCCCACAACGCTGTCTTGATCTCTGTCTGAGAACCACGGGTCGCATTTACCACATAGGTACTGATGGTATCAAAGGTAGCCGGTTTGGTATAGGTAGCTACAAAATAATCATCCAGTGACAAGGTAATCGCCATAGCAAATCCGGACAGGACACCCGACATAATCTGTGGCAGCACCACCTTGCGCAGCGCATAGGAGGGAGACGCTCCCAAATCCAGTGCCGCTTCGTAAATGCTTGGATCCATTTGTCCCAATTTAGGCAGCACAGAAAGATATACAAAGGGGGCGCACAGGGTTACATGTCCGATCACCAACGGAATATAGGTATCCTTGCTGATGCCAAACACCGCCACTAACAAAATACAGATAGAAAAGCCTGTCACTACATCCGCATTAATGACCGGAATCTGATTCACCAAATTGATAGCAGACTGCCATTTATGTTTGGCATAAAAGGAGCCAATAGCACCCAGCGTGCCCAGAATCGTAGCCAGGAAAGCAGCTCCCAACGCTAAAGCCACAGTACCCCAAATCATATCCGCAAGCTCCGGCGTGGTAAACAATGTCACATAGTTATGCACAGAAAAATGTCCTGCAAAGCCTATGGATGTAGCATCTGTAAAGCTATATACTGTCAGAATCAAAATAGGCGCATAGACCAACAAAAGCACCAACACCACAATCAAAGTGCCCAAGTATTTTTTCATACGATGGTTCCTCCCCTCACCTGTGCAGATTCTTCTGTTCCCCTTGTCACCAAAGTAAACAGACAAATCATCAAAAGCATCAACAAGCTAATCATGGAGCCGCCGTGCCAGTCATAGGCTGAGAAATAACTGCCGATTAAGCTTCCCATGATGTAAGTGCTGTTGTACAGCATGTCCAACACCACATAATTCGTCATGGCAGGCAGAAACACCATAGAAACCGCACTGATGATACCGGGCACCGACAACGGTAAGGTAATCCGTAAAAAGGTCTGAACAGGATTTGCGCCCAAATCTGCCGCCGCCTCCACCAGACTGTGATCCAGTCTGGTAAGCTGAGTATAGATAGGCAAAATCATAAAGGGCAGGAAATCATAGGTCATACCAATCACCGAGTTAAAAAAGGGATGAAATGCCAGATTTCCCTCTATTGCCGTCAGAATTTCCTTAAGTGCCGTGATGCGCAGCGTAAAGTTAATCCACATGGGCATCACAAAAAGCATCACTACCACAGAGCGGGCTTTCCACTTGCTCTGTGACAGCACGAATGCAACCGGATACGCAATCAACAGGCAAATCACCGTAGTCACCAGTGCCAACAGCAGAGAGTAGACCAATGTCCCCAAGGTGTTGGGATTGGTAAAAAATCCTATCAGATTTTGAAGGGTGGGACGTCCATCCCCATTCGTAAACGCATAGGATACGATTACGACAAGGGGTGCCACCACGAAAATCAGCAGATAGATCACATAGGGAATCGCAAGCTGCCTCCGGGAAAATGTCACTTTCATTATACTTCCTCCATATATCGTAATCATTTTTTCAGCGAGAAGGTCATCTTCTCCTGAGGGAGAATCAGTCCTACCATATCTCCCATGTTCCACAGATACTCATCATCTACAATCAAATCATGTCCATGCTCTGTGCGCACTACATAGCAATAATGATCGCCCTTATAGATCAGATTGATAATATGTCCCCGGGTCAGTCCCGCCTCCACATCGTCACTCATCTGAATATCTCCGGGCTCGATTGAGACATGAACGCGCAAACGGGAAGGATCAATGACCTGTCCGCTACCATCCACCAGTACCTCTCCCTGTCTTCTGGCACCGGGAATCACTGTAGTCAGATCACAATGAATAATCCTGCCATTGTAATCCAACTGATAATCTCCGGTTACTGCCGCCTCAAAACGGGTGATATGATCCTCTGCGATCATAATGTGAATCCCATCCGGCTCCAGATCCATCCCCACTGTATCCCCCACCTTGGGGGTCTTGGTGGACTGAATCACCATCTCATATTTACCGGACTCCACTGTGATTTCATAATGAATGCCTTTGAAAATCACATCCGTGACCTTGCCGGAGATTGTCCCTTCTTCCGCCCCGGTCAGAATCACATCCTCGGGACGTACCACCACATCCACTAACGTTCCCTCCGGCACATCGTCCATACATAGGAATTCACCGCCACAGAAACGCACCTTTTTCTCCCCGGTCATAATGCCCTTGAAAATATTGCTCTCACCGATAAAATCTGCCACGAAAGCATTGATGGGCTCGTTGTAGATGTCCTCCGGTGCACCTATCTGCTGAATCTTACCGTTGGACATAACCACAATCTTGTCAGACATGGTGAGTGCCTCCTCCTGATCATGGGTCACATAGATAAAGGTAATTCCCAGGCGCTCATGCATTGCCTTCAATTCCAGTTGCATCTCCTTGCGCATCTTAAGGTCCAATGCCCCCAGAGGCTCGTCCAAAAGCAGAATCTGTGGTTCATTTACCAATGCTCTTGCTATGGCAATTCGCTGCTGCTGTCCTCCGGAAAGAGTCGCCACACTGCGATCCTCAAAGCCCTCCAGATCCACCAGATCCAGAACACGCTTCACCTTGCGTATGATTTCCTCCCGTGATATCTTTTTCAGCTTCAAGCCGAAGGCGATATTATCAAAAATATTCATATGCGGAAACAAAGCATATCGCTGAAACACCGTATTGATGGGACGCTTGTTGGGCGCCAGGCGGGTGATGTCTTCTCCGTTCAACAAAATCTGTCCGCTGGTAGGCAAATCAAAGCCCGCGATCATACGCAGGGTGGTAGTCTTGCCACAGCCGGAAGGACCTAAGAAGGTAACGAACTCTCCCCGTCCGATCGTCAGGTTGAAGTCCTGAACCGCCACATAGCCATTGTCGTCAAATACGCGGCTGATATTCTGCAGTTCAATGATGTTCGGTGCATTTTTCTCCATAGCTTTTTCGTCCACTCCTTTTTATTTCATGCTTCACACTTACACTATCTGTAACATTATAACGCATTCTGTCGTAATCGAAAACAAAAACTTTAAAAATCCCTCCCGGAAAGACGCCTGTTCAATCACGTCTGCCCGGAAGGGATTACGATGCTATCACTATTTATCCAGATTTATACACTTGTACTGATAGCTAACAGATCTCCGGCAATGTTCTCCACCCGGTCAAAGGTCTGGGTCGTCAACCGTGTGATCTGTCTCTGCTCATTGGACTCATCTACAATCTCGCCTGCGCGAGTCTTGGAATTGCGCACCAGCTCTTCCATCTCTTCCGCCATACGATGTACCATATCTGACTGTTCCTTACTCTTGTGACTCTTGTCTGCAATCCTGCGGGTCGCCTCAATAGAATCATTCTGCATATTGCCCAGCTCTTCGGCTTCTTTCTCTGCCAGTCTGATTCTATCAATACCCGCATCCACGGAAACTTTGTTTTCGTCATTGGAATGCTTCACGCTCTCCAACATGGCTCTGGTCTCGGTAATCATCTGCGTAATGGACTTACTGGAAGTCTGTGACTGCTCTGCCAACGCGCGCACACCCTCCGCAACCACCGCAAAGCCTCTGCCGTGTTCTCCCGCTCTGGCAGCCTCGATGGAAGCATTCAACGCCAACAGATTGGTCTGGGCAGCAATACCGGAAATCTCATCTGCAAAACCGGAAATCTCTGCAATATGTCCCTCCAATTGACCGATGGCATCACCTGTCTGATCGGAGGTGAGCTTGATGGCTTCCATACTGGTGACGATGGAATCCATACCCTCCGCAAAGCTGTTCATCCGCCTACTGATGTTCTCCGATATCCCGGTCATTTCATCTGTATGTTCGCCAATCTCTACGATACCCACCGCCATCTCATCGATGGTCTGCTGCATCTGACCTGCGTGATCGATACTGCGCTCGCAATCCGAAGAAGTCTCCCGGGCAGAAGTAATAATCGCCTCTGTGATGGTCTCTGCGCGAGCCATATCCCCCTCCAGCTCCTTCACCATGGTGACAAGCTCCTCGGAAATCTCACCACATTTATTCATAACACCCGACACCTCTTCCGTGTCATGTAGGCGCTCCAACACATTGTGTGCGTACTTTGCTACATTGACTGCCGCCAGAGTCATCAGCGTCTGTTCCAACACAAAGCCGATACCCACGGATATGAACCAGCTTAGCGGGGTCGGATGGGTGACACGCGGCACTGTCAGCGAACGGAACCAAAGGGATATAAAAATCAGCGGATAATTGATTATCGCCATATTCCTGGTGAATTTCGGATCAAAGAACATACAACTTAGTACCATCATCAGACCATAGGTCATATAGATACCGATGGAAGGGTCTGTACCCAACAGCATGACTGCAATACCGATGGCAAGCACCGTCACATATTTCAGAATGGCAGTCTTCAGCCCTATCTTCTGCAACACCGTGGGACCAATCGTACAGATACAACCGATGATGGTGAGAATGGTAAGGTTTCCATAATCCATATCAAAAATACCTGCGGCAGTACCCAGATATAAAAATGGAAATACCAAAGTCATCCATCTTGTAACCTTCACCAGACGGCGACTCATCACCTCATCATTCTGCGCAAAAAAATCCTGTTTTTCCTGTGTATCCATAGTTTTCCTCCTTCTCTCCCCGTAACCATTTCATAATACAATTATCATATCAAAAGGCAAGATAACTGTCAATTATTGTGAATGCTTTAATTATACAGATATATCCTGCTGCAAATTGACGGATTTCTAAAAATATACATGCACATCCATTTCTCAAACCTCATCGGCTGTGACGCTCACAATGAATGGGATCACCATCTCATCCTCTGTCAGTCCTGCATGCACACCGATAAAATGTTCTGCCTCTTCTCTTGTATTGTAGATGGACAGGTCACTTACGGCGATTGCCAGATAATCACCCAACATGGTGCGGAAATTCTCATGCTCTTTTCCTGTGCCGAAAATCCTCTCTTCCAGAACCTTCTGCTTGTTCCAAAGAAGAAATTTATCTCCAAACAATCTGTGAAATTCCTGTTCAAACTGTTCTTTTTTCTCCTCTTTCACGAAAAGATTCAATGCTCTGGGCTCAATAGAGGGCATACGCACCAGACACTCCATCAGGGTGGGATAATCCGTTATGGCGACTCCTTGGGAATCCATATGACCGTGATCCGCCGTAACGATAATCAGGGTGTCCGTTAGCTGCTCTGACAAGGCTCTCACCTGCTCCTCCAACTGACTAAGCAACTCCTTTGACGCTTCACTATAGCATCCTGTCTCATGCATTATTTGATCCGGCTCATTCCAATAAGCATAAATGTACTTCTGCTCCGGCAACTGACACAGCTCCAAAATGTGGGCGCAGATTTTTTCAAAGGTATCCGGGAAAGGAGCCTCAAAGGGGGACACCGGATACGCCTTCCCACCGGCTTTGTTGATTTTATCCGCAATACTCTCGTATCCGCAGTATGTCCAAGGCACATTGTACGCCGCCGCAGCTTCTTCTGTTCCCTGCTCCACATTCAGGAACACCGTCACATTTTTGTCCACCTGCGGATAGTAGCAATCCCATCCTAGCCAACCGTGCTCACAAGGGGTAAGACCACTGAGGATGGAAGTGGTGGCTGCCACAGTGGTAGGCGGAAAGGTGGAGCTGTAGATACCTGCCAGATGCGTCCGAAAGAAACCATTTTCTTCCAGATTGCGCTCCAGAATACATTTTCCCATTCCATCTAACAATATCACTACAATATTTTGATAGTTCTCCTCCAGATGGGCATCCGCCAGCGGCAGACTGGAGCCATTGGGCTCCAGTCCCCATTTCTTCAGAATCGAATTGGGCAGATTGGCGATGCAGTTCTGGTAATCCGGCTGCCTGATCTTTTTACACATGGTCTTCTTGTGTCGTATTTCTTTGCTCATTTTCTTCTCACTCGTTTTCTTTTCACTCGTTTTCTTTTCTTCCATTTTCTTCCTCCACAAAACATTCCATATATCTTCTAAAGGTAACAAAGCTCATTGCTTCATAAAAAGCCAGTGCCCCCTCATTAAACTGCCACATATCAAGCTCTAACTTGGGGAATCCCTTTTCCCTGGCATCCTGCCTGGCAAACTGTATCAGGGCGGTTGCCACTCCCATTCTTCTATGCTTCTCGTCCACACCAAATTCTTCTATGTGGTAAAGCCTTCGCTCCCGGTTATAAGGGGATGCGGAGCGGTGGATGTATTGCACCTGCGCATAGCCCACCAGTTCTTCTCCCCAAAATGCTGCAATCACACCGCTGTCTTCATCCTCGAATCTTTTGTACACAATATCCCTGATATGCTCCCAGGCATCTGCCCTGAAGATGTCAGGACGCCCATTCACATGCACGTCATTGACCTGTCTCCGTATTCGATTCACCGCCTCAAGTTCTTCCCGCAAGGCGTACCTAACCGTAATATTTTCCATATTTATGCTCATACTGCGAGCTCCTTTCTGACGTTCCTTCTCTTCGGCTTGTAAGGAGCATCCAAAAACTGTCTGTCAGTAATCTGATAGGCGCAAAAAATGCACCGAACTACATTTAAGTCCGATGCACTCAATCATGGGAAAATATTATAAATAAAGCTTTACATTCTCACATTTATGCATCGGCTCAAAAAGACCTACGGGCTTTAGACCAATGCACTTCTCGCTTTCGTCTAACGCGCCATACGTCCGTCATACCAATACATATATCGTCTGGAATGTAAATTCTGCTTCATCGTAATCATATTCCTTTCTGTATCTCTTTCAAAATACCTTATCTTACAAGATTTCGTCTATCATAGCACATCAAAAAATGGTTGTCAATATACTTTCATTTCTTATCGCCCGGAAAAGCTGTCCACCATCTCCTGTAGCTCCAGAAATCGTTCCAGCTTCTGCTCGATTTCGGCATCCACCTTTTCTTTTTCCCGGGTGAGCTCCATCAAGCGGTTGAAATCTGTGGTTGCTGTTGCCATCAACCTCTCCAGTTCTGCACTGCGCTCTTCCAGTGCTGCAATCTCCTCCTCGATACTCTCATACTCTCTCTGCTCTTTATAAGAAAGCTTTTTCTTCTCCCTGGGTGCACGATAATTGCTCTTGCCGGAGGCTTCCTTGGCAGCATCCCTTTTCTCAGACACGTTCCTCTCATTACGTTTTTGCTCCACATACCTTTGCTCTTTGTGTGCCAGATAATCAGAATAACCGCCCTCGCTTTGGAGCAATGCTCCATCCGGCTCAAAAGAAAAAATTCTAGTGACCACTCTATCCAAAAAATATCTGTCGTGTGAAACCGTAATCACGATCCCTGCGAAGCTGTCCAGATAGTCCTCCAGAATCCGAAGAGTCTGGATATCCAGATCGTTGGTAGGCTCGTCCAAGACAATGACATTGGGCGACGCCATCAATACCTTCAACAGATACAGCCTTCTCTTCTCCCCACCGGAAAGCTTGCTGATGGGAGCATATTGCATATTGGCATCGAACAGGAAGCGCTCGCACATAGCAGATGCCGAGAGCTGTCCATCTGTAGTCTGGATATATTCTGCAGTCTCCTTCACGAAATCAATCACACGGATGTTCTCATCCTTCGCCCAACGTATATGGATTGAAGCATTCCTCTCTTGTGTCGGTTCCTGCGGGCTTTCTTCCTGCTTGCCTGTATCATATTCCTGACTGAAATAACCAATTCGGACGGTCTGACCGAGTTCAATCTTGCCGGTGTCCGGGAGCACATCGCCCACAATACATTTCAGTAAGGTTGACTTACCGCAGCCATTGGAACCAATGATACCAATGCGATCCAACTTCTGAAAGGTATAGGTGAAATGAGCAAAGAGCTTCTGCTCTCCATAGCTCTTGGAAATGTCCTCCAGAAGAATCGTCTTATTCCCCATTCTGGAGGGGAGAGAGGATAGCTGCACACTGCGCTCCTGCTCAGGACGTTCTCTGTCACGCAACTCTTCAAACCTCTTTATATGTGCCTTCTGCTTGGTAGAGCGCGCTCTGGCTCCCCGAAGCATCCACGCCAAATCCTTTTTATACAGAGCAGCCGCCTTGCGCTCTGCTGCCTGCTCGAAATTCAGACGCTGTTGTTTTAACTCCAAAAAGCCGGAATAATTTGCCTCGTAGCGATACGCTTTTCCCTTGTCCAATTCAATGATCTGATTCGTGACCTCATCCAGAAAATATCTGTCATGGGTCACCATCAACACTGCCCCTCTGTATTTGCGCAAATACTCCTCCAACCACTCAATCATTTCCGCGTCCAGATGGTTGGTGGGCTCGTCCAGAATCAACAGATCCGATGGCGTCATGATTGCAGCCACCAACGCAGCTCGTTTCTTTTGTCCGCCGGATAATATGGCAGGGTTACAATTCGGCTCATCAATACCAAACTTTGCCAGCTCCGCCTTGATCTCTCCCATCTTGTCCCAATGATCTCCACTCGCATAAATGGTATCAGTGATATTTTCCAGCAGAGACTTTTTCATGTCAAACTGTGGATTTTGCGGCAGATAAGAAATCCGTATTTCATTGCCCATGACCACCTTACCCTCATCCGGGTCGACCACCCCTGCGGTGATGGAAAGAAGGGTGGATTTACCGGTTCCATTGGAGCCTACGATGCCTATTTTATCAGAGGCATCAATTCCGATACAGACATCCTCTAAAACGGCTTTTGCCATGTAAGTCTTTGAGATATTTTCCAGATTCAAAATGTTCATTGTGCTATGCTCTCCAGTTGCTTAGTTCCTGATAAATTCGTTGTCAGCGGATGGCATCGTATCATCTGAAACGTAACGCTCCACCTTCATATGTAAATCATACTTGTCCCGCAGTTCACTGATACGGGACATCATAGGTGATGCGTGATGTGCATCGATAGCAGCCTGATTCTCCCAACTGTCAATCAAAAGGACAGTCTCTGTATCATCTAAGGGATAAAAATAATCGTATCGAAGATTTCCCTGTTCTGCACGAATCTCATCTACAACCCCTGCTGCCAACATTTCCTGTGCAAATTTTCCGGCATTTCCATTTGTACCTGTGTAATAAATATTTACTGTAATAGCCATTTCTTTCCCTCCCGGCTGCTTTTTTGGGGGTGTTCCACCCTACGCCCTAAGTTAAAATCATTTCTTTTCTTCTGAGTAAGAAATCAATGATAGCATCCGTAATTTTTTGATAAACACCGAACTCTCTCTCTATCGTCTCAGCACTGAATAGCAAATAGGATACCTGAATGAAACATTTCCTTCCGTTCTTAATAGCCACAAAGTCTATTTCGCCCTTATATGTCTTACCAGCGAACACCGTATAGCCTCTGGAGATTAATTCATTATATACGATATTTTCCAGAAAAAAGGTATCTTCGTAATTGAACGTCTTCGTGTGAATGGTGCGAAATCCCATATCAACTGCATATTGTTTTTCTCTGTTTACAAGCGCGGTTTTCCCCACAATATTGTATCTTCCAACGCCATGCAAAAGATATGCCTTTTTCATCTATCGAGTTAGTAAAGTCGCCAGCTCCCCTGATAAAAGGGGGGAATTACTCACCGTTCGATAAGTTCATCTCGAATGGTCTCCCACAAAATAGATTTTCCCGCTCTGCGCACCTCCACCATGCACATTTTAGCATTTTTATATTATTTGTGCAATTCTTTCTATACTTCTGATGCAATCATTGCAATTTTACTTTTCATCACAAAACCGATACTCTGATAACACCGGTTAGACCGCTCATAGTCCGCATCTACACATTGCATGGATTAATGCGAACCCAAAATAAATAATACTATCTCATTTACTCAAAAAATCAAGCTATCCTATGCAAATTGTGTTATGCTTATGTTACGGTACCGGAAGGAGGGATTTTTATCAGCAATCTGACACTTTTAACACAAGAACGAAGCAACTGCTTTTTTGTGTGTGCTGACATCAAGCACCTGATACCCATCAATGAGATTGCCCTGAAGGCAGGTGATCTTGCCATCATCAAATCCATGGAGCGGATGTTTAATGCCGCAGGAGAAGAGGATGTGGTCTTCCGAATCGGTGGTGACGAATTCGCCCTGCTCACCGCTTCTGAAGAGCGCTCCTACGCCGAAGCTCTGGCGCGAGAGGTTCAAAGTCATAACGGAGAGACTTTCCTTTACAAAGAGCAGGAAATTCCATTGCATCTCCATGTAGGCATTGTAAAATTTCCGAACGCGAATCTACGGTATTCGGAATTATTTGAAAAGCTTCATATGGTAACACTGAACATCAAATAATTCATACAGAAATTAAAGATGCTTTTACTGATTCTAAAATCATTCGCGCACACATGTACCGGCAATAAATATTGGTCAAACACGCAGGAATAAATATTCCCTATAGCTTACTCCTGCCCAAAAGGATGCACTGCTTTCTTTTTTACAGACATTACAAAATAAACAATGATGCTTTTATGCTTGCTCTGCAAAATAATGCGTTATGGCGTATTCAAACTGTTCCTCAAACCGCCGTATAGCCTCCTGGCTGACCGGCAGCTTCGGCTCTAGCATATCAAAGGCATGATACATATCCGGATAAACATCTACCTTTACATTGACTCCCGCTTTATGCAAATGATCTACAAATTCCAAGGTTTCTGTATAGAAAGGCTCTGCCGTACCTACAAAGGTATACGCCGGTGGCAGATTGGTATAATCTGTCTGCCTTGCGGGTGCTGCATAGGGCGACACCTCTTTTTTCGCATTTTTCCTTAAATACAGTCGCCACCCCAGATGATTTCTCCTTGTATTCCATACTTTGGCATGATTATCCTTTGAGCTTTCCGTATCAAAATTATCAATCATCGGATAAAGCGGCATCTGATAAGCAATATTGACCTCTCCATAATCCCTTGCCATCATGCAGAGTGCTGCCGTAAGTCCTCCACCGGCACTTTCCCCACCAACCATAAGCTGATTGGCATTCACACCCAGCTCATCTGCATGCTCCTTTAGATACAACAATGCCTGGTAACAGTCCTCAATCGCCGCCGGGTAAGGAGCCCTAAACGAGAGCCGATACCCCGGCGAAATCACAATCGCACCGTATTTTTTTACCAGGTTGACCGCCCTGCTCATATATACCATTTCCTTCATCCCAAGCATATAGCCACCGCCATGTATCCATAATACTCCCGGGGCATTTCTTTTTTTCGTTTTGGGTGATAATACAAGCAACGGGATTTTGTGTCCCTTCGCGTAAATAACTCGTTTTGCAACGTTTATATCCTGATCGGGTTTTAAGTTTATCATGGCTTACCTTCTCCTATTTTCTGAAGTATATTCAATCGTTTCCATCCATACAGTCAAATCCCCCGCAACAAGCTACGGGGCATGCCAACAGGTCACCTTAACTCATTGCTCGGGGAATAAATAAAGTTGGCTGTTTTACCATCCTTCGGGTGCTCGTTTTCATCCACTTCTCTGGCTATCAACACGCATTTTCCCGTATCTGATGTTCCATATGGTATGCCGCATCTGACACCTGAGACAATTTCATCGCACAACTGTATGGTCTCTTGAATGATTTCCTTGCCGCCAAAATTGTGGGGATGAGAATACCATGTGGTATCAAATTGCTCCTCATGCTTCGCGAACTCCTTCATGGCCCTTCCGTATTCTGCCACACTCAAGCTTCCCGGCAACTGCAAAAACCCTAAACTATTACAGGCATCCCCCAAAAGCATCGTCCGCAATTCTTCCAACAACACACACATGGACCCCGGTGTGTGTCCCGGCAATTCCAACATGGTCACCGTCATACCACCCAATTCAAAACGCTGTCCGTCTGTCAGAGGCAGATACTCCTCCACAGGCTTAGGCGGCACGAATTCAAAACTACTGTGCACATTTTTCCCTTCACAAAATCCGGCGCTGCGCACGGCAATGGAGGTATGTTGCCTTGCCAGTTCCAGATCTTTGTAATTTAGATAAACCTCCTCAAACTCTCCTGCTCCTCCCGCATGATCCAAATGCCCATGAGTCAGGAGTACCGTAACAGGGAGGTCGGTCAAGGACTCCACATATTGTCTTAAACTTCCTACTCCAAAACCTGTATCAATTAAAGCCGCCGACCTGCTTCCCTCTACAAGATAAACATATACATCTCCCGGACAAAGGATTCTGGTCACTTGATTGGTCATTTTTTCCCTCTGAAAATACCCCATATAGGTACACTCCCTTCTTTCAGTTGTATTTATCGCCTTTATTGCGTGAAACAGGGCATCTTCCCCATCTATACTGTTTTCTGATTGCTCTAATTATTATCCCTATCATCAATCCTACTGCTGATACATCTCCCACCAGGATACCCTCCAACGAAAGAACAGCTAAAAATTCATCCGCATCCTGCAGCACAGTAATATCCACTCCGAGAAAGACAATGACTGCTCCAATAAAAAAACCGATTGGCGCCAACAGCTTCCATAAGCTTCTCTCTGTACCAAGTGCTATTGCGCCAATGAAGCTGCATACCGGTATCAGCACATAAATAAACAAGATTCCTGCGTCATTTATATTGTACTCCCGGAATGTAATCAAATGAATTTCGCTCAAATGGTGCACAAGCATTTCATAGCCCACACAAAATGCGCAAATCAGAATGAATACCGCCCACACTATATATGACAAGATATTTCTTCTTATATCCTTCTTAAAAAATGTGACTCCTTGTTCAAAGCTTCTTATCTTGAATAAATCCTCTTTCATGTAGCCTATCTGCCGGGCACATTCCGGACATTGCTCCAGGTGTTCCTCCACAAGGTTCATCGTTTTTCTCTCTGCAATGTTTTCAACATAAAGAGGAAGTAAATCTCCTATAAAATCACAACTGTATTTCATACTCATACCTCCTTGGAACAAATTTTTTTAAATGATATATTCTATCAGACTTCCATAATCTCCAATCGCAATTCCTGCAACAGATACCAACGTTCCGGAGAAAAAATATATCATTATTGTGATTGCAGCCACTTGCGCATCAATCGTTGAGACTATTCCCACCAATGTGAAGACCATTCCAAGTATGGGTGCTGCAAGTAATTTCTTTTTGATCTTCATTCTTCCAATCGCCACTGTGTACAGTAAAAGCCCCCAAGAAATAGATAAAAATGCTCCATAACAGCTCCTGCTTCATGTATATATCCATGCTCTTTGTAAATAATCCATAAACAGAAAACGGTAAAAAGAAGTAAAAACTGCTATTTTCTTATCCTTAACATCCGGATTATCATTGATAAAAGTTCTGAGCGGAGGCACAAAGGTGCTTGCCCATACAGGCGTTCCAAATATAATTCGGTCATACTTCTCTATGTTAAATTCGTAAGGCTGTAATGCTGGTGTTTCACCCATAACAGCACTTCTAGCTCCCCAGAAAAACTTCTTGGCTCCTTTGTCAGGATATGCTTTCCTTGGCTCAATTCTGATAATATCTACTTCTCCTGAAGCTTTTATCTCATCAGCGATTTTTCAGCTACATATTTTGTGTTCCCGGACATTGAATAATATATAATTGCTGTTTTCATTACTTTTCCCACTCCTTTATTTGTTCTTTTGCCTCATGGCACCATTCCAAATATGACTCATACGTCTTAATACCAAATTTGACTGTCAAATAATAATGCTTATGTGTATCATCTTGCAAATACTGCCCCAAATTCTCTGCGAACATATTTAGAATTAATAATTCACCCTTGCACTTTTCTTCAAATCGTTCAATATGCTCCTTTGCCCCCTCCATACCTGTTTCATTTCCAAAGAAGAGCTTCAAAAGTGTTTCATAGCGAAGTTCATCCTTTTCCACCGGCTTCTTCAACCACTCTTTTAACGAGTCTTTCCCATACTCTGTAATAGAATAAGAAATCTTTTCCCTTCCATTGGAGCTTGCATCTTCCTTTATAACTTTCCCTTCCTTTTCCAACTGGTTTAAAGTCGGATATATACTTCCATAACTGGCTCCCCAGAAAAAGCGAAGTGTTGTGTCAAGCCTCTTTTTTATTTCATATCCGGTCATAGGCTCATGGCTCAGCAAGCCTAATAAAACATAATCCATTTTCTTTGTATTTGCCATTCTTTACTTGCTCCTTTTAAATCCGTAGGATAATACTTTCTTTGGACAGTTATCCGCACAAGCACCACATTGAATACATTCCGTGCCAAAATCACAATCATTCTTTACTAATTCTACCACATTTAACCCCATCGGGCACTTCTGATTACATTTTTTACAAGAAATACATTTCTCTTTTTCAAAAACAATATGGATTCCAGATAAATGCAGCCATTTTCTGATTTTCGTTCCTATAACCATAAAAGGTGCCATCCAACAGAAATAGTGACAAAAGATTCTTTTTCCAAAGAGTACCGCAAGAATTAAAATCAAAAATATCACTCCATAGTAAATTACATAATCATATATCTCTGCAATGGAAATTCCATGGTCTGTCATATAAAAGAAATCTATTGTAATTTCCTTTTTCCTAAATATAAAGCATACAATTACAGCAAGAATCCACATCGTCCATATAATATATTTAATATTATTTCTCCAACCTTGCTTTGGTAATTTTTCATTCACAGAAAATAGGCATTCCTGCATACCTCCCATAGGACAAATCCAACCGCAAAACAATCTTCCAAAAAAGAGAGAGCCAAGCAGCATCAATAAAAATACAATGAAGCTTCCTGTAACAATACCCTCCATAGCCCCTTGAATAATCAAATATGGAGACATATACCAAATTGTAAGCGGAAATAAAAGCATCGAGATAATCAATATTAACTTTCTAACATTTTGCCTTTTCATAATATCCCTCCATATATCAATTTGATACATTATACAATATATCAGTTTGATATATTTGTCAAGAAAAAACACTGGTTAGACTAGATTTATCCAACCAGTGTTCTTAATTTACCGGCTCATCCCGGAACTTTTCTATGCACCCATTCCTTCACTTCGCCAATCCGCTCCCGGAACACATCCAGCATGTTCCTTCCATTGATTACGAACTGCTTCATGAATTCATAGGCTTTTTTCAGCTTATCCTGCAAGACCTGAATCTTACTCCTGAGCTGTTCATTCTCGTAGGTTAAATCCACCACCTTATCAAACAAATCCGTGTTCACTGTATCCGTAGTTAATCTGTGGTACAATTCTAAGGCAACATCCGATGTGACTGCCCCGGCAGAAGCATCGGAAGAACCCACACCATAGGGCACAAGGTTCAAAGTCGTAAGCCCAAAGGATAAAATAAGCCCACAGCAAGTCCACGAAAATGACTTAAGCCCCTGCGTCGGCTTAGCCGGACGCACATAAAAAGGCTCAACCCCTTGTAAACAAAGGGCTGAGCCAATTAAGTCAATTGATACTCTGAGAGTATTTAATTACTCAATGATAGTAGCAACACGGCCTGAACCTACTGTTCTACCACCCTCACGGTCTGACCTATACGCGTATAGGAACTTATTTGTTACTATTTTTGAGAGTATGAAAGTTTTTCTGTAAATAGCTATTAGCAATAGGTCTTCTATGATAAAATCTAAATCATAGGAGGCCTATTATTATGGCAAGAGAAAAGAAACCAGTACACAAAGTAGTTATGACAGAGGGTAAGAGGAACA
>JAFVDW010000034.1 GCA_017478245.1 Lachnospiraceae bacterium
CCCCTCTATGTACACAAAAACGCCGAATAGAGCGACTACAGCAAACAGAATCGTCACAATATCCAATGGAATCGGATGTAACACACTGGGAACGATCCCATCCATCCCATTTTTATGTCCTGCACTACACATCAGGAAAATGAAACAAAACAGCGCCAAAAATACGCACACACCTGCAACTATAGGAATTGCAATCCGCCATGTGTATAACAGATTTGCCACACTATATAGCCTCGAATAGTCGTCCGTCTCCGGAAAGTCCGGATTAATATACATCTTCACTGTGTAATGATTGCCGATATCCGCATCCGGATCCTCCCACACAAACGAGTACGCAAAGGGGGTATCATAGCCTCCCATATAATCACTCCACACGGTTTTTGCAGTCTCTTCAAACTCTCTGGTGATTACCACGTCCAGATTGGAATGCTCACAAAAGTCTTGCATGTGCTCCCACTCACTGTTTTGCAGCATCTCCAATATGTAATCCGCATCCGAATGAAGCCTATCCGCAAAGTAGTCTTCCAACCAACCCACCTGTGAATAGCTATAAACGTCCTCCTCCACCAGAAACACCGTCCCTACCAATGCAAGCAATCCCACACAGACACTAACCGCCAACAAAATATAAGCAATCAGCTTGCAGGCAAAACTCCCAGTCAAACTCTTTTTCTTTTTCATAAATATCCTCCTTAACACATCCAAAGAATCGGCTCAAAGTGCGACCTCTCACAGCTTTTCGCACTTATAGCCCTGTCCCCACACCACCTTGATGTAGCGCGGCTCCGCCGGATTGATCTCCAGCTTTTCCCGCAAGTGTCTGATATGTACCGCCACAGTGTTCTCACTGCCATAGGGAAGGTCATTCCAGATTCTCTGATAAATCTCCTTAGGAGAAAATACCTGACCCGGATGCTGCATGAGCAGTCTTAAAATTTCAAATTCCGTTGGTGTAAGCGCGACCTCCTCGCCGTCCAAAAGCACATTTTTTTCTTTGTCATCCAACCAGATGCCTCCCACCTTCAGTACACCTTTTTGGATATTACCGCCCCCAAGCTGCATATATCTGCGCAACTGCGACTTCACTCGCGCCGATACCTCCATCGGCTGAAAGGGCTTAGTGATATAGTCATCCGCACCCACTGTCAGACCTAACACCTTGTCCGCATCCTCACTCTTCGCCGTCAACAGGATAATCGGTACATTACTGTGCTCCCTGATCTTCACCATCGCCTGAATCCCATCCATATTAGGCATCATGATATCCATCAGCACCAGATGAATTTCATTGTTTTTTACAAGCTCCAACGCCTCCAGTCCGTCATACGCCTCCATGAGCTGATAATCCGCATCATTCAGATAAATCTTCAGTGCATTTACAATATCCTTTTCATCGTCACATATCAGTATGTTATACATCTTTTGTTTTCCCTCCCAAAATCTATTCTAACAAATCAAATTTTAACAAAAAATAATATAAATGTTTAAAATTCCTTTAAGATACGTTCTGAAAAAGCCCTCGAATCTCTCCGAAGGCTTCCTCTCCAAACGCTCATAACGCATCTGCAATACATTTACAATTCCTGCTCCCTGTCCTCTTCCTTCTCTTCAGACTGTTCCAGGCGCTCACTGACCTGTCTCTTCAATTCCTCCAACGCCTCGCCGAAACGCACAGAATACATGGTCGGATTGGAGCGAAGCATATTCTTTTGGAACCAGTCCTTCACCCGTCCGAGATTTTCGCGATTCATGACAAGTTTACTGTAACGGGCTCTTAAACTGTCCCACTCCTGCCGCATACCTTCCACCCTTGCACTCTGTCCGCTCTCTTCCCACAACCGATTCAAAGGCTCCTTGATACTCTCCAGGCGCTCTTCCACGCCAAGCTTCATATCCTCCATACGACTGCTCAGACTCTCGGACCACTCCTCCCGCCACTGAGCACTCTTCTCATTATACTCTTCTCTGATATTGGAAAGCTCCTCGTTGGTCAAAGCAATCAATACATCCAGACGCTTCTGAATATGTACCATCTCTGTTTTGACCTTTTCCATCCGAACCAAAATATCCCGCAAATCCATCGCTGCTTTGAAGGAAAGCGCAAAATCACTGAAAATTCCCGCTGTGAGCACCAATGTAACCACCGTCAACACCTGATGCGGAATAGAAAGTACAAACCGCTCGATAGGGCGATGTATCACCTCTGTCATGAGAATAGTCAATCCGCCCCATGCCAGTGTAGAGCTTAAACAGATATGCCCCTGAAAATTGAACCGCTTCTTGGAGTAATCCCAATATCGCACCTTGAACAACGCTTCCATCGCAACTCCGGTAACATATTCCAGTGCTGTGGCACCCACACAGCCCGCCAGATATACCAACACCAGATTATCCTGAAAGGGCATAGAAGCCACCAGCATCACAATCGCACCGCTGCCATATATGGGCAGAAACGGTCCTCTCATAAAGCCTCTGTTCACCAGACGCCTGCTTTTAATCGACACATAAGCAGACTCAAAACACCATCCAAAAAAGCAATAAAAATAGAAAATAAAAACCCACTGTAAAATACTGTAAGAATACATCTCTTATTAGCCTTTCCTCTATCCTAGCGATACACTGCCACCTCTATGGCAAGCTTACCCTTGCGCGTTTCTTTGGCATCACCTCGCAAAACAAATTTCCCAAAACCTCTTACATTCACAACCTCACTCGCCTTCAACAATCGGGCATTGTTCTCACACAGCCTGCCGTTCACAAAAACCTTACCCGTCCGAAAGAACTCCAGACAGTCGCTGCGGGACTTTCCATACACCTTTGCAATCACAGCATCCACCCTCATAGATGCCGCCTGCACCGTCTGTACCTCCGGCTCCTCCTGGGGAATCTCTTCAATTCGCTCCGCAATACTGCAGCTTACATGCGTGTGCTTAATCTGCTCCAGATTGTCACAGATAAATTCCGCGATGGACTCCAGACAAAATAAATACGCCTCCCCATCTCCCACCAGAATATCTCCGATGGTACTTCGCTCAATCCCCAGATTCATCAACGCTCCCAGAAAATCTCTGTGAGATAAGACATCCGCAAATTTTGCATTTAATGGACGAATATGGATGCAGGTCAATGGGAACTCCACCTCATATCCCAATTCCTCTGCCTTACCAAACCGAATCATTTTTCGTTCAGCTTCTTCCCTGCCGCCATAAAGCGTATATCCCACAGAACGCACCTCTTTTTCAATCTGCCAGAAAGCATCCTGCTCCGCCAAACCCAAAAAGCCGGTAAAAGTAAACATATTCTGCCTATAAGATTTATCTGCCAAATCATGCAATCTATTTTTTAATTGCACAATTTCCTTATCATGCTCCATACTTCCAACATCCCCTGCCGCTTCCTCTACACATCCGACTTGTCACAGACAAAACTCGGATGCTGTACAAAAAACATCATAAATAAAATCAACTGTCCCGGTAGCCATACCACTTCCGTCAGTCCAAATCCAAAGAACATCACACACACCATCAACGGAATGATTGCATACGGATTTTCCCTTTGCGCCCGCAAGCGCTTCCTCTGACATACAAACACCGCTGCTGTCAACAAGATCATTACGATACCTGCCACCATTCCATAGGAATACCCCACCTGAATCCAAAGATTCTGAGCATGCCAACTGACTGCATTCTCTCCGATTCGATAGTACCCCTTATCCGGCGCATTGCCGAACCACTTCATCTCCTGCAAATACGTTTTATAAATTGTCAGCCGTATTCTGGTGCTTTCATCCTGTGTCCATGGCACCTCCACCAACTCCACCTCTTCTTCACCGGCATGTACTCTTAACACCAATGGATTGGAGGCGTCCACACTCTTTAACGTGTGGATGATTCTTCCCAAAAATGCGTCCAGAAATTCGTCCAGTTCAATATACTTCCAGGAATCCGGCGGATCAAAGGAATGCACCTTGTCTACAGAATACTCGTCGGCATACCACACGCGATAGTGCGTCAGCGTCGGCAGCCATCGTATGGTGTAATACACCGGCAAAAAGGTGACTAACACCATCAATCCAAGCGCTCCTCCTCGCAGCAGGACTTTCCCCCATTTATCTCCCCAAAGCTTTCGCACTACCACAATTCCATACACAATCGTGAGCAACACAGATACCACCCATGCGGTGCGGCAGAGGGTAAAAATCTGAAAAGACAACATCCCGCCTGCTCCGATGAAAAAAATAAGCTTCCACCACCATGCCGCTTTGCGTACATGCAAAAGATGCAGCTTACAGAGTACCATTCCATACACCATCAGATAATACAATGCCACCGTGTTGGCATTATCGTAAAACCCCACATAACGCACCACATCATAAGGTCTTGTGGCATACGCATAAATCTGGAATCCGAAAAAGCAAAGAATCGTGCCGTCTATCATAGCATCCAACAGCATTCTTCCCTCTTCCTCTGTGAAATCCGTCAGATAAAATGCTCCAAACATAAGCAAAAACCACAACGGCCACAGCCTTTTATTGACCGAAACGGTCATTAATAGCATTAAAAACACCCAGAGTACTCCCAAACTGCTAAAATACAGCTTTTTTGTGTGCTCCACCCATATCCGACGTATCAACACTCCCGCTGCGATAGCCAACCACCACACATTCAATAGTGCAGACTCCACCTGTCCCAAATGAATGTAAATCTCCGATGTCTGCTTGAAAAAATATGCTCCCACCATCAGCCCGAAGCCAAGCAGCGATATAATCAGATTGCGCAAATTCCATATTTCATGACGCGAAAAGGTGCTGGCAATCATCAAAAAGACCGCCAGCCCCGTTAGATTCACCGTCACATACCAGACATCGCCGGTCTGTGTCGCCTTCGTAAATTCAATTAAATTGATCCCCACAAAACAGATCAAATAGAGAATCCTTTTCCATGAGTTCTTCTTCAGCATACCACTCATATTGCCTCTCATTAAATCGCTTTGTACTATGCAAAGCTGATGACTTCCTCCTTGGGTGCCTTGGTCTTCTCCACACTAACGGCATGGAGAATCGGTCCCTCACCCTTGTAATCTTCCCAATACTCCTTGCTGACCGTAGCAGTCACCTTCACCCATTCCTTCTGCTCCAGGGCATCCGCTCCCGCGTATTCACAAGCATAGCCCAAAAAGGCCATATCATCTGCACAACAGGTCATCGCCATACGTCCTGGCACGAAATACCCCTTGGGGAACCCATCCGGCTTCAATACCATCGCCACAAACTGCAGCTTCTTACCCTCATATCGCTCCAAATGATCCATGGAATCCAGATACCAGATGCCATAGCCATTGTTGTCCAGCTCAATCACATCCTGTGTGAGATCATAAGGCAAATCCTCCTCGAAAATCTCGTCAATCTCACCGTTGGCATCCTCAAAGATGACATCTGCCGTCTGGTTCACTGCCTTAATATTGCGCTTATAGACATTCAGCTCCTCAATACCGTCGCATCGATTGAAAATAATCATCTCCGACTTGCGAATCATCTCTGCCAACAGGGAACGCATATTGGTGTAATACATAGGGAAGGTGGAGCCGTCAATAATAGATATCTGCTGCTCAATCTTCCAATACCAGGGCAGCTTCATATTCTTGAAATTCCACATACCATTGTACTCAATGATGATGCGATCCGGTTTGTGTTTTTTCTCCAACTCTACCAGATTAGAGGGATTGAACTCCTCCTCGTCCTCAATCAGCTCCATCACTGTCCTGCTGCGCTTCAAAAGCACCTCATCATATTCATTCTCGCCCTCCTCGCAGACAATGAGCAGGGTCTTACCTTTTATCTGAAAATACGGTTGTCCCAAAGTAAATGTGATAAACTCTGTCTTACCACTCTCCAGGAAACCATTAATCATATATACCGGTTTCATACACTTACCTTTCCAAACTACACATTTTCCATATGCACACTCTTATGCCGTGTCATTAGGCTTCTGCCGTTTTCATGCCTATTGACGGAACAATTCTGCCAGCTTATCCTCTTTTAACTCAGCACCAATCACACAAATCTTACCCGTCACCTCTGCCTTGCCGCTTCTCACATCATGCTCTTCGGGAACATAATCATAATAAATCCATGTTCCATCCTCTGCGGGAACCATTCCCTTTGCACGCAGAATCACACCATATTCTCCGCTGTCCAAAGCAGTCAATATCTGCTCGATCTCATCCTGCGTATATACATTGGGGGTCTCTACGCCCCAACTGGTAAAGATTTCGTCCGCATGATGATGTCCATGGTGATCATGTCCATGATGCTCGTGATCGTGATGATGATGCTCGTGCTCCTCATGCTCGTGGTCGTGATGATGGTGCTCATGCTCCTCATGCTCGTGGTCGTGATGATGCTCGTGCTCCTCATGCTCATGGTCGTGATGATGATGCTCATGCTCCTCATGCTCGTGGTCGTGATGATGATGCTCGTGCTCCTCATGCTCGTGGTCATGATGATGGTGCTCATGCTCCTCATGTTCGTGCTCGTGATGATGGTCATGGCAGCCACAGGTACAATCCTCTCCATGCTCATGATGATGCTCATGCTCGTCCTTGGCATGCTCAAGCATCTCATGCATCATATCCTCCAGACTGTCCACACCCTCGATGGTCTGAAGAATCGTCGCACCCTCCAAAGTCTCCCATGGCGTGGTAATAATCGTCGCCTTCTGATTGTGTTCACGAATCAGCTCGATACAGGTGTTCAGCTTTTCCTGCGAGATTTTGCCTGTTCTACTTAAGATAATCGTACCCGCATATTCAATCTGGTTCACAAAGAACTCTCCGAAATTCTTAATATACATCTTTGCCTTTGTAGCATCAACCACTGCCACCGCACTATTGATCTGTACATCCAAATCTGCTGCCACATCCTCAACTGCACGAAGCACATCGGAAAGCTTTCCTACTCCTGATGGCTCAATCAGGATACGCTCCGGCGCATAAGTGGTGATTACCTCTTTCAGGGATGTACCAAAATCGCCTACCAGTGAACAGCAGATACAACCGGAATTCATCTCCTTAATCTCGATTCCTGCCTCCTTTAAGAAACCACCGTCAATACCGATCTCACCGAATTCATTCTCGATTAGCACCGTTTTACTGCCATCCAGTGCCTCCTTCAAAAGCTTCTTTATCAAAGTAGTCTTACCTGCTCCCAAAAAACCGGATACCACATCAATTTTAGTCATTTTACGTCCTTCCTTTCTCTCATCCGGTGTCTGTAAAAACCCTCCCTCACACTGGTATAAGGGCGCACACCGGATATACTTTCTCACTGTTTCCTATTTTCCTCCATTCCCCAACGCTTGTCAATATTTCAATTCCAAAAGTTTTATGAAAACTTCTAAACATTTTATAAAACAGCATGCTTCTCCAGTTGCGATTTGTCAAAGACTTTTTTGTATTTTTCATAAATTATTTTACTTTGGCATAAAATAGGGGTATAATCTGAATTGTAAAAAAGACTTACAGAGATTTCTGCATGGGTGACTATGAAAAATCGCCTTGAAATGGATTTGAGTTCATGGTATAGTAGAAATAGAAAAAGGTGCCACCGATAGATGACTGGCCCGATATATGATTAGCTTGAATGGCCGCTCAGTTTACCAGACCGGGGCGGCTATTCCTGTGAGTTCTTTCTATCATCGCGTCCGATGGCGTATCCGAGACCGAACGCTGTAAGCACAAGGCTAACCACTGCAATCAATCCTTCAATCGTCAACATTGCCATGCCCTCCTTTCCTCAGATTCCCTTACGGGTTTCTATGTAAACGGAGGGTCACAGTCCCTCCGGAGAGGGCCAGCCACCTACCACCTTGGTGACACCCGGATTTAGTTTACCATGTTCCGATACGGTTTTCAATGAAAAGCAGGAAAAGATTTATATCACTTCCACGGGATAGGCTCCCGTGTTTTTTACTTTCAGCCATTCTCCGGCATATATCGAACCTCGTCCCGCAGCATTCTCCGGATTTTCTCCTGCATGGTTTCCCCGGCGGTCTGGGCAAAATGTACCCATACAAGATAAGTGGTATTCCCGATCCTCTTTCTAATAACCGGAAATTCCTTTTTCGTCTCTGTAATGATTTCTGTTTTATTTTCCATGTTCAAATGATCTCCTTTCCAATCGTAACTGAAAAAGGTGCTTCGCACAGTAAGCCTGGCAGAGAGGGAATTTCCATCTGCTACTCCGCAGCTAATTGCAAAACACCTTTTTCAAGCAGTGTAAACATACCGGGTATTATTTGATAGATTTTTCCCTGTCAGGCTTATCAAAAGGCAGAGATAATTGTTCCGCTTCGGTGAGAGGACGAAACTCCTCCTGAACCGGTTCGTTTATCCCGTAAGATTCTGCAACCTGTCTTACCGTGACTGCTTCTTTCACTGATTTAAAAACATTCATGCTCACTCATCTCCTTTACCGGATTAGCAAGGGCGGTTCAAAAAAGACCGACCTTCCCAACCTTCAAATAAGGACGACGCAAAAAAGATCGCCCTTTGGACACAAAAAAGTGCCTGTCTTTTCATCGGATAAACGAAAACAACAGGCACTGGTTACAGTTCCATATCATGTTTTTTGGTAGTTGCTTTTCTTGAGGCATTGTATTGGTCAGCTTCTACCTGCTTCTGCCCCAATCTTTTAAGAACAGATTTTTAATTGGTTCCTTATGTGCTTCTTTGACTTCAGATTTCTGCAAAGTTTTCTGGACGGTTCTTGTTACGGTCTTAGCAGCTACCGTCATCGCTCTCGCAAGTTCGTCCAGGCAATCACCAATAAAGTCCCTAATCATTTTCAGAGTTTTTCTATCCGGGGAAGTAATCCATTTTTGATAAGCCCTCAATATTTTCATATCCTCCTGCTGTGTTTTTTCCCTCACCGAGTCCGCAACCACTTCACACGCTTTCTGGTATGCGGTCTCCGAGACTTCATCCACAAATCTGTCTACATCTTCAATCTTCAAAGTCAGTTCCCTCAACTCCTGATCTTTTTCCACAAGAGCCTGTTCCTGTTCGGCTATCTTCTCTTTCTGTTTCATCAAAATGTATTCCTGCTTTTCCAGATATTTCCGTCCGCCATACTCTGGTTCCTGATCCGGGTGTGGGAGAGGGAAGCCTAACGCCTCCAGCGCTTTCTCCTGTTGCGGAGCAATCTCCCCGTAACGGTTTTCACAATCAAAGACATGCCGCTCGTGGATATGCGGTGTTGCTTGATTCTGGCTTCAACAAATGGACTGAACTTTAATTCATAATAATGATTCAAGACAAAATCCCAAACCTCATAATCTTTTGGTTCTGCGCCAAATACAACCTTGCTAACGGATAACTTTCCGTCAATCGCTCGTTCAAATGCGCCAACCCAAAACGGATCTTCAAAAAATACTGTAAGCTTACTACTCGCCTTGTCCATAACGTTCCCTCCTTAATTTTTGTTATGGACAAAGAACGGACAACCCAGAGGGGCAGGTTACTTACCCTGTTTTTACAGGACGACCGGGCTACCTACCGGCTCTGGTACACCATGCGATGTACGTTGCGTTTTTATCTTTGTCATTATTATTTTATATGAAGTGCATTCTGCACATCATAGCATTACTTTATCTACGGTATCATCACCTCCACAAGTATCAGTCTGTTATTAAAAAAACCTACAACTGGAATTTGTTAGTTTCTTTGCGCCGAATAAAATCGATATGGTTCTTCGTTTGCATCATTGATATCTTTATACATTTTTTTCTCTGTCAACGAAAAACCAGCCCTTTCTATCGCTTTCCAAGATGGGAGATTATCCTCACGGATTGTGGCAATTATCTCTTTTTCGTCATAATGCTCTAAGAAATAACAAACATATGCCTTTATTGCTTCTGATGCGTATCCATTATTCCGGAAATCTGCTCCAATAAAATAAGTAACGCCCACTTTCCCCATATCCGCATAAAATGAACATCCGACAGATCCAACAGGCGAACCTGTTCTTTTAGCTTCAATCACATAGGCAAGATAATCTTTTCGAGGATTGTCCTCTCGAGCCAGATTTTGTGCTTCTATAATCCAATCATCCATCCAAGAACTACAATCTTTGTCAAAACCTATGTCGTTCAAACTCCCATCAAAAGCCATATCACTGAACACCTCTCCATCCGGCAGGGCTACATCTCTAATTATCAATCTATCAGTTTCTATTACCACACCACTCACCTCCAACTATCGATTTGCCACGGACAAAGTATAACACAGATTCAAACATAAGTAAAAACAAATCTCTATATATACCTCGCCTAAATGAAGAAAGGAAGATTATACTTTGTTCAATCTTCCCTTCTCCGTCATTCTGAAATTGTCCTGCTAACTATCTAAGCATGTGCTTCACCGCTGTACCCTCATGCACCTGTGGGACAAGGTCTGACCCCTGCCCTGCATAAGAGCGGTGATCCACTCTGCATGACAATCCCTTTTCCTCGAATTTCGCATTGACAAGCGCCGCCCAATTCTCCCGCCACTCCTCCAACGTCTCAGGTTTATTATATATTTATCGGCACATATATGTTTTTTCTTGCGAGGCATTTCCTAATTCGACCCCAAAACACCCTAAATCGACTACTTCCCGATATTAACATTCCATACATAGACATTTTTTCTCACTTATCGTACAAATTAACCTTTTTGATGCGCTGCCTCGCCTATGAGGTAATAGGTGTAGGGGGAAAGCAACTTTTTTGGCAAACACTCTTGACCTTCACGTTACGTTATAGTTTATAATATAGGAAAACAGGAAAGGAGCAAAAGATATGAATGTATCTGCTGTACGTTCAGATGGTGTCTATTCCAAAATTATGAGTGCACCTCTGGATAAGAAGAATGACATTTATCGGTATGAGTTGATGATGCCATTTGAAAGAAAATGGGCTTGTTATAATGTTCCCATGAAAGCGAAAACGCCTAATGGCTATGATGTTATCAGGGCAAGTGGATTGCTTGGGCACATTGCGCCAACTAAAGTAGACGAAACACAAAAACAAAATATTCAGCTAATTTCAGACGACGTACTCTGGGAAAAATGTGAGATGGCAATTAGGAAATCATTAAACTGCTTTACCCAACATGGAATTGATTTACCTGTTAGAGAGTATCTGTTTACTATATTGCTTGCAAATGCTGAAAGTCCTTACATCATATTGAATGAGGGTTATTGTGGTGATGGTGGCATACCGGGATATATTTTTTCATGGTTAATTCCAAACGAATATACACTGGAACATCTTCCAGTAGCTTTGGCACATGAAACAAATCACAATATCCGTTTTCAGTTTATTGAGTGGAAAAACGACATCACACTTGGGGAGATGATGATTAGCGAGGGATTGGCAGAAAACTTTGCCACTTTCTTATATGGCGAAGATAAGGCGGGACCTTGGGTGACAAAAACGGATATGACAACTTTGAATGAATATATCAAACCTATTATTCAAGATGGATTAAATGTTCAAGGATTTGAAAATCTTAATGCTTATCTTTATGGTGATGAACTGGCTAAATTACAAAATTTTCCGCAAGTAGGTTTACCTTATTGCGCTGGATATGCTTGCGGTTATCATTTAGTAAAGCATTATTTGAAGAAAACTGGTAAAAGTGTGATTGAAGCGACACTTTTACCCGCAAAAGACATTTTAGATGCTACGGAGGACTTTTGGAATGACTAAAAAACTCATGACTGTCCATGAAGTTGCTAAATTGACTGGTATCACTTCCCGCACACTTCATTATTATGATGAAATTGGTCTTTTGAAACCTACGAAAGTAACCGAAGCAGGTTATCGAATGTATGACGATACAGCACTTAGCCGTTTGCAAAATATTTTGTTGTTTCGTGAATTAGAGTTTCCCCTAAAAGAAATCAAAACAATTCTTGACAGCCCTAATTTTGACCCATCAGAAGCAATCGCTGAGCAAATTAGGTTGTTAGAATTACAATATAAACACATAGGAGAACTTATTACCTTTACCCGTGAAATTCAAAAAAAAGGAGAAACAGCAATGAATTTTGATGTTTTCGATAGGAGCGAAATTGAAAAGTATGAGGAGGAAGTAAAAGCAAAATGGGGCAATACCAAAGCGTATCAAGAGTACAAACAAAAGGATATTGCTCAAAATAGAGATCGTTATAGCAAGATTGCAAACGAACTGATGACAATGTTTTCTGAATTAGGAGAATTAAAACATTTAACTCCTAATTCTGATGAGGTACAAAAGAAAATCTCTGCATTACAGAAATTTATAACCGACAACTACTATATATGTACCAATGAAATTCTTAGTGGATTGGGTGAAATGTATGTATGTGATGAACGCTTCAAGAGGAATATCGACAAAGCAGGTGGTGATGGAACTGCTGATTTTGTCAAACAGGCTATTGTTGTGTATTGCAGTAAAAAGAAGGTGTAATTAATTGTGACTGAATGGATACACTGTCCTGTTTGCGGAAATAAGACCCGTGACAAAATTAGAGAAAATACTATTAAAAAAACTATCCCCTCTACTGCCCGAAATGCAAACAGGAAACATTGATTGAAGCAAGGAATTTACAAACAAGGTGCATTACACGGTTGTATCATTATGAGAGAGACAGAAAAATCGCTGTAAGCTTAATACCTACAGCGATTTTTCCTTTTAGAGAAAATTTACAGCTCCTATTGGCTTTCAAATTCATGAGAGTATGAAAGTTTTTCTGTAAATAGCTATTAGCAATAGGTCTTCTATGATAAAATCTAAATCATAGGAGGCCTATTATTATGGCAAGAGAAAAGAAACCAGTACACAAAGTAGTTATGACAGAGGGTAAGAGGAACA